>MHTH01000008.1:8006-13595 GCA_001823055.1 Candidatus Vogelbacteria bacterium RIFOXYB1_FULL_42_16
ATAAAAATTTGCTGGCCGAGGTGGTTAAAATTTGTCAACAAGAAAAAATTGATTCGATTGTTTGCGGTTTATCACTAGATTTTTCTGGTCAAAATAATCCGATTGCTGTTGACGCTAAAAATTTTTGTGATCAATTGGCGACGAAAACCGGTTTGCCACTTAATTTTGAAAATGAAGCTCTGACCAGTGTCTTGGCCGGTCAAATTTCTCCGCGTAACAAGGAGTTGGACGCTCGTGCCGCCGCCCTTATCCTGCAACGTTATCTTGATCGACAAAGTTAATTTGTTTCTTTTGTTTCTTTAAAATGATTTTTGGATTATAATTTTATTAATGAAATCCAAACGTTTTTTTGGGATGTTTCCGGCGCCTCAAGCTTTGCAAATGTCGGCGGTCGGGATTGATATTTCTGATCGGTCATTTAAATTTTTTCAATTAATAGAAAAAAATGGTTTACTAATTGATGGTCTTTGGGAAAATATCGAATTACCGGCTGGTGTCGTCGAGGGTGGTCGGATTGTTCAAGCGGATAAGGTCAAAACTATTATTAATAGTCTGGCCAAAAAATACGGTTTTACCAAAGCCATCGTGTCTTTGCCGGAAGATCGCGCTTATACCCTCCAGCTATCTTTACCGGCGATGAAAAAAAGTGAAATCCGCACAGCAATCGCTTTTCAGTTGGAAGAATACGTACCCCTGCCACCGGATAGTATTGTTTTTGATTATGATTTGATCAAGACCGATAAAAAAAGTCAGGAGATATCTGTAGTGGTTTCAGTTTTGCCAAAAGACATTGTTGATGAATATTTGGCAGTTTTTGCTGGAACCAAAATTTCTCCGGTGGCTTTTGAAATCGAAGCTTTAGCGATGTCTCGATCGTTATTGACTCGGGGTAGTCGAGAAGTGGCCTTGATTGTCGATATCGGTCGAGTCCACGCTGGTTTTTTTATTGCTCGTCACAATGAGGTTTTGTTTACTTCGATTATCAATGGCATCGGTGGCGATGATGTGACTGCGATTGTCGCCAGACAATTAAACATTTCAATTGTCGAAGCGGAACAAAAGAAAAATGAATTAGGTTTGAATCGGTCAGATAAAAATAAAGATTCTTTTTTTGCCGTTTTGCCCACGATTACTGCGATCAAAGATGAGATTACGCAAAGAATAAATTATTGGCATGGTCGGGAAGAGGGGGCCGAGCACCAAGATCGAATTACTAGAATCGTCTTGTGTGGCGGACAATCGGTCTTGCCCGGTCTGGTGGATTTTCTGCAGTCCTATTTTGATTTGCCGGTGGAAATCGGCAATCCGTGGAAAAATTTTTATCCGGCCGAGCTGGGAGTACCACCGCTAGAACTGCGAGAATCTTTGCGTTATGCCACCGCGATCGGTTTGAGTTTGCGATCTTTCGAAGAAATTTATTAAACCATGATCAATCTTTTACCAGCTGGACAGAAAATAAAGATTAGTAACGATTATCACAACCGTCGGGCCACTGCCGTTGGCCTACTAACCATGGTGGTGATTTTTTCTGGTTTGGTTTTATTGGGCGCTTTTTATTTCTCTGCTTTAATTGGTCTTGGCGCTTCGGTCGGTCAAGAAGCGGTTAAAAATCGGGAAGAATCACGCGGACAATACGAACATCAGCTGTCCGAATTGAGACAAAACCTGACTTTATTGAAAGGTCTGACCAGTAACAATTTTTCTGTCGAAGCCATTTTTGAGAAATTAGCTAAAACAAAAATGGCTGGCATTAAAATTAAAGCTCTACAGTATAGTCTCGACGATAAGGGTCAGGTGGCTTTAAAAATGCAAATTACCGCTACGACCAGAAAAATTGCCGTTGAATATATTTCTAATTTGAAAAAAATGGAAGAAATTGCCGATGTCGTCCATCCGATTTTAATTGAAGCAAAAAATCTTTCTATCCCCTTGGAATTGGTTTTGAAAAAATAAACTACCATTTTTATCTTTATGAATTTTTCTTTTATTAAAACAAAAACTACTGCCTTCTGGTTGATTTTACTTCTCGATTTGTTTTTGGTGGTCGGCTGGGGGATTCTGGTCTGGTTGATTTGGGGTCAAGTCGGAGTAGAGAAAAATCAGACGATGGCTGACAATCATGAGAAAACTATCAGCTATTCTGTTTTAAGTCGATTTATTGATTCAACTCTCGACCAACAAGCTTTGGTTTCTTCGGCGGTCGTGACGACCGATACTGCCAATGATTTTGTCGATCAACTGACCGCGGTGGCCGAAACTGCTGGGGTAGAGCTCAAGATCAATCGCATTGTTGAAAAAGACGGCAGTCTGGATGTGGCTTTGACCGCCAGCGGTTCGTTTAATCGCGCTCTTCATTTTTTGAAATTGATAGAAAAATTACCTTATCGGTTGAAAGTTAATCAGGAATCTTTGTCGACAACGATGTCTGATGCCGGTGGCGCTTATAAAATAACTACTGCTGGTTCGCGAGTCGATCAGTGGCGAGCGGAAATTGGTTTTAAAGTTTTAAGTTACCATCAATAATATGAATAGTGATTGGTTTAAAAAAATAAAAATTTCTTGGTCTGGCTTTTTTGATCGGGATCGTTCTGGTTATTGTTTCCGGCCTTGGCACGACTGGCGGATTATGATTATGGTTTTTCTGGTGCTGGAAATTGTTATTATTTTTTCTCACTACTTTTTTTATCAATGGCTGATAATCACTAAAGATCAAATTTCATCGGCTGATTTGAACATAGTCACCGACATTGCCGAACAGCGTGATTTGGAAAAAACTTTTAATTCTTTACAACAAGCACTCAATCTTTTTGAAGAAACGAAAACTGCCAAACCAGAATTAGCGGATCCGTCACTCTAGAAAATTTTGACTGACAAGTCTAGGTTTTCGTGATATAAGATATGGTATTGCCCCTGTAGTTTAATGGATAGAACTGCGGACTTCTAAGCCGTTGATGGAGGTTCGATTCCTCCCGGGGGCACATTTGGGCGATTAGCTCAGTTGGTTAGAGCGCCTCATTTACACTGAGGAGGCCGGGGGTTCGAGCCCTCCATCGCCCACACATTTTATGTTAGACATCCCAATAATTTTTGAAGACAAAGATCTATTAGTTCTGAATAAACCAACTGGTTTGTCGATGCATCATGATGATCGCGGAGAACCAGCCTATACTTTAGTCGAGTGGCTAATGGAACATTATCCAGAGATCAAAAATGTTGGTGAGTCGTTTGATCAGCCATCACCTAAAAGCGAAAAGCCAAAAGCTGGTCATTTCCGACCCGGTCTGATTCATCGTCTCGATCGCGACACTAGCGGAGTTTTATTGGTTGCCAAAAATCAACCCACTTTTTTGTATTTGAAAGAGCAGTTTAAAAATCACTTGGCACAAAAAACCTACCGGGCGATTTTAGTGGGGGAGATGAAGGTGGAGATTGGTGCCAAGCAAACAATCGATCTGCCGATTGGTCGGAGTAATCACGATCCACGCCAACGGGTGGCGAGTCATAAAGCTTCGGGACCATTGCGCGAGGCGGTAACTGACTATACAGTTTTAAAAACTGCTTCCGGTCATACTTACGTCGAAGCTAGTCCAAAAACCGGTCGCACCCATCAACTTCGCGTTCATTTCAAAGCGCTAAATTATCCGCTTTTGTGTGATCAGCTTTATGCTCCCAAAACTCATTGTTCGCCGGAAATGGGGCGTCAGGCCCTCCATGCTTTTTCTTTGGCCATTAGTCTGGCGAACGGTGAGTCGGTTTGTTTTCAAGCGCCACTGCCGGCCGATTTTCAAAATACCCTTGATAAACTAGGGTTAGTGTGATAAGCTATCGCCCGTATGACTGCTAATTTTAAGATCTCATCTGTTGATATGACGAAGCGCCAAAAACTCGGCCTCAAAGCTGGGATGACTGTTCGGGTCTGGCAAAAAATTCAGGAAAAAGGCAAAACTCGTCTGCAGGCTTATGAAGGTCTGGTGATTGCCGCTAAACATGGCCAAGAAGCCGGCTCAACTTTTACTGTTCGTCGGGTGGCTTCGGGCGTGGGAATGGAAAAGATTTTTCCTCTATATTCACCCAATATTGATAAGGTTGAAATTTTGAAAGAAGCTAAAACTCGTCGATCCAAACTTTATTATATTCGTGACAAAGCCGCGCGCGAGATTCGTCGTCGCATGCGCCGAGTAGTTACTGGCCGAAAGTCTAAAGATGAAGATGATTTGGTGGCGCAGGTGGTGGAGGGAATTGAGATTGAGCCAACGGTTGTCGAAGAAGTCGCGGAGACTAAAGAATAATTTTTTAAAAATATAAAATCCCCACTTGGAGGTGAAACCTCCAAGTGGGGATTTTAAGATTCAATTGAAAAAAAGTTCAAAATAGGCATAATGATGAGTGAAAATGCCCGAGTGGTGAAATTGGTATACACGTATCCTTGAGGTGGATATGCCGTAAGGTGTGGAGGTTCGAGTCCTCTCTCGGGCACAAATTTTGACTAAAAAAGCCTAAAAATAAGGGCTGTTTTTGTGCTTGCTTTTTTAAGCTAGATATGATATAATATAAGGTAGGTTAAGGTCTTAAACAAGAAAGGAGTGCTTATGCCCGAACAACAAAGGTGTTTTAACGTGTATTTCTACCGGTCGGGAAATGGCAAGGTAGAGTACATCGACCAGACTACGGCCGTGTCCGATCGGGACGCGGCCAACAATGTCCGCTGGAATCGCTTCGGCAATTTGTCTATTGAGAAATTGATGGACAAGCACGGTATTCGGATTGTTGCGGCCGAGTTTGGGTCACCTAAGGACAAGCGTTTGGACGCTTTGTCTCGGGGTCTTGATCCGGATTTGGCGGTCAAAACCAAGCCACCAGTCCCACACAAACGGTCGAAAGCCGGCCAGCAAACTTTTTTTGCCGGCGTCGCCTTTTTGCCGGCCGAACCCATCCGCCTTGGTCGGCGCCGCTAACTAGCGTCGTCGATCGAAATAGCGCCAACAGCCAATTTAGGTTGCCGGCGCTTTTTCTTTCCATTTTTGATTTTTTATGTTAAAAACTTGTCCTGTGGAGTAGGCGACTATTTTTCTGCCTAATTTTTTAGTTTTGATTGGGACTTAAAATAAAAATAATTTGTGTTATACTCCACAGGATGACACTTTATACTGGCAAAGGTGATGATGGAAAAACTGGGCTTTTTGGCTGCGATCAAAGAGTGTCCAAGAGTTCAGCCATTGCCGAAGCCTTGGGTTGTTTAGATGAAATCAATTCATTGCTTGGTTGGTGCAAAGTTAAAGCGTACGAGCAGTCTTTTAAAATTGATTCAGCTGATGTTGCCGATGTTATTGGTGATCTGCAACAAGATCTTTTCATTATTCAAGCCCAATTGGCTGGGGCTGCCAAAAACTTGGTGCCGGAAAAAATTAGTCGGCTGGAAGAATTGATTGGTGAGATTGAAAAATCCCTACCACCGATCAAAACTTTTTTTGTAGCGGGTGGAACAGAATTGTCAGCAATTTTAGATCATTCACGGACTGTCGCTCGGCGAGCGGAGAGGCGGGTGGTGTCAGTGAGCGAAGAAGGGGTGGCTAAAATTTCGGCTGAAAG
>MHTH01000009.1:0-1621 GCA_001823055.1 Candidatus Vogelbacteria bacterium RIFOXYB1_FULL_42_16
ATGTTTTTAAGAATGAGAAGTTCGAAATTATTGGAGAATTAAAAGGCGCTGATTTAATTGGTAAAAAATATCTACCGGTTTTTGATTATTACTCGAAAGATGAGACTTTAAAAAATCGCGACAATGGTTGGCAGATTTATGGTGCTGATTTTGTCACGACTGAAGATGGTACGGGGGTCGTGCATATTGCCCCAGCTTTTGGGGAGGATGATATGAATTTAGGTCAGAAAGAAAATTTACCTTTTGTTCAACCTGTTGCTATGAACGGAACTTTTAAGCCAGAAATGGGGGATGGTTTGGCTGGTTTGTCGGTCAAACCAAAGGCTGAACCTCAAAAAACCGATATTGAAATTTTGAAATTATTGGCTGTTAAAGGCGCACTTTTGGCCAAAGAAAAAATTGTTCACTCCTATCCGCATTGTTGGCGCTGTGATACGCCACTGCTCAATTATGCGACTTCATCGTGGTTTGTAAAAGTGACGGCGATTAAAGATAAATTGGTGGCCGAAAACCGAACTGTCAATTGGGTGCCAGACAATATCAAAGAGGGTCGTTTCGGTAAATGGCTAGAGGGGGCACGTGATTGGGCGATTTCACGAACTCGGTATTGGGGCGCGCCTTTACCGGTCTGGCGGTGTGATCAATGCCAAGAGAAAAAAGTTTTTGGTTCACTGGCAGAATTGCAACAAGCTGGTCAATCGGTTAAAAATAATTATTGGGTAATGCGTCATGGCCAAGCTGTTAGCAATCTCGATAATCGAATTAGTTTTAAAAATGAAAATAAAGATGGTTTGACGACCGAGGGCAAAAATCAAGTTATGGCAACGGCCAAGAAATTACAGACTGAAAAAATTGATCTGGTTATTTCTTCACCGTTCCGTCGAGCTAAAGAGACAGCGGAAATTTTAGCTCAAGAGTTGGGAGTGCCGATTGAGTTGGCCGACGGTTTAAGAGAAATAAATGTTGGAGTGTTGGACGGTCAAAGTTGGACCGCGTACGAAAAAGAATTACCAACCATAAAAGATAAAATTGAAAAAGCGCCTGATGGTGGAGAGACGGTGATGGCAATGAAGGCTCGCGTTATGGCCGTCTTGTTTGATTTGGAAGATAAATATCTTGGCAAAAATATCTTAATTGTCAGCCATGGTTTACCTTTACGGGCAATGGTTTTTTCTTCAGCTGGAATTGATAATAGAACTTTAGAAAAAGTCGGTTGGAAAGAAACCGGTATGAATAATGCCGAAGTTAGACCATTAAATTTTAAATCTTATCCCCACAACGCCAATTTTGATTTGGATTATCATCGACCATATATTGATGAAGTAAAAATGTCCTGCGCTTGTGGCGGAGACATGAAAAGAGTGCTGGATGTTTTTGATTGTTGGTTTGAATCCGGCTCGATGCCTTATGGTCAAAATCATTTTCTGGGTCAAGCTCAGCCGGAATTCAATCCTGAAACTGGCCTAGGTTTTCCAGCTGATTTTATCGCCGAGGGTCAAGATCAGACTCGAGGCTGGTTTTACACTTTGATTGTTTTGGGAGTCGGGCTGTTCGGCAAAAGCCCATTCAAAAATGTGGTCGTTAATGGCATGGTTCAAGCGGAAGATGGCCAAAAGATGTC
>MHTH01000009.1:1736-9552 GCA_001823055.1 Candidatus Vogelbacteria bacterium RIFOXYB1_FULL_42_16
CATCTCATCATGTTTTGGATCGTTGGATCATCTCGCGTTTAAATGAATTGATAGCCAAGGTAGAAAGTGAGTTGGAGCTTTATAAATTGGACCGAGTGATTTGGGCTCTCGATGGTTTTATTGATGATTTATCCAATTGGTACCTTCGTCGTTCGCGTGATCGTTTTCGCAGTGAAGAAACCTTGGTGAGAGAAGAGGCCAACAATACTTTATTGTTTGTTTTGATTGAGACCGCTAAAGTGTTGGCCCCTTTCGCGCCTTTTGTGGCCGAGGATATTTATTTGCGTCTAACTAAAAACCAATCAGCCGAGAGTGTTCATTTGACCACTTGGCCAACTAAAAAAGATTTTGACCAAGATTTGACGGAAAAAATGTCAGAAGTAAGAAAAATTGTGACCTTAGGTTTAGAGTTGCGGATGTCGGCGGGGATCAAGGTGCGACAACCATTAGCCAGTTTAACTTTGCGTGAAAATTTATTTGCCAGCCAAGAAGATTTACTCGACTTAATAAAAGATGAATTAAATATCAAAGAAATTATTTGTGATTCGACGCTCGCTGAACCTCTACAATTAGAAACGACGATAAGTTCTGATTTGCAGGCCGAAGGCTTGGTCCGCGAACTGATTCGTCTGATTCAAGATTGGCGCAAACAAAAAAAACTTGTTGCCGGAGATAAAATCAATGTCAAAATGTCTGTTGATAATCCCATCAAAGTTCTTGTTGAAAAGTATCTAAATGAAATTAAACAATCAGCCGGCTTGCTCGATATTGATTTCTCGACTTTAACCTCGGAGCAATCACTGATTGGTGAAATTGCCGATACGCCAATTTACTTAGAAATCTTTTCTAATGAGTAAATGTCCCATCGCCTTTATCATACCGAAGGTTTTATCTTACAATATCGACCACGTTCCGAAGACAGTAAAATGCTCTATCTTTTTACTCCGGATTTTGGTCTGATTGTCGTCGTGGCTCAAGGGGTGCGCAAAGAAACGTCTAAATTACGAGCCAATATCACCGATTTTTCCTATGGTCATTATTCTTTAGTCCGAGGTCGAGAATTTTGGCGTCTAGTCTCGGCGGAAAAATCGAATGATTTTTTCGGCTCACTTTCTTCAGTCGAAAAACGAGCAATTGTTGGCCATATTTTTCGTTTGCTCTTGATTTTGATTGAAGAGGAAGAGAGTCGAGAAATTTTTACCGAATTAAAAGAAGTTTTTGGTTGGTTGGCCAAATTGAAAGATCGAGATCTGATTTTAGCTGTTGAAAAAATGGCAGTTTTGCGACTGCTCCACCATCTTGGTTATTTGAAATCAGATCGTCAGCTTGACCGTTTTGTTTCCGAAAAAAATTGGTCAGTGACAGATTTGACTTTATTGGCCGAACCAAAGACTAGTCATTACGTCGTCCAATATTTAAATAAAACTCTAAAAGAACTTCATTGGTAGAGTAAGTAATGCTATAATTCAATTTATATGTCTTTACCTGAATCAGAAGAAAAAAGCGGATTAGGTGATTTGCAACATCGCTTGGAGCAGGGGACTTTGGCCAATGTGCGTCTCAAGCGTTCTCGCTTGAATCAAACTGAAACCAGTGGTGGCGAGGAGACTTGGTCGGGAGATTTGATTGAGGATTTTGGCGAAGATAGCAATTCTGCTTCTTGGCGCTTAATTAAAAAATTTTTAATCGGCGCGACCGCCTTCTTTTTGGTGGCAATTGTAGTGGCCGTGATCGTGATTTTAAACGGTTCGAACTTGATTTCCAATTCCAATATCGTTGTTGATGTTCGCGGACCAGTGAGTCTGAAGGCGGGGGAAGCGATTAATCTCCAGACTTCTATCATCAATCGCAATAAAACAGCCTTGGAGTCGGCTCGATTGTTGGTGGAATATCCGGCCGGAACTCGCTCAGCTGTTGACGCCACTTTGGATTTACGCCGAGAGGTTTTTGATTTAAAAAATATTCCGACGGGCGAGACGATTAATAAAACTCTTCAAGTTTTGGTTTTTGGGGGACAGGGTAGCCAACAAAAAATTAAATTAACGCTTGAATATCGTTTGGCCGAATCGAATAATGTTTTTTCCAAAAAAGTTGAATATGATTTTACGATCAGTGATTCTCCCGTCACTATGACCGCTAATTTACCTGACGAAATAAACGCCGGTCGCGAGTTTAGTTTTGATATTGATCTGGTTTCCAATTCACCAACGATTCTCAATGATTTAATTTTAGATATTTCTTTTCCACCCGGTTTTCAATTAAAAGATTCCAGTTTGGCTCCAACTTTGGATGGTCATATTTGGTCCCTGGGTGATATTACGGCGGGAGTGGAAAAAAAATTAACCGTAACTGGTGTTTTGACTGGTCAAGAAAATGAAAATAAAAGTTTTCGTATCGTGGTGGGGCCGTCTGTTGATGGTGACAATAGCCAATCTTTTTCTTATGGTGACATATTTAAAACCTTAGTCATTAAGAATCCTTTTATTGGCACAGAACTGTCATTGAATGGTCAAGCCGGCTCCGAAGTGATCTTGAAACCAAAAGATCTGGTCAAGGGAAAAATTGATTGGATCAATAATTTACCGGACAATATCAGTGATTTAGAGATGGAAATGTCTTTGGTGGGATCGGCGATCGATCGCCGATCGATCAAAGTAGAAAACGGTTTTTATCGTTCGCAAGACGACAAAATTATTTGGAATAAAAGTTTAGTCGAAAGTCTAGCAATGATTCGACCGGGAGAAACGGGTAGTGTTAGTTTTGATTTTTCGATGTTACCTCTATCGGCTCTGCGTGGCAATCTGTCACGTAATCCGCAAGTCGATCTGTCCCTTATTGTCAGCGGTCGAAGGATCAGTGAAGAAAATCAGTCCGATCAAGTGCGAACAGAACTCAAAAAGACTATTAAAATTTTGTCTGTTCCACAAATTGCTTCGCAACTTTCTTATACTACCGGTCCGTTTACCAACAGTGGCCCAGCTAGTCCGAGAGTCGAAGCTAAAACTACCTATACGGTGACTTGGTTGGCGATCAATCCTGCCAACGAAGTGCGAAATGTTAAAATCGTTGCTACCTTGCCGGTCTATATTGATTGGCAAAATGCTATCTATCCTCAAAATGAAAAAATAAGTTTTGACCCTTCCAGTCGACAAGTTTCGTGGGAGGTCGGTGTTTTACCAGCTGGCTTAGGTTTTGATTCACCGCCCCGAGAAGCTTCTTTTCAAATTGCTTTTACCCCCAGTTTGAGTCAAGTCGAAAGTCAGCCCGATCTTGTCTCGCTGGTCAGATTATTTGGCTTTGATTCTTTTGCCAATAAAGATGTTAGTGCCAATGCCGATAGTCTAAATACTGGCTCACTTGAAGAATTTCGGTCGTTGGTTGGCGCTGGTCTGGTTAAAGAGTAAGATAGAGTTTCTATGAAAAATTTCAAAATTCTCACTTTACCCAACGGGGTTAGAGTGTTGTTGGTGCCTCGACCGGAAAGTTATTCAGCCTTTTTCGCTGTGGCGGTAGGGGTTGGTGCTAATAAAGAAAAACCAGCAGAAGCTGGTCTGGCTCATTTTTTGGAACATCTACACTTTGATGGCACAGTTGGCCATCGCAATGCTATTGTTTTGCAAGAGGCTTTTGACTTGTTGGGGGCTGACAATAACGGCTATACCAATTATTTTTCCACGGTTTTTCATGCTTCGGCTTCCGCCGAAAAAATCCTCGCGACGGCCAAGTTGGTCAGCGAAACTTTTTTTGATTCCCTGTTTAAAAATACCGACATTGCCAAAGAGAAAAAAGTGGTAGGCGAGGAGGTCAAACGTTCTTGGGATAATCCGGATAATTTTTGTTTCTTTAAATTACGAGAATTGATGTATGGTCAGTTGCCGGCTGGCCGGCCGGTTTTAGGCGCCGAAGACACGATTAAAAATTTTAATCGCAAGCGATTGTTGGCCTTTAAAAAAGAAAAGTATCAACCAACAAACACGCTGATAATCGTGGCCGGTAATTTTAAACAGAAAGAAGTTTTAACTTTTATTAAACATAAATTTGGTGGTTGGGTAGGATCTGGTTTAGTTGTCGAAAAATCAAATGATAGTCCTTATGATCAAATAAAATTTTTACAACCCAAAATTGTTTGTTATCGCAAGGAAATCGATCAAATAAAATTGAGAATTGGTTTTCCTGCTCCTAAGATCGGCCAGACGGAAGAGTTTGCTACTGGTCTAATCTCGGCGATTTTGGCCGGAGGATTAAATTCTCGGCTTTATAAAATTTTGAGACATAAATTGGGTGCCGCCTATGGCGTATCGGCTTGGCATGATGCGCAAGCCGATTATGGTGCTTTTGTGATCGCCGGCGGTTTCGATGCTGGGAAAATTGAAATCGTGCTCAAAACTATTTTTGTGGAATTGCGCCGTTTGACTTGCGAGCTAGTTTCAGCCAAAGAGCTTAACTTGGTTAAAACCAAAATAATCAGTTGGTTGTTGCTGGGTCTGGAAACGCCAGAAGATTTAGCTAGTTTTTATGGTCGGCAAATTACTCTTGGTCAAATCCCAAAAACACCAGAAGAATTTTGTCGTTGCATCAGAGCTGTTTCGTCGGTTGAAATCAAAAAAACCGCTCAAGCTATCTTTAAAAAGGATGGACTCCACTTGGTTTTAGTTGGTCGGGGACTGAAAAAAGAAGTTTTTGCCAAATTGGTTGATTTATAGTAATATAAACTGATGTTTAATAGCTCTAGTGAAAAAAATAGTCACTTGAATATCTCTTGGACGGCTTTATGGAAGGTCGCTTTTATTGGCCTGTTGGTTTATTTGGCTTATTTTCTACGAGAAGTTATCCTCATTCTTTTAACCTCGATTGTTTTAGGTTCGGCCGTCCGACCTTTTTCTGGTTGGTTTGAAAAATATAAAATTCCGCGAGTTTTTGCGGTGTTATTGGTCTATATCATCGGTTTTAGCGTGGTTTTAGGTACTCTTTATTTTATGATTCCACCGGTTTTTGGCGATATTATGGATATTGCCAAAACTTTGCCGACCAAAATCAATTCATTTGTTCATACCAACGAGGCTTGGGGTCAAGTCAGTAATTTTTCCGGCGATTTTATTGACGATTTTTCTCTGACCGAATTAATCAATTCCAATGCTGGTTCTTATTTGCCAGCCGTTCCGTCCAACATCATGGAGCTCATTCGTTTTCTTTTCAATGGCATTTTCAGTTTTGTCATGATTGTGGTTATTTCTTTTTATATTGCTGTTCAGCGCAATGGCGTCGAAGAGTTCTTGCGTTTAGTGGTGCCGTTACGGAGTGAAGATTATGCTATTAATTTATGGAAAAGAGTCGAGGCCAAGATTGGTGGCTGGCTACAAGGTCAGATTCTTTTGGGGGCGATCATCGGCCCACTGGTCTTTTTAGGCCTAACTCTCTTAGGAGTCAAATATGCTTTGATTTTGGCTATTTTGGCGGCCGTTTTTGAATTGATTCCGTTTTTTGGTCCAGTCTTGTCGGCGGTACCGGCGGTGATTCTAGGTTTTTCCGCCGGCGTGCCGGTCGGCTTAATGACTATGGGTTTGTATGTGGTGGTGCAACAATTTGAAAATCACTTGATCTACCCTCTGGTTGTTCGTAAGATTATCGGTGTGCCACCGCTTTTGGTAGTCATTTCCATGATTGTTGGTGCCAAGTTGGCCGGTTTTTTGGGCATAATTTTAGCGGTGCCAATGGCCACTTTTCTGATGGAATTAGCCGGTGATATTGAAACTCGCAAGGGACTTTTCCGTCAACAAAATAGTCAGTTGGGGAATTAATGAAAGAGCGGACTTACATCACTACCACCTTACCTTATGTTAATGCCGAACCGCATATCGGTTTTGCGGTGGAAATTATTCGGGCGGATATTATTGCCCGCTATCGTCGGGCTTTAGGCGAAGAAGTTTTTTTTAATACTGGCACCGATGAGCATGGCCAGAAAATTTATCAAAAAGCACTTGAGCTAGGCTTGGAACCGCAGGCTTATGTGGATCAGTTGGCCGAGAAATTCAAGGCTATTTTAAAACCGCTTGGGATTAGTGAAGACATCAATTTCGTTCGTACTACTGATCCGGCTCATATTGCTTCGGCCCAGGCTTTTTGGCGGACTTGTGATCAAAATGGTTTTATTTACAAAAAAAATTACCAGACCAAGTATTGTATTGGTTGTGAGTTGGAAAAAACCGATTCCGAACTGGTCAACGGTAAATGCCCCGATCATCCGAATTTGGCCATCGAGTTACGCGACGAAGAAAATTATTTTTTCAAATTTCCCGCTTTTGGCGATAAACTTTTAGCTTTATATAAAGAGCGACCAGATTTTGTGATACCAGCTGAAAGACAAAAAGAAATCAAGGCTTTGGTGGAGAGAGGTTTGCAGGATTTCAGTATTTCTCGTTTGAAGACAAAAATGCCATGGGGGATTGCGGTGCCGACCGATCCGGAGCACGTCATGTATGTCTGGTTTGATGCCTTGGTTAACTACATTTCGGTGCTCAGTTGGCCTTGCCTCGCGAGAGCTGAAAGCGAAGGTGGGCCTAATGACCTAGATAATTTTAATCACTGGTGGCTGGAAACAGGTGGGGCGATTCAGTATTGTGGTAAAGACAATCTGCGCCAACAAACAGCGATGTGGCAGGCGATGTTGATGGCGGCTGGACTGTCGCCCTCGAAGCAAATAGTGATCGACGGTTTTATCACCAGTGGAGGCCAGAAGATGAGCAAGAGTTTGGGCAACGTTATCAATCCGCTCGAAGTAGTTGAAAAATATGACACTGACGCTCTGCGCTATTTTGTCGCGGGTGAATTGGCGATGTTTGAAGACAGCGACTTTACTTGGGAACGTTTTCACGAGGCCTATAACGCCAAGCTGGCCAATGGTTTAGGCAACTTAGTCAGTCGGGTGATGAAGATGGCGGAAAATTATTTAGCTGGTCCAGTCGAAATAACTAAAAAAGAATTTCCAGCCGATTATGTAAAATTTTTAAGTGAGTTTGAAATTGGCAAGGCGGTTGATATTGTTTGGCAGAAAATTTCTACTCTCGATTTAAAAATTCAACAAACTCAACCATTTAAATTGATCAAAGAAAATAAAGAGGAGGCAGTAAAAATTGTGACGGAATTAGTGCAGGGAGTAGGGGAAATTGCCAAAATGCTCGAACCGATTATGTCGACGACAGCGGAAAAAATAAATCAGGCCATTGCCAACAATAAAATGCCCGCACCTTTGTTTGTAAGGAAGGATTAGGTATCACTCCAAATCATTTTATTTTTGCTAAATAAATAACAAAAATAAACCTACCCAAACCGTTTTTTGACTATTGACAAGTTGATAAAATAGGTATATAATATAAGACAGATTGAAGCTGGCTGGATTTTGGGGTGTTCCCAGACATCTGCCCGGCATAATTGAAAAAAGGAAATGGAGGAATTGCTCTATGTTTGCGAAACGCAAAAAAGAGAGGGTCCTACCCGAACCACAACAAGTGGGCGAGGTGCTCACTATGGTGATGGGGAAGGTTAGCAAGGGACTCAAGTCGCTCAACGGCGAGACGGCCAAGTATTGGTCGGGTCATGCTGACGACAAGAAACTGCACGGAGCTATCAATGCTTTGTGCCAGATATTGTTGCGACAGAACTTGGTTACCGAAGCCATCAACCCACAACTCGCCGACTGGCTCCAGTTTTACCGTGAGGTTTTCGACCTCGAGTGGGATCCGGCCGACATCAATTTGCCAGCCGAGCGTTTTGGCTTCGGTTGGTTGGTCGTAGTCGCCAAAGGTCTGACCCGCAATGC
>MHTH01000009.1:9669-10754 GCA_001823055.1 Candidatus Vogelbacteria bacterium RIFOXYB1_FULL_42_16
AGTTCTACGTGTGCTACGTCCTTCCTGATCATGCCTTCGACGATTGGCGCGTTCGCGAGACAGTTTCCTGATTTCCGTACCCTTGTTACTTTATCCTTTTACCCTTTGCGAGCCCTGGTCTTTGACCATGGCTCGTTCTTTTTCTATACTAAATTTGGCTAATACAACCGGTCTGCCGTAAGCAGATAGCGGTTTGCCGTTATAAAAAGGAAACTGCTTAGCCAACTCTTGCGGGCGAGTGGTCCCAAACCAAGTAGATCTAGATCGGAAACACAAAAAGCTTTGGCAAAGGCTTTTGGAGATAAGGATGGAGTTGGTTAATAATTTCGCGCTATGCCGATGGCAACGTGCCGAACGCCAACTGGAACGACGACAAGTTCAACGTGAGCAACGTCAATCCTGATAATGCCAACGACAATTGGCGCGTTCGCGAGAAGTTTTTACCACTAAAAGCCGTTAATTACGGCTTTTTTGGTCCAGATATTTAAGCCAGCCTGTCGTCATCTTTGAAATGGTCTGTAATCGAGTTTCCAGTTCTAGGTATTTAGCCTGTTCAATAATTTTTAAATTCCAACCTAAACGAGCCAATCTTTTTATGATTTCAATTTTTATTTGTAATTTGTCTAAAATAAAAGATTTATTTTGAGATTTGGTAAAGGTCGCTTCTAAACTTAACTCCAAACAAGCTAGGCAATAATTTTCAATTCTAGCCAGTAAGCCGAACCGGTCGCGTTTGGGAATTTTTTTGCCAAATTGATAAATTTCACTGTACAATCTAGTAATATGTTCGACGATGGGAATAGAAATTTGCTGGGGGGGGGTGGGCTTAATAGTCATGATATTTTTGATTTTGAACAAATAATTTCGCTCGGTAATTTATTTAACGCTTGGCGTGAGTTTAAGCGAAATAAAGGCAAAAGACAAGACGTAAAATTGTTTGGGTTTAATCTAGAAGACAATTTGTTTGCCTTGCACAAAGAATTAAAAAATGAAATTTACCAACCATCAAAATATACTTCTTTTTATGTTCAAGATCCCAAGTTAAGAAACATTCACAAGGCGGTAGTTAGAGATCGCATTGTTCA
>MHTH01000010.1:0-7285 GCA_001823055.1 Candidatus Vogelbacteria bacterium RIFOXYB1_FULL_42_16
TAAAGCCTGTCGGGGTGGTATTCAATTCAATATAACGAGTGGTAGCTAAAGTATCACCGGCAAATCTCAACCTGCCGTCTGATAAAACACTAAGGTCGTAGTATTCTCCGCCAGAGTTTTCTTCCAGTCTAAGGTTATTACTGGAAGCATCAGCGACAATATGAAGCGAGGTGCCGGGGCTCTCTGTTCCGATACCAACATTACCATCGGCATCCACCAAGAATCTACTGACTCCGCCTTCTTCAACCGAGAGCAAGCCGGAAGAATTGGCGGCAGAAGCGTTAGTATGGACATTAATATATAAGCCACCGGCATATGATGAATTCTGGGTGTTCTCAATAACTGAAATAAAGTTATTATTTTGGCCGGTCACATAGGACGCATAGCCACCAGCAATGCTGTCTTGAGAAACAGTGAGTTTTCCATAAGCAGTTGAAGTGCCAATAATAGTATTACCATTAGCTAAAACAGTGAGGAGAGAAGAGGTGGCTGTACCGGCGGTTGTCGAAGCAATAGTGAAGAGCGGAGTATTTACCGCCGTGCTAGCAGAATTGGAAATAGAAAATAGAGAGAAAGGCGAACTCGTCCCGATACCGACATTGCCACCACCGTTGGCCAAAATAACATTACCAGTAGAATAAAAATTTAAACCAACTAAACCATTATTACCGCTAGTGGTATCGCCATCAATAACAATTGCTCCATTGGCAGCGGTCGACAAAGCTTTGATTGACGCAGTGCCAACAGCTCTACCCAAGCTAATCATCGCACCAGTAGTCGAGGAGACGGTCAATAAGCCATTAGTCGAAGTGGCGGTAGTCGAAGTGCCAATATAGATTTGACCATTCATATAAAAAAGATTACTGGTCTTGGTTTGCCAACCAGTTTTAGAAATAGCAGAAACAACATTATTGGCCCCAATCATACCCATTTCATTCAAACCCGCTTGATTGTAATGGACAAATGATCCATCATTTATGAGCATACCCCGAAGAGCAAAATCAACCGCTCCCCAGAAAACCAAGAAAGCATCTTCATTTTCATCGGCGACCTGTCTTTGAGCTTCGCGAACTTGATAATAACCAGAGTCGGATTCGGATGTTCGAGTACCGGTCTGGAAAATAAATAGACTAGTATTTTCAAATTCAGTTTGAAAACGAGTCAGCAGACTAGCTAAAGCGGTTTTGTAGTCCGCCAAAGTGATAGTGCCATCGTATATTTTACCGGCATCTTGTTCGCCTTGTGACCATAAGACACCCTTAAAATTAACTTTATATCCCTGTTGCTCAAAAGCCGCAATAGCATCAGTAGTCGAGCTGACAGCGCCAGAGAAAAGGGTGCCGGTCGGACTCCAGTCGCCATGCGTAGTAGCGGCCGCCGCCACCAAAGCTGAACCACCGACCGCTGTCGGCACAAAAGCGATTTTGTGGCCGGTTTTTTGATAGTAAGTGATAGCAAATTGAGACCAAGCGCTACCACCAAAAGCGCCGGTTGTCGTATCGGCCGCATCAGAGATTGTGCTCAAATAATATTGATAAGCCGTACCAGTAATCGGATCAGGCGCTCCACCAGACGGAGCAGCACCGGTAGCATTGCTTTGACCAGCAATCAAAAACATATCGATTTCATTACTACTGGTCAAGCTTGACCAGCCGTTAGCCGTGGTCGTCGCTTTGACTTGCAGATCAGTGCCATTCCAGCGCAAAGTACCAAGCGCCGCGTCGGCACCGGCACTAGTGCCGATAGTCAGCGCCCCATTCACCACTAATTTTTCACTCGGGGTAGATGAACCGATACCCATGTTGCCATTTTTATCAACGACTAAGATATTTTGATTAGTCGAAGAAGCCAGACGGAGAAAATCAGTCGTAGCATTGGTGGCATTGATAGCTAGTAAAGTGTTCGGCGTGGTAGTGCCAATTCCCACTTTGCCATCGATAGACAAATGACCAGCAAAAGTAGATGTCCCAGTCGTCGAAGTGGCTACCAGATAGCCAACCGTTGGCGAAGAAGTGGAAGTCAGACGCGTGCCATCAAAATAGGTCAGAAGATTGGTAGCAAAAGAAGTAGCGTTAGTGCCACCGTTGCCAATACCGAGCGTGCCAGTAATATCGGTAGTCAAATTGACCAGAGCCGTTGAAATCACGCCCGCCGTCGCTTTCAAAATACCGGTCAAATTGGCCAGAGTAAAGTTGGTAGTATAAAGGCTGGTCGAAGAAGCGGTGCCAAGAATCTCCAGAGCGGTAGTTGGCGAAGAAGTGCCAATGCCCAAGCGATTGTTCACACTGTCCCAAACTAGAGAGTTACTGCCAGCCATGGTCGAGGTGCCGGTCCAGAAAGTGATTTGTTTCAAGAGACCGGCGCCACTCAAACCGGTCGTCGGAGTAGCACCACCGGAACTTGGACCCTCGGCGATAATGCCATCTACCCGAAAATTAAAAGTATTACTGGCACTACCGCTTGAAGTGGTAAAGCGAAGATATTTGATCGATGTCCCCAAGGTGCCAAAAGTTGATAGCGGGATAGTTATTTTTTGGTAAGAAGTGATGTTGTTTTTATCAAAGCCGTAAGTATTGTGTTGGATACTAACAATACCACCTAGTTGGTTGTTCAAATTGTTACGCCAAGTAAGGTTCAGTCGATCACTGGTACTGGTCCAAGCGGTTTTGTTTTTAATATAAAAAGACAAGTAGGTATAGCCGGTCGGATCCCAAACCGCCGTCGAAGTCGAAAACTGGAAATAGCCATTACGAGTCAACGGAGTAGTGACTTCAATATTGTTGGCGCCAGCTTGCGGATCGACCGTGCTGGAAAAATCTACCACGCCACCACTGGGGAAACTTTGAGTGCCGGTCCATTCGACGTTATTACGATAAATAAATTCTTGCTGTGGTCCACTTCCGCCCTCACCCGGCATGGTTGCTCCAGCTTTTATGTACACAAAAGTCAACTCTAGTTGAGTGTCTGGATTGAGGGCGGGAGCAATTGGATTGGTGCTGTCGGTGCTAGTGGCGCCGGTTACACCAACAGCCTGACTGGAGGAATTAACCGCGATGATATCAATCCGATCAGCCACAGAATCAGCGGCATCCAAAGTAACTTGAGTGGAAGCGATCGAATATTGCAGACCACCAATACAGTAGACAGTTGCGGGAACATCGTAAACAAAACCGGTGCCACTATAGGTCGCTTGACCACCGGAAATAATGGTATTGGCTTGGGAACAACCGCCCGGGCCGGCAATTAATTGGCTTAGAGTCTTGGCTCCTCCGTTGGCATCTTGAAAAACCAGATCATTATCGACTGAATAAATAGAAGAAGTGGCATTAAAATTAAGGTTGCCATTCAAGGTTAGACCATCGATGGTTGGGGTGGTAGTAACACCAGCCAGACCACCTACCCACTCGGCCAGACCAGTCAAAGTGCTATTGATCAGATTTCCACTAACATAAAAATTGGTGCTAGTAGCATTGGTCGTCGTGGCATTGGTGGCAATCAAATTAGTGAACCAACCGGAAATAGCCGTGAAGATACTGGTGTATAAATCGGTAGTGGTTGCCGAAGTAATTGTGGCTTTAGTACCAAGTAAATTGGTGATCGTGCCGGAGACAGCGTTGAAAATACTGGTATAGAAATTGGTGGTTGTGGCAGAAGTGATAGTGGCAATGGCATTGGTAGCATCGGCACGCAAGAAGGAGGTAGCATCCAAACCGTCAAGTTTGTCGGCTTCAAAAGCCGCCGGTACCGCGCCAAGAATTTTACGCGGAGTCATTTCCGGATCAGCACCGACTTTAACGCCGAGATACAGAGTTTGATTAAAGTCCACACTGGAAATCGGCGTAACCGAACCGAGCATGGTGGAAAATAGTCCGGAAGTAGCAGTGATAGTTTGCGTTTCCGTCCACAGAGCAACGCCACCAGTCGATGAAGTGTAGAGAGAAAAGACCATCGTGTAGTTACCATCAGCTACCGATGCGTTCAAATTGTCAGTCAACTTACCTTGATAATTTATCTGGCTATTGAAAGCGGAAAAAACGGTATTTGGAAACATCCCTAAAACACCCACGACTACCAAGATGAGTGTAAAAAGCCAACTATAAAAATTGCCTACTAATTTAGTTTTGATTGATCGGAAAGCCATTAGTAGCTAAGGACAATTTTAGCATTTTTGAAAACAAAAAAGAAATAAAAAACACTGAATTTGAGGCAAAAATGTGGATAACCTGCACACCAATCAGGTCATCGCGTCTTTGTTTTTTAAAAAAGAAAAAAACTAACCTTATTTAGTGTTATAAACTACTTAAAATCTGATTAATTATTTTCAGACGCAAAAAAACAATGACCTGATTGGTGTGCAGGTTAAAAAATTTCCTTTTTTAGTTTAATTTTTATCAGAAAGGAAAAAATGACAGAAAAAATCAATAAAGTATAAAAAATAGTCAGCGCTGATGATGGAAAAATCACGCCGACCAGAGATAGACAACCGGCCACTTTCAAAAATTTGCCTAAATTTTTAATCACCACTCGACGACTGCTGATTTTTAACAACCATGTGCCAAAATAATAAACCAGCGCCGACAAAGCCGGCACGATCGCCAAGGAAAAATGAAAACTAAAAGGTCGCAAATTCCAAGCAATAATCGCCAGATGAAAATAAGCTAAAAATAATAAAATAACCAGCAGAAATTCAGCGTAATTTTTAGCGACAGTTGCCGGCAATTTTTTATAACTTTTTGTGTTTTTAAAAATAATATCCGCTACGGCAAAAAACGTTGTCAATAAAGGCAAAAATAGTAAACCAGACCATTTTCCGACCAGCCAATCCGGCCAACCTTGCTCGGTCCAATGAATAAAAATTTCTGGTGGGTAAAAACGAGCAAAAATAGCGCTGATAATCAACAGAAAAATCGGGATCAATAGTGGCCACAGAAATTTTCCTTTAGCGATTTTTATATTTTTTAATTTTCTGATTATCGTTTTCACTTTTAATATGATAACATAAGAAAAAATTTAGTAAAAAGATTGGGTCAAAAAAGTGAAAAAAATTAAATATCTGGGTGATAAAACTGCTGAAAAATTTCCGCGACTAAAGATAGCGATCGCGATTTTTTTGCTGGTGTTTGGGATTTTTGCTCTGGTCACTCCCCTCACCCCCGGCGCCTGGCTGGCACTGATTGGTTTGGAAATTTTAGGCTGGCGTGTAATTATCGAAGAAAAAATAACCACTTTTCGCCAAAGAAAAAAGTCTAAAAAATAAGCTGGTGACGTAGTACATATTTATTGACGAAGGTTTGCTTTGGCAAATTGAAGCCCGCCTTCGCTCAACTTCTGCGGACTGCGTCACGCCGAAGGTTTTCTTCGGCGAACCGAAGCCTGCCTTCGCTCGTTTTCTGCGGACTGCGTCACGCCGAAGCCGAGCTACTGCGAGGCGAAGGCGGAGAGAGAGGGATTCGAACCCTCGGAGGCTTTGACACCTCACACGCTTTCCAAGCGTGCGCACTAGACCACTATGCGACCTCTCCAAACTTCCACCATCCTAGCAAAATAGCGGTCATTTTCAAACGCTCTTTGTGTGCCAATCGGTGGCGCACATTATTTAGATTAAAATGACATTCCTCGTAAAGCTTGTATTCGCTCCTCTACTGGTGGATGAGTCACCCCAATAAAATTTATGAAATAAATTTAACGGGGCGAGACTCAGTAACCATCCAAATTAAAATGACATTCCTCGTAAAGCTTGTATTCTCTCCTCTACTGGTGGATGAGTCATAAACAATTTACTTATTCCTTTTACCGCTCTCGCACCGAATGGATTGGAAATATACATATGAGCCATGGCATTGCTGGCTTTTTTCATCGGCGCACTGTAACTTCCGATTTTTTGGAGCGCCGAGGCTAAGCCTTCCGGATAACGAGTGAGCAAAGCACCGGATGAATCGGCTAAAAATTCTCGCTGACGTGAAATCGCTAGTTGAATCAAAGTAGCAATAATCGGCGACAAAACAATAAAAATAACTCCAACAATCGCCAGAATCCCGCTAGCTTTGTTGTCATCATCACGCGAACCAAAAAGAAAACGAGAGCGAATAAACATGTCCGACAAAATCGCAATCAAACCCACCAGCACCACTACCGCCGATTGCAAAAGAATATCGCGATTGCCAATATGCGACAATTCGTGGGCAATTACTCCCTCTAGTTCATTTTTATTTAACATTCCGAGCAAACCGGTCGTCACCGCCACCACCGCATGCTTTTTATCACGCCCTGTGGCAAAAGCATTCGGCGCCGGATCATTAATCAGATAAATTTTGGGCATCGGCAATCCGGCCGTAATGGAAAGATTTTCTACCAGATGATACAGCTCCATATTTGAATTATGATCCGCCGGTTTAGCACCCGACATACTCAAAACAATTTTGTCGCTCCACCAATAGCTAGCAAAATTCATCACCAAACTGAAAATAATCGCGAAATATAAAATCGCTTGATTGTCATAATAAAAACTAATCAGCCAACCAAGAGCAATCACGATCACCAAAAATACGGCCATCAACAGCCAAGTTTTGCGAGTATTATTTGCTTGTTGCGTGTACAAAGTCGCCATTGATAACTATCACTTAAAAGCTGACTTTCACCGGTTCCTTTTCGGCTGAACCCGCTTCCAATTGGAAAAATTCTTGTTTGACAAAATTGAACATACCAGCGATCAGATTGGAGGGGAAAGTTTCAATTTTGATATTCAAATCGCGGACATTGCCGTTGTAAAAGCGACGAGCCGCTTGGATTTTATTTTCCGTATCCGACAATTCGGTTTGCAAACTAGTAAAACTTTCCACCGCTCGCAACTGGGGATAAGCTTCGGCCACCGCAAAAACACTTTTCAAAGCATCGGTCAGCATATTCTCGGCCTGACCTTTGGCCCCCGGACCTTGAGCCGACAAAGCCTTGGCTCGCGCTTCGGTCACTTTTTCGAACACGCCACTTTCGTGCGAAGCATAACCTTTGACTGCCTCGACTAAATTAGGAATCAAGTCGTAACGTCTTTTCAGCTGAACATCAATGTCCGCCCAAGCTTCTTTGGTTCGGTTGACCAAACTGACCAAACTATTGTAGGCGAAAATCACCCACAAAGCGACAGCGACCGCCACCGCAATGATAATAGTTAAAATAGACATGGTTTTTAGCTAATTAATAATAATGATAATTTGTCTTAGATTATAGCATAAAAAACTTTTCAATCCCAGTCATCTGTCTTCAAGCAATCTGTGGTAATAGGTTGACG
>MHTH01000010.1:7315-47274 GCA_001823055.1 Candidatus Vogelbacteria bacterium RIFOXYB1_FULL_42_16
TATCCAAGTAATGCAACAGCTTAGTGTTTTCCTGCCTTATATCCAAGTTATTCTCTCCGTGCTATTAGTCGGAGCGATCCTCTTGCAACAAAGTGACGCCGGTCTCGGTTCGGCTTTTGGTGGTTCCCGCAACGCCAACCCCTTTTCCACCAAACGCGGTTTGGAAAAAAATCTTTTCATTGTTACAATCATTCTCGCTATTTTATTCATCGCTTCGACTATTCTCGCGCTTTTTCTTTAGTTTTTCGACGACCAAAAAAGTCTGCTAAATAGTCAGCCAATTTTTTCTCTAAAATTCTATCGTGATAGAAAAACTCATCTATTATTTTTCTTGGGCAAAAGCTCGATTTTTGGCTACTTACCATTTTCTTGGCCTACCCAATCGTTTGGAATTCAAAACTGCGATCGTCTCTTTTAGCCCGCGCAGTCGACTGATTTTAGGCGTCATCGCCGTCATCTTTGCTATTAGCACCGCGGTCTTGTTTTGGCGTTTAAATGATTTGATCGTCGTTGATATTGCCGTCCCAGGTGGCTCTCTGACCGAAGGCATTATTGGTTCGCCTCGTTTTATTAATCCACTCTTGGCGATTTCCGATGCCGACCGCGATTTGTCCGTCTTGGTTTATTCCGGCCTAATGCGCATCGGCACAGAAAACCGTCTAATCCCAGATCTCGCCGAAAGTTATAGCGTCAGCGCCGACGGCTTGACTTATCATTTCAAATTAAAGGAAGAAATTTATTGGCACGATAACGAAAAAATCGATGCTGATGATGTTGTTTTCACCATCAAAAAAGCCACCGATCCACAAATAAAAAGTCCCAAGCGGGCCGACTGGGACGGAGTGGGGATAGTTAAAATCAACGACCGAGAAATAGAATTCAAACTTAAAAAACCCTATGCCAACTTTTTAGACAACACGACTATGGGGATTTTACCAGAACATTTGTGGTCAAAAATTCCGGCCGAATCATTCCCGCTTAGCGATTTAAATATCAAACCAGTTGGTTCCGGACCTTTTCAATTTGATAGTCTTAAAAAAGATGATTTGGGTATGGCCCAAACTTATAATCTGACTGCTTTCAAATATTTTGCTTTGGGCAAATCGCGTTTGGACAGTCTGACGATCAAATCTTATCCCAACAGCGACGAATTATATGCCGATTATCTGCTCGGCAAAATCGAGAGCTTGGGAGCAATTGCCCCCGATCGCGCCCAAAAGATGAACTCTGCTCAAGTGATGAAAATTCCCCTGCCGAGAATTTTTGGCGTCTTTCTCAATCAAAATCAAGCTAAAGTTTTTACCAGCAAAGAAGTCCGCCAAGCCTTAGACCTAGCCACCGACAAAAAAGCTATCATTGATAAAGTGCTTTTTGGATTTGGTCAAACTGTTGAAAACGCCCTACCCCCAAGTTCCTTTGGTTTTACTCTGGAAACCAGTAATAGTCTCTATGATCCCAATAAAGCAAAAGAAATTTTAGCCAAAGCTGGTTGGAAATCGGGAATAAATGGGGTCTTGGAAAAAAGAATTTATATCAATAAAAAAGATACCCGGCTGGAAACTTTATCTTTTACTATTTTGACTTCCGATGTGCCAGAACTAAAAGCTGTGGCGGAACAAGTCAAAGAACAATGGTCAAAGATCGGCGCCAAAGTTGAAGTAAAAATTTTTGAAGCCAGCGACTTAAATGATAATTTTATTCGTCCGCGCAAATATGACGCTCTCTTGTTTGGTGAAGTGTTAGGTCGTCACCCCGACCCCTTTCCTTTTTGGCATTCTTCACAAAGACTGGATCCCGGCTTGAATATCGCTCAATATACCAATCTCACCGCCGATAAATTATTGGAAGAGATCCGCCAAGCGACGGACGAAAAAACACAGTTGGCCAAATATCGACTCTTCCAAAAAGAAATCGCCAATGATCAGCCAGCCGTTTTTATTTATTCGCCTTACTATTTATATGTCTTACCAAAAAGTATCGGTGGGACTACTTTTTCAACCATTTCTATTCCGGCCGAACGTTTTTCTTCCGTTCACAAATGGTATTCTAAAACCGATCGAATTTGGCGCTTTCTCGCCCAACAAAAAAACATTATCAACAAATAATTAGCAAAAATGATACCGCTCAATCAGCCCAATCAACCGCACCGCCAAAGTGGCGCGGATAATAATCGTCAGCGTCCATCTCGCCGGCGCCATTTCGTCGCCTCCGGCAATGAAGCCCCAACTTTTTCGGTCAACAGATTGGCTCGACATAAAAATAATTTTCCGCCCGCCAATCGGCCAATGCCAAACAATAGGCTGGCACCAAACGAAATCAAACAGAACAGCCAGTCGACCACTGAAACCACCAGACGACCAGCGGTCAAAATTCGCGCCCAAGCAGGAGCATCTAGACCGAGAAAAAGATTGACGGCCGATTCCGCTTACTCCAAAGACTCAAGCACTAAACCGAGAGAAAAAATCCCCGATATTAATTCCGATGTGATCCGAATTATTCCGCTTGGTGGGGTGGAAGAAATTGGCAAAAATATGACCGCTGTGGAAATCGGCGATGATATTGTTATCGTTGATGCCGGTTTGGCTTTTCCGGGTGAAGATGCTCCCGGTGTTGATTATATTATTCCCGATACTACTTATTTGGAAGAACATCGACAAAAAATTCGCGCGGTGATTGTTACTCATGGCCACCTGGATCATATTGGCGGTATTCCCTACCTGATGGAAAAAATCGGCAATCCGCCGATCTACACTTCACTTTTGACCGCCGTTATGATCAAAAAACGACAAGAAGAATTCCCTCATCTGCCCAAATTAAATATCCAAGTGATCAGTCCGGGTGAAAAATTAAAAGCCGGCCAAATGACTTTTCGCTTTTTTGCTACTTCTCATACTATTCCCGACTCGGTTGGCGTTATTCAAGAGACAGCTTATGGCAACATTATCTATACCGGTGATATTCGTCTGGAGCATAAAAATGGTCAACTGGCCGATTTTGAAATCAAAACTTATGGCAATATCGGTAAAGAAAACAATTTGGTCTTAATGGCCGATTCAACCAATGTGGAAAAACCCGGCTTTTCTTTTCCCGAAAAAGAAGTCCAACAAAATGTCAAAGATATTGTCAGTCGCGCCAAAGGCCGAGTGATTATTGGCACTTTTGCTTCTCTCTTTGAGCGCATTATCTATATTATTATGGCTTGCGAAGAATTGGGCAAAAAAGTGGCCATTGAGGGCCGAGCGATGAAAACCAATATCGAAATCGCTAAAGAATTGGGTCTGCTCAAAGTCAAACGCGGAACAATTATTTCTTCCGATGAATTGTCCTTGCATCCAGAAAATCAAATCGTGATTTTAGCTACCGGCGCCCAAGGTGACGAATTTGCCGCCCTGATGCGGATGTCGCAAAAAGAACATAAACTGGTCAAGATTAAAAAAGGCGACACGGTGTTACTCTCTTCTTCGGTTATCCCCGGCAATGAGAAAAGCGTCCAGAAATTAAAAGATAATCTTTCGCGTCAAGGTGCCAAAATCGTTCACTACGGCGTGGCTAATGTTCATTCGAGCGGTCACTCCTACCAAGGTGAGGTGGAATGGATTCACAAAATGATTCGTCCGCGTTTTTTTATTCCCGTTCACGGCAACCACTATATGTTACGAGTTCACGCCGAAGTCGCTATGGGTGTCGGCTTGCCGGAAAAAAATATTGTCGTGCCGGACAATGGTTCGATTATCGAAATTTCTGACCAAGGACGCAAAATTGGCGCCCTCAAACAAAACGCTGGTTCTCGAGTAGTGATGGTGGACGGTCTCGGCACCAACAACATCCAGGAAGTAGTCATCCGCGATCGTCAAATGTTGGCTCAAGATGGAATGTTTGTCATCATCGCCATAGTAGATGTCAAGAATGGCAAAATCCGCAAATCACCGGATATCATCTCGCGCGGTTTCGTTTATTTGAAAGAGTCACAAGAATTACTGCGCGCCGTTCGTCAAACGGCCAAAAAAACGATCGAGGATGCCACTGCTAAAATGCACCCGATCAATTTGGATTATGTTAAAAACTCCGTCCGCGAAGAGCTAGGTAAATACCTCTTTCAAAAAACTCACAAACGCCCGATAATTCTGCCCGTGTTAATCGAGGTGTAGGGTAGTAGTAAGTAGTAGAGTAGTTCACCCTATTGAGTTTAAATTAAGAGCCATTCTTTTCTAAAAAAGAATGGCTCTTAATTTAAACAACTAATAAATAGTGAAAAAACCTATTTATTAGTTGTTACTCTATAGGGTAAAAGTAGTAAGTAAATCTCCCGCATTTTCGCTTCGCGAAAATGCGGGAGAAATTTTTAAGTTTGTAATAAAATTATCAACACCCGGTGTTTGATAAAATAAAGTCTAAAAAAAAGGGGGGAAGTTGGACTTCCCCCCCTTTTTTTATTTATCCCTCTCTCTTAGCGTACTCTCGTGCCCTTAAATCCTTTTCAGTTTGATGAAGCCACCCATCAATAGAATTGATAAGACCATACATAGCAGTAGCATCATCTTCAATAGCTCTAGTGGCCTCTTGGAGTTCTGCCAAAATTCCTTTTACTCTTTCAACTTTTGTCGCTGTTGTCTCTGGTCCTGTTTCAGACATATTTTTATTTAATTAATTTATAATCCCTTAATAATACCCCCCCCCCGAGGCAAATTGACAAGAGGATAAGTTTTTTGAGGTTTTGGCTAAATTGCAGTAAAATTAACAGATGGAAATTGAAACAAGAATCGCAATTTTTAAGGGTCGGGAAATCAGAAAGGTTATTCATAAGAACGAGTGGTGGTTTGTGATTGTTGATATTATTGAAGTTTTAACTGATTCTGTTCAGCCTGACGGATATGTTAAAGACATGAGGCGACGCGATCCAGAACTAGCCAAAGGGTGGGGGCAAATTGCCACCCCCCTTCCTATTCAGACTACTGGAGGTCTACAGATGTTAAATTGCGCCAATACCGAAGGCATATTTCGTATAGTTCAATCAATTCCTTCGCCCAAAGCTGAGCCACTTAAGCGTTGGCTGGCCAAAGTTGGCTATGAGCGAGTCCAAGAAATCGAAGATCCTGAGTTGGCCACTAAACGGACGAGGATGCTTTACAAGCTCAAAGGCTACCCTGATAGCTGGATTGAAAAAAGAATGAGAGGCATCGCTATTCGCGAAGAATTGACTGACGAATGGCAAAAACGGGGTGCCAGAGAAGACAAAGATTATGAAATCTTAACCGCTGAAATCTCCAAAGCCACTTTTGGTGTCACTCCCAGCGAATACAAAAAACTGAAAGGTCTCAAGCGACAAAATCTGCGTGACCATATGAATGATTTTGAGCTAATTTTTAATATGCTCGGTGAAAGATCTACAACCGAAATTCATCGGACGGAAAATTCAAAAGGCGTACCAAAATTAAAGTCCGATGCCAATCGAGGTGGTAGAGTAGCTGGTAATGCCCGGAAAGAATTAGAAAAAGAGTTGGGGCGATCGGTTGTTTCCAAAAATAATTTCAAAAAAATGAGAGGAAAATCGTAGGTATCACTAGACCCTAGATCTGAGGCATTGATATTTTTTAAAATAACCAATACAAGTTATAATAAACTGATGCGCAAACTTATTTATCTCGTCAGTTTTTTGTTAGCAGTAGTGGCCGCTCTGCCGGCCTATGTCGAATCTTCTTTTTTGCAAACTTTAGTCGGCACAAAATCAGTCGGTTCGATTTTCGCCATTAGTTCCTTGCTCACCATCGCCACTTTTTCTTTTCTACCAACACAATTAAAAAATTGGGGCTTGCGTCGGCCATTGATAATTTTTTCTTTTTTTGCCATTGTGGCGACCGTTCAACTTGCCGTCAGCCCTAGTGGTTATGCCACCCTATTGGCTTTCGTCGTCTTCTATTCTGCCGGCATGATTATCCGCTACCTTTTGGATGTCCTTCTCGAACAATATAGCGACGATCGGAGCACTGGCTCGACTCGCGGTCTTTATATGACCGCCTACAATCTAGCTTGGCTTTGTTCGCCTTTTTTAGTCGGCCGAATTTTAGAAATCTATCCCGAACGCTACAGTTTGATTTTTTTTCTGACTTTACCGGCCATGCTCTTGGCTTTGATTATCACCATTGTCGCCCTAAAAGAAAAAGACCGGAAAGAATTTCGTCTATCTTCTCCACTCCAAGCCATCAAAAAACTTTGGCGCAGTAGTAATAAAAATGATGCCGATGTAAAAAAAATCTTGGCCATTGATTTTTTATTACATTTTTTCTATGCCATCATGGTCGTCTATAGCCCGATTTATTTGCACGAAGTCATCGGTTTGACTTGGTCGCAAATCGGTATCATTTTTACTTTTATGCTTTTACCCTTTGTTTTATTTGAATTGCCTTTGGGTCGTCTAGCCGACAAATATCTAGGTGAAAAAGAATTATTGATTGCCAGTATTATTCTATCGGCGATTGCCACTGCTTCGATTCCTCTCGTCTCCGGCCAGAGTTTGATCGTCTGGGGACTGATTTTGTTCTTGACTCGCACCGGCGCCGCCGGCATTGAAATCATGAAGGAAACCTATCTCTTCAAAAAAATTGACAGTCAAAATGCCGACATTATCGCCGTTTCGCGCAACAACGTCCCCTTGGCTTATTTAATCGGTCCGCTTTTTGCCACTGTTTTTTTGGCTTTTCTACCACTAAAATTTATTTTTCTGGCCGTCGCTCTCGCCACCTTGTCCAGCCTCTTTTTCGCCAACAGCCTAAGAGACACTCGTTAAATTTCGCCACTGGCAAAATTCACACTCGAGGTCAGTACAAGTCTTGGTTAGGATTTTTCCCGACCAAACATCATCAATCAGATTTTGGATTTCTTTTTTGACCCTCTCGATGTCAGCCGATTCGATGGGAATCTGAATCGTTGGACAACGCCCCTTACTATCGGGTTTGACAAAAACTAGCGCTGGTTCAATAGTTTTGCCTCGATAAAAATGACTACCAGTCATTAAAATTTTGTAAAAAACCAATTGACGAAAATAACCGCCGTTGTCATTTTTGGTCTCACCCTTTATAGCGCCAACACTCATCGCCTCTTTGGTTTTATAATCAAAGACTAAAACTTTGTCCGCCGTTTCGACCAGAGCATCCATTTTGCCATGCAATTTCAATTCGATTGGTCGATCCAGATATTTAGTCTGGAAAAAAGTTTCCACCCATTTTTCCGACGATACCTGACCCTTGGTTGAAAAATGCTCTTCAAGCGCCGTGGCCACTTTGGGCGCGTTTAGTAGAAGTTCGTCCAAAATCATTTCCTTTTCTGACCGAGGTAAAAGCGAGTGGACAAAATAGTCTTGAACACCTTTTTTCAAATTGGCCGTGATGCTAGCGACATTTTTATCGAGTTCAGACCAGACCAGCGAAATGGCTTCATGCATAGCATTGCCTTTTTCGGCACTACTGGCCGGCGGTTCCGGCAACTTCAAAATACTTTTATAAAAAAACTTGCTAGGACAATCGCAAAAATGATTGAGAGCCGTGACCGACAAACCCTTTTCCAATAAAGTATTTTTGGCATATTCGATCAGCTCCGTTTGATTTTTAATCTCTGCAGACCAGTTGGAATTTTGAGTGGAGAAATCAGTCAAGGCCGGAAGTTCAATCCGCGAAATGTTAGTCGAATCCAACTCGGCGATAAAACGCAAGGGAGTCAAAGTTCGCTTTAAATTATCCTCCAAACTAAAAATAATTGTCGCGTGATCTTTAGCTCGAGTCAAAGCAACATAAAAAAGCCGGCGCGCATCGCTAACTTCATCGCCCTCTTCTTTTTCCACCGGCAAAATAAAATAATTGCCTCGATGCTTGGACATCCAAGATTCTTCCGTCGCATAAGGTAAAAAAACTTGATCATATTCTAAACCTTTCGAACCGTGAGCGGTCATAATCCGCACTTGGGCATCAGAAGCACCAGCGGAAATTTTTAAACTTCTGGTTTCCGCCGTCTGACGATAAGCCAGCAATTCAGCGATCAAAGCTCGCGGATCCTCAATCATTTTTTGTTGGGCTAAATCTTGGGCCAAAGCCACAATCGATCGCCAAACTTCGACCGCTAGAGGATTTTTAGTTGCCAATTTGGTTAGGCCGGATTTCTCGCCGGCATTAATCACAAATTCAATCGCTCCCGCTTCGGTCAAATTTTTTCTTAATTCAGCCAAGACTGGTATTTTTTGCGTCACTTCGCCCATTTGACCACTCCGAATTTGTCGAATCAGTAAAGTCGAGTCATGGAAATCTAAAGCCCATAAACCAGCTGTCAAAGTTTGGGCCAGAGCTTCGATTTGAGACGGATCAGCGAGAAACTCCAGCAGTTGAAAATAAAGCCGACCAAGTGGATGAGAGAAAATATCTGTCCCGCGTTCGGCCGTGGCCGAAAGGCCGTTATGTTCCAACAAAGATAGCGCTCGCTCCACATCACGATTGGTACGAGTAATAATCGCGATCGTTTTTTGCTGATCTTGAGTCAAGATATTCTTCACCGCTTGAACTAAATATTGTTCGCCTGCTTCGGTGTTGCCGGCGGTCACAATATCGATCGGTCTAGGCGCCTCTGCCTTGGCTGATTTTAATTTAATCCGTAGATTGAGGTGCTCGCCTTCACCATAATTTTTTTCAATCATACCAAAACTGGCATCCAAAATACCCTGTTGAGAACGATAATTGGCGATCAAAGAAATAACTTTCATCGTCGGCCACAGATGTTGAAATTTTAGAAAATTCTGCACCGAGGCACCTTGGAAACGATAAATCGCCTGTTTTTCATCACCGACCACAAAGAGATTTGGCTCATCAAAAAAATCAGCGATCTTTTTGATTAAAAGATTTTGGGCATCATTAGTGTCCTGATGTTCGTCGACCAACAGATAAAGATATTTTTCTTGCAGTAAACGCAAAAGTAATTCGTCTTTTTCTAATGTTTCCAACAATTCAAAAATTAAATCATCAAAATCAATTTTTCGTTCAGTGCGTTTTTTGTCTTCGTAAGCTTGGTAAACTTCGGCCAGCAAAATTGTTCGTTCCGCTTTTTCAATGCGTTTGAGCGCTTCGGCTTTCAATTGTCCCTTGGTCGCCCCACGCGAAGAAATGGCTGATTCATCCTGTTTGATAAATTCGATTTGCTCGGTGGCATTTTTTCGAACCAACGTTGGCGTCCAGGCTTCTTTGCGATAATCGCTGATAGTTTTAATAATTTTACCAACATAAAAATCCGGATCGCCAAGCGGTCTTAGTTTATTAAATTTCTTTTCTGCTAAAATTTCTCGGATCAGCGACTCGGCCTCGACTTCAGTCAATTGCTTCGCTCGCGACAAATGCGAAAAATGATCCTGCCATTCGGCAATAACCGCTGACGCAAAACCGTGATAGGTATAGACCGCCACTTCATCGGCACGGGAACCGATAAATTGTCGCAGTTTGAGACGCATGGCTTTTTGACCGGCTTCAGTAAAAGTTAACGCTAAAATACCATTAGGCGGAGTATCAGTCTGTTGCAAGATATTGGCGATCCGCAGGGTCAAAATTTGGGTCTTGCCCGTCCCCGGTCCGGCAATGACCATCACCGGCCCCTCAATAGTATCCACCGCCTCCTTTTGCGCCGGATTGAGCCCTTTGTAGGCCTTGATAAATTCTGGGGTCATCATTGCTAACGATTATAGCACATGTTAAAATGCCGGATATGTCACTCCACGAGCAAATCAAAAATGAGATAAAAGAAGCGCTGAAAGCCCGCGATGAAGTGCGCTTGGCGACGGTTCGAGGGATGAGTGCCTCTTTGACCAACGAGTTGGTGACCAAAAAAATGAAGCCAACCGAAATACTGACCGATGACGACGTTTTAATAGTCATTAAAAGATTGGTCAAACAACGCCAAGATTCAATCGAACAATTTCGCGCCGGCAATCGTGAAGATTTGGCCAGTGCCGAGGAAGCCGAGTTAAACATCTTAAAAACCTATTTGCCGGCCCAGATGAGCGAGGAGCAAATTCGTGCCATGGCCGAAAGTAAAAAAGCCGAACTCGGGATCACCGACAAAACCAAAATTGGCATCCTAACTGGCGCGGTCATGAAAGCCACCGGTGGCCAAGCCGACGGCAATGTCGTTAAACAGATCGTCGAGAGTTTGTTCTAAATCAGACCCCCTTGGCGGAAAATTTCTTCGGCCGATTGATCGTCTAAAATTATTTTTTTCAACATCATCAAGACAGGGAAATTTTTAGCCCTGTTGCCTAGACGTCCTAATAAAAGCGGGAGTGAGACCAGCCCCTCGCTCGATCGATCGATTTTTTCTTGACGTGCCAATTGCCAGCCAACATAAAAATTAGCTGAATTTTTCGATAAAGCGGTGGCAAGAAAATCACCCAAACCGGCCGGTCCCAACAAAGTTATGGTCTTGCCACCAAACATTTTACCGATAGCTAAAATCTCGCCTTGGGCTTCGGTTAGATAAAGCGCGCGCGCGTTACTGCCCCAACCCAAAGCTTCTCCCATACCGGCGCCCAGCGCGTAAATATTTTTCAAAACTCCGGCCAAAGAAGCACCAATCAAATCGGTCGAAAAACTGATTTTTATTTTTGAACCAGCAAAAAGCTCGGCCACCGCGGACATTTTTCGACCCTTGCCGACCAAGACGCCGGCTCCAGGCCGACCACCAGCGATTTCTTCTGCCACCAGCGGACCGGCCAAAGCCCCGACTAAACCCTTATGAATGATTTTAGACACAAATTCGAGCGCCGTTCGGCCAGTACCTTCCTCCAAGCCCTTGGCTAAAGTGATCAAAATATGATCGGCTCGCAAATAGGGGGAGAGACAAAAGATCGCCTCTTTCAAGCCAGCCGTCGGCAAACACAGAAAAATCGCCTGGGCACCAGTCATGATTTCCGGCAAAGACAAATCTTCACCAGACAAACCCAGTAATTTTTTTTCATTTTTATCCCAATAGAAAACTTCGGCTTTTTGGGCAATTACCCCGCCGAGAGCCAAACCGATTTCACCGGCGCCAATGATCGCGACTCGTTCAATCTTCATATCTGGATATTTTAACACAAAAATGATAGAGTAGTAGGAATGTTCAAAAAAATCTCAACTTTTTTCGATCGCATGGAAGATCGAACTCGTGGCTATTTAAGTCGTTATCCCAATCTTTACGCCATCATTGCCGGCACTGGCCTAATCTTGTTTTGGCGCGGAATTTGGGAGGGTAGTATCGGTTTAATGTCCAATTTCATGTCAACCGTCATTGGCGCCATTATTCTCTTGTCGACAGGTGTCCTTGTCTCCTATTTTATCGGCGATAAAATCTTGATTTCCGGTATCAAGGGCGAGAAAAAAATCATCGAAAAAACTAGAGAAGAAATCGAGGACGACGACGTCCAATTAAAAAATATCGACAAAAAAATCGACGACTTACGCTCGTTGATCGAAAAATTGTCAAAATAAGAACTTTTGTGCTAAAAATATATTAGAAAGGAGGTGATTTCTCAAGGACGATGACAGGCAACGGTTCATTCCCCCAGAGCGCGCAAGCGCGCTCTGGGGGAATTTTTCCTACACACCAATGGTACCATTGTTTTTTGCGTCCAAAATCAGTTTAACTTTGTAAATATATTTTAGAGTTCTAATTACCAAGCAAGATTTAAATTTTTAAAAAACTTAGACGCGATGGCACCATTGGTGTGCAGGTTTTGTCTTTAAAAATTCAAAAAATGTGTTAATATGGCCACAATTGCCGGATCATCTAATGGTAGGATAGCGGACTCTGAATCCGTTCATCTTGGTTCGAATCCAAGTCCGGCAGCCAACTTCAAAAAACCCGCTTTAAAGCGGATTTTTTGATAGGAAGAAATCTTACAAACTAGCATATCTCCGTACTGCCAGATAGCTGGCCATAAAACCTAGGCCAACACCGGAAACCAACAGCGTGAGAAAAATTGAAGCAAAATTGCCAGATAAATAAGACAACAAATCCACCCCACCAAAAGCGTTGTAACTGACATTTTTTATCCAAGCCACACTGGGATAAAGAAAGAAAAGCGCCACTAAAGTGCCGAGAAAACCGGAAATAATCCCCTCGATCAAAAACGGACCTTTGACATAGATATTGCCCGCTCCGACCAGACGCATCACCGACACTTCCTCGCGAGAGGTGTAAATGGCTAAAGAAATAGTATTGAAAGTGGCAAAAACCGCCAAACAAATGAGAACGGTGCTGGCGACCAAACCAATTCTTTTAACGATGCCAATAATTTTATTGAGTCGGCTAACAATATCGCGCTTGAAACTGACTTGATCAATAATATCGCGATTGACAGACAAACTTTGATTGTCATTTTCTAGAAAATAAACGATGCTCTCATAACGATTGGGATCGATAGCCGTAATATTCAACCGAGCGCCAAAAGGATTGCCGACTTCGTCCAGAGACTGCAAAAGTAGAGCATTGTCTTGGTGACGCTCACGAAAACTTTTGTATTCATCTTCACGCGACACATAAACCACCTTTTTAACATCCGGCAATAGCGACAAAGATTTTTTTACCGCGGTAATGTCGTCGACGGCCGTTTCCGGTTTAAAAGAAACACTGATGTCAACTTTGTTTTTCACTTCCGCGACCACCCCATTCAAAAAAGCCGACGAGACCATGAGACCGCCGATCACATACAAAGAAACGGCAATCGCTAAAACCGAAGCCAGAGAAACAAGACCGTTACGCCAGAAATTGATAAAGCCGGATTTAACAATGCGTTTAAAATTGATCCAGATCATACTTTTTTAGCTCTTTTTTCATCACTAATAATTTTACCATTCTCCATTTTGATAATGCGGTGGCCAGTTTTTTCCACCACTTTAGGATTGTGAGTGGTTAAAATAATCGTCGTCCCCAAATCGTTTATTTTTTTGAAAATTTCAATGATTTCTTCGGCATTTTCCGGATCCAAATTGCCAGTCGGTTCATCGGCAATCAACAAGTCTGGCCGATTGATAATCGCTCGAGCAATGGCGACTCGTTGACGTTCCCCACCGGATAATTCGTGTGGAAAATGCCAGAGACGATCACCCAGGCCGACAATATCCAAAACATGGGGCACATCGCTTTTGATTTCTTCTTCGTCCCGACCAGCCACTTCCATAGCAAAGGCAATATTCTCATAAGCAGTTTTATTGGGCAACAAGCGATAATCTTGAAAAACGCTACCTACTCGCCGACGAATTTTAGGGATAGCGTATTTATTTAAAGAATGAATATCTTGCGATTCAAAAAAGACCTTGCCTTTGGTGGGACGATCTTCAGCTAAAATCATCCTCAAGAGAGTGGTTTTACCAGCGCCAGAATGGCCAACAATCGTGACCATTTCTCCTGGCTCGACCACAAAAGAAACACTGTCTAGGGCCACATTTTCTGGACCATAGGCCTTGGTGACTTTATCAAAATAAATCATAGCTTGATTATAACAAAAACTGTTCTCGATACCAAACGAAACTTAAGCCAAGTCTTTTTCCGCTTCCAAAAACAGGTCTAGCTCACCATCGAGCACCGCTTCGACATCGCTAGTCTCAACCTCGGTGCGATGATCTTTGACCATTTTGTAAGGGTGGAGAACGTAGGAACGGATTTGACTGCCCCATTCAATATCAGTAGTTTTACTAACATACATCCCCTGCTCACGTTTTAACCTTTCGTCTTCCAACCGGCGATAAAGTTTGCCCCGCAAAATCGCCAGGGCCTGTTCGCGATTTTGCTGTTGACTGCGTTCGGAATCACAATGAACGGTGAGATTGGTCGGCAAGTGAGTAATCCGTACCGCCGTCTCACGCTTGTTCACATTTTGACCACCCGGACCGCTCGAACGAGCAAAATCAATTTTTAAATCTTCCGGCGGAATTTCAAACTCTTCGGTTTTGGCTAGTTTGGGGATCACTTCTACCAGCGAAAAAGAAGTATGACGCAATTTTTTAGCATTAAAGGGCGAGATGCGCACCAACCGATGAACACCCGATTCATTTTTCAACAAACCATAAGCGCCCTTCCCTGCCAATTCAAAAGTTAGATTGCGATAACCACCATGATCATTTTGATTGGCGTGGATTAAAATTAACTCAAATTTTTTTTTGACCGCTAGCTTACGGTACATTTCATACAAGATCGCCGAAAAATCCTCAGCATCATCACCGCCAGCGCCGGAAAAAATCGTAATGATCGCCGAGCCCTTATCGTACTTACCCACTCCCTCTAAATCGGCTTTAAGTTGATGGAGGTCTTTAATTTTTTGTTGCGCCAAATCTTTATCTTGCCAAAAATCCGGCTGGGTCATTTCGATTTCCAGAATATCGATTTGCTGTTGAATCTCGTCTTTGGTCATGAGCCACCTCCCGGGATTGAACCGGGGACCTATGCGTTACGAATGCATCGCTCTACCAACTGAGCTAAGGTGGCTAACAGACCAAAGATATCACAAAAAAAGACCGTTGAAAACGGTTTTTTATAAGAGCCGCTGAGCAGGAATCACTGCTCGGCTTCGATTAACTCAGCCTGCGCTTTAGAAACCCACGGTTTCTAACACTCCGCCAGCTGGCGAAGCTGTTTTCCTCCACGGGAGACCAAATGTTCTCCCGACCCCACTCTTCCGTTCAATCCTACTCAACGGAAAAAGATGACACATTTGTGCCATCTTTTTTTGAGCCGCTGAGCAGGATTGAACTGCTGACCTCGTCATTACCAATGACGTGCTCTACCAACTGAGCTACAACGGCTTTTTCAGCCACAGCAAATTTACCATAACTTTCTTATATTTTCAACTAGAAAAAAATTAGTCGCTGTTGGTCAAATCGGCCAAATGTTCGTTGGCAGTTTTTGTCATCACTTCATCCAAATTCACCCCCAATTTTTCACGCAAAAAACGAACGATGGTCTCGTCGTCACTAGCACTGATTATCGCTTCCAATTCCGCTTTTTCTCCCGCCGGCAAAGATTCCAAAATATCCAAAGTCGCCCGACGTAAAATCTGTTCTTCCAAGCGCAATAAGATTTTTTCTTGTTCTTCGACTGACAAATCGGCAATACCGAGCTTTTCTTTTATCAAATCGGCTAATATTTGTTTACTCATAATTTTATTAGGCCGTTTTAGCTAAATTCATTTGTCTTAAAACATTCTTCAATCGATCAACCACGAGGCCAGAATGTTTAGCCTCCCTCACTTCCAATTTTTTACCAGCTTCTTCAATTTTATTTAGAACGACTTGCAAACCCTCACCTTCAATTTTAATTTGTTCCATATTGATAAAAATTTTAACGGCTGATTGAGTAAATTATAAACCTAATCAAATCTTTTGCCTATCGACAACAGGAGTAAAGCGTTTCTTTTTAAAAATTTAGGAAACAAAATCTATTTTTTTACTAGATTGGCTATACGTAAATTGCCCCACCTCGCGAGGTGGGGCAATTAATGCGCGGGCGACCGGACTCGAACCGGCAACCTCTCCCGTGACAGGGGAGTGCTACTAACCAAATTGAGCTACGCCCGCAATTCGTCCATTCTACACAAAAATCAATCTCTTTCAATTGATGGTGCTGATGATTGGACTTGAACCAATGACCTGGCGCTTATGAAACGCCCGCTCTAACCAACTGAGCTACATCAGCAAATTTATATCTTTTTTATAACATCAATTGACCCTAAAATCTCATATTGCAAATTCGAACCCTTATTAACCACCAATCTTAATATTCCATAATAAGATTCATAATTGCCATAGACCTTCTTAGGCGTAGTTTTTACATAATATGTATTACCAAATTGATTTAATGGTAAGTCTAGCAAAAAAGACCAGAATTTCAAGACCTTATTTATTCTAGGTTTATGAATTTCGTTTATTTGTACGGTCGGTTTAAATAACTCTTTCGACACCCCATGAACCTCTCTAAAAAACTTATACATGATCCTTATCATCTCAGGATCAGAATTGACAAATATAGTCCTACTCCCGTTTTTACTTCCTTCTCCCCAATACAGAGACGTACCAATCATCATCAAGTCTCTCTGTGAAATTTTACCCATCTTTTTTCTAGCTTGTTCCCTCTGATCGTTTACATTTTTTTCTTTCTTCTTACGATTCATTTCTGCACCCTTCATCCTCCCAGCCAATCCAGCTTTAGTGACTTTTTCAGTTAAAAAATTTACTTGGTCCAAACCCAACAAGATATCTCTACACCACAAGCTAACAGTGCTTTTAGAAACACCCAATTTTGTAGAAATCGCACCAAGACTTTCTCCCATCTTTCTCATCTCTCTTGCCTTATTTTTTTCTAAATACTTTGACATTCATATATTATACATTATCACTAGTTCGATTGTAAATAACAAATTGACGTAATCCTGCTCTAAGTGAAAAAAAGGCCTAGTTTAGCTAAACTAGGCCTTTTTTCTTTACGTGGTTGCGGAGGCGGGAATCGAACCCGCTACCTTCAGGTTATGAGCCTGACGAGCTACCAGTGCTCTACCCCGCGATTAGTTACCAGTATACTACGAATGTCAAATGAAATCAAATTCACGGAAGACTTTCTCAAACAGGCCAATCACCCGTTTGGCTTCATGATGGCTCAATTCAAAACCGGCTTCATGAGCAATTCGATTGCGAACTTTGTGCGCCTCCCAAGCTTCATCTAAAGTAATAAAATCCGAACGTTCGATTTGGCGTAATTTCTCACCCAAATTTTCGCCCTCAAACGGCAAAGTGTCAACCAATTCTTCGAGCATTTTGTCGGCTTCAATAATCGCCAATTTCCACTCGGCCGGCGCTTCCGAGTGAACATGAGACAAGATCTTTTCCCAACGAGCATTCTTTTTTTCTTCAATGGCCGTTCCCGCTTCAGCGATAGCATTAAAAATATCTTCTCTTTCTTCACGACGCAAATCAAAAAATTTAGACAAAAAGAAAGAGACGCCGACCAACAAAAAAAGAGAAATAATTGTGGAGATAATCTTAAACCACAACGGCAAGTTAAAAAGCATGCCGGAATCGGCCGACAACAATAAACCTAAAATCCCAGATTCACCGAAAAACATTCGGTAAATCAAACCAAAAAAATATTCCAAATTTAAAAAATTCGGTTGCGGTAAATTGGGTGGAGATTGAACAACTTGTTCGAGCATTTACCCTATTGAATAAATTTTAAATTCAGCGACCATATTTGATAATCCCATTATACAGCAAATTATTTCAAAACATGAAATCTACATTGCTACAACAAAATTTAAAATTAAAATTGTTTAGTTGATAAAATATTAAAATTAACTAAACAATTTTTATTCAACAGGGTGAATATTTTAGCGAACGATCTCTCTCCCTAAAGCAAAGAGTAAATCTTCACTCCAGTGCGGGCCGGTAATCTGCAAACCAAAAGGCAAACCGGTTCCATTTTTACCAGTCGGGACTGACAGAGCTGGCACACCGGCCAAATTGACTGGCACGGTAAAAATATCTTCCAAATACATTTGAAGTGGATCACTGGTATTCTGACCAAGGGGAAAAGCTACCGATGGTGCGGTCGGCGTAATCAACACATCAACCTTGGCAAAAGCTTTCCGATAATCTTCAGCGATCAATCGGCGCAAGGCGTCAGCTTTGCCATAATAAGCATCATAATAACCAGCCGATAAAACATAGGTTCCGAGCATGATGCGACGTTTGACCTCCTGACCAAAACCAGCACCCCGTGACAGAAAATAATCTTCGATCATGTCCTGACCATCCACATGACAACCATAGCGCACGCCGTCAAAACGAGCCAAGTTGGTCGAGGCTTCAGCTGGCATCAAAATATAGTAGCAAGCCAGAGAATAATGCAGATTGGGCATCTCGATCGGGAAAATTTCGTGACCCTGTTTTTTGAGTAGTTCAACTGTCTCATCGAAATTTTTTCGCACTTCTTCGGTCACTCCGGCACCCAGTAAATCATAAGGCACGCCAATTTTAAATTTAGCGGGAATTTTTGACGTCGCTAGATCATCGGTACTAGTCGAATCAAATTTATCTTGTCCACGAATAGTTTTAAAGATCAGTTCGGCATCATCAATTGTCTTGGCAATCGGTCCGATTTGATCCAAAGACGAAGCCATGGCCATCGCGCCATAACGACTAACAGCGCTGTAGGTTGGTTTCAACCCCACTGCCCCACAATAAGAAGCTGGCTGACGAATCGAACCGCCAGTGTCCGTGCCCAAAGCCACCAAAGCCAAATCACCACCCACGGCGGAGGCTGAACCGCCGGACGAACCACCTGACACTCTTGATAAATCATGAGGATTTTTTGTCGGGCCATAAGCGGAATTTTCAGTTGAACCACCCATAGCAAATTCATCCATATTGGTTCGACCTAAAAAAATCACTCCGCCTTGTTTTAATTTGGCGATCACCGTGGCATCGTAAGTAGCATGATAGGTCGTCAACATTTTTGAAGCCGATGAACAAATCCGGCCAGCAATTAAAATATTGTCTTTAATTGCCATAGGAATACCCGCCAGAGGTCCAGACAATTCACCCGCTTTTATTTTTCGATCGACTTCATCGGCTTGAGCCAAAGCATCGGTAAAAACTTCCAGATAAGCATTGAGATCAGCGTTGCGCGTCGAGATTTTTTCTAAATAAGCTTCAGTCAAATCATGCGCACTAAACTGACCAGACCGGATCGCCTCGCCCGCTTTTTTAATATCTAATTCTGCTAAGTTAATTATCTTCGCCATGATCTAAAATTTGTTTGACGACAAAAAAATTATCGTCTGATTTGGGCGCTTCAGCTAAAATTTTTGCCGTATTGGCACCAGCCATGAAGGCATCATTATCTTCGCGCATGACATTGGTCAGATAATGATCATCGGCAGAAAGTTTGCGATCAGCGACCGGCGCATTTTTTAATTCAGAAATATAGCCGAGAATCGATTCGAAATCTCGTTGAAATTTTTGTTTTTCTTCTTGACTTAAAGCAATACGGGACAGCTCGGCTAATTTGTCGATTTCTTGCTCGGTAAACATAAAGGCATCATAGCATAAGCCATAAAACTCGACCAGACACTAAATCATCTTGAGAAAATCAATTTCAGTAATTATTTTGACCCCCAATTTTTGCGCCTGCGCCAGTTTAGACCCAGCTTCTTCACCAGCCAAAACAAAATCAGTTTTGGACGAAACCGAGCTCGACACTTCTCCACCATTTTGACGAATCAGTGTCTTTGCCTGATCACGCGACAAAGTCGGCAGGGTGCCAGTCAAAACAAAAATCTTATTTTTCAAACTCAAATCACCGACAGGTGTCACCTCGCCAGTTTCAATTTTGACTTGTTTAAGGAGACGGTCGACTAAAGCTCGATTATCGGCTAAACGAAACCAATCATAAATCACTTCAGCTACCACCTCACCCACACCCTCGATCGCTTGCAACTCTTCTCGTCCGGCTCCACGCAATTTGGCCAAATCGCCAAAATGCTCTGCCAAATCAAGCGCCGTTTCCTCGCCCACATTGGGAATTGATAAAGAAATAATAAATCGCGCCAGAGAAACCGATCGGCGCGAATCGATCGCTGTCAGCAATTTCTCCACCGATTTTTCCGCCATACGCGGCAAAGCTAACAAATCCCCTTTTTTTAACCGAAAAATATCATCCGCACGCGCCACTAGATTGTTAGCCATTAAGAGATCAATGACTTTTGGCCCCAGACCGGGAATATCAAAGGCGGATTTGGAAGCAAAATAATACAGACGTCGTTTTTGTTGAGCGAAAGAATGACGATCAACACAGCGCCACGCGACCTGTCCCGGCACTCGCTCAATCGCTCCACCGCATTCAGCCAACTCCTCTGGCCAAACAAAAGGTCGACTATTTTTCGGTCGCAAATCAATCAAAACTGAAATAATATCGGGAATGATGTCGCCAGCTTTTTGGATGATGACCGTGTCACCCACCCGCACATCCAAACGCCGAATTTCGTCTTCGTTATGTAAAGTGGCACGCGAAACAGTCGTCCCCGCCACCACTACCGGTCGCAAATTGGCCACCGGTGTGATCACTCCGGTCCGCCCCACCTGAAAAACAATCTCTTCGACCACGGTCGTCGCTTGTTCAGCGGGAAATTTAAAAGCGATAGCAAAACGGGGCGCCTTGCCAGTATAACCAAGTTTGTCTTGATCGGCCTTTTTATTAACCTTGATTACTACTCCGTCTACCCAATAATCTTGATTATCTTTTTTATGGCTCCATTCCCGCCAAAAATCTATCGCTCCGTCGATAGTGTCAACCGCTCGCCAACTCTTGTTCACCTTAAAACCAAGTGTCTGCAACAACTCCAATTCTTCTTTTTGAGTAACCGGTAAAGAAAAACTGGCCTTGGCAATATCATAAATAAAAATATCCAAATGGCGATCGGCCACCACTCGCGGATCAAGCTGACGGATTGTTCCCGCCGCCACATTGCGCGGGTTGGCAAATTCCGCTTCACCGGTCTTTTTTCGCTCCTGATTCAATCGCACTAATTCTTTTTTTGCTAGCCAGATTTCACCCTCGACGATGATATCTATTGGCCGAGTCAGCACGAGCGGTACCGCCTTGATCGTCCGAACATTGGTGGTCACATCTTCACCGACACGACCATCGCCACGGGTGACCGCAGTCAACAACTCGCCGGCCCGATAAGTCAAAACGATTTTCAAACCGTCGATTTTTAATTCGCACAGATAAGATAATTTCTGCCCCGCCTCCGCTTTCGCTTCGGCGGGCAAAGCAAGATTTTTTCTCACTCGCCCATCAAAATCACGCAGATCATCTTCGGTAAAAGCATCGTCAAAAGACCATTGCGCCACTTCATGCTTTACTTTTTTAAAACCAGCCGACACCTGACCCGACACTCGTTGAGTGGGCGAATTGGGGGTAATTAACTCCGGCCACGCCTGCTCCAGTTGCCGAAGCTCCTCCTCTAATGAATCGTAAGCCTGATCGGAGATCTCCTGCTGGTCCAAAACATGATAAAGATGGCGATGATGATTGATCGCCTCGCGCAAGACTTTGACCCGCTTTTTCGCCTCCACCTCATTCATTGCGAGTGATTATAACACAAAAAAACGATTTTATGGCTTCCAAATCACTATCTGACTGACCGTCCGACCCAAAGAGATATTATTACAATTAGCACTAAAGCCACGGGAAACAATATAGGTATTGACATTGTCGGAACCACTAGGTTTTTCGAAAACAATCGAGACAATAGCGCAAGCCGGCTGATCTTCCACAGTCATATCATAGTGGAAACGATACTCTTTAGCATTAGTATTATCAAGATCCAAATTAAACATTCCAAAGATATTCGCAACTGGGGAGGGGTCACTAATCGTCTGGGTAGAATTATTAGGATCAAAAATAACCAATTGAGAGTCATTACAATTGATATTTTTCGCCTCTAAATTTTTACCAAAGGCGTTATAATCATTAATCAGACTGACATATTTATAGTTGGTTGCACCCCACATATTACCACACAGTCGCCCAGCATCTGCCGCGTAGTAAGCCACGCGAGACATTTTACCCATAGAAGACAATTGGATTTGTTTGGCAATAATCGCTGACAAATAAAAACCAATCGACAAAATAATACTGGCCACCAGTAAAGCGTAGAGCATGACAAAAGCGCGGTTTAATTTTTTTGGATTATTCAAAAGGTTCATAATAGATGATTGACGATTGAGCGGTTTTGGAAACGCCTCGATATGACCAAGTGACCTGCGAAGTGATTTTTAAACCAATGAAAGCTTCGCCCTTGACATCAGGATCAGCGATCGTATTGGCCAGATCTGGATCATTGACCGAGACGAGATTAAACCAAATTTTGCGGGAAAAAATTGTTTTAGCATCTCCCTCTCCCTTATTAATAATCGAAACATATTTTTTAGGACTATCGTCTGTGATATACAAAGCTGGATCAGTACTTTCTTCAATCGTGATCTTGTTTTGTTTGATATCGATAATGCAATAATTATCCACGGTTCCACAACGATCTTGCATCGAGCCATCCACTATTTCTTTTTGAAAATAAGGCAGGGCCATTTCTAGACCTTCTTGAGATAAAAAGGTGGCGACCACTTGATTGCGAGCAAAATGACTGTCGCTGATGGCCGAGGCCAACATGGCCAATGGTCCAAGAATAGCGATCAATAAAATGACAATCGCCACCAGAGCTTCAATGATAGTAAAACCTCTCGCCAGAGATAATTTTGATCGGTTAGTCTTTTTTTGTTTGTTAAAAATTGGATAAAACATATTTTACTGATTTTTATTTGGTGACAATCAACTGTCGTGGAAAAACCGTAGTTTGAATATCAATATCAGTGGTTGTTTGACGAAAAGCCACCTGACTATGGATCCGAATAGTTAAGAGATCTACTTTAACCGCTGGCCTTTCTGTCTGGACAGACTGCTGTTCAAATTCTAATGACATAATCTTGACCTTATCCGAAGTAAGTTTTTTGTAATTATTTTGATCGCCAACACTTTCTTCGATGGCTCCATCAGACAACCGATAAAAATAATCAATCGCCCCAATTTTCAAAGACAAGACGTCATTGTTGATCTGAATATCTGTTCCCTCTCTAACATTAATCGCCAAGCGATTGAGAACATAATTGATATTTTCTGTGATTTGATTGACCTGTTGAGCCTTGCGGTAGGCATCCAAAGCCACCACAAAAGTACCAGTGATCGTAAAAGCCACAATTAAAAATATTCCTACCGCCACAATCATCTCCACCAGAGTAAATCCGGAAGATCTTGTTGCTGAACAATTTTTGACGATATTATTTTTTTTTCTAATCATGATGGACAATTTGGATCAACATAAATTTGACCATTAAAATTAACTACCACGTAGCGACAAGCGGAATCATCTTTGGTTGATATTTTTATTCTAGATTTATCAGAATTCAATGCAACCCATCCACTGGAAGAATTATAGGGACAATAATAAATTTCTCCTCTCGGTCTTCGAAAATAGAGACGAAAAGGCAAATTTGTCGCAATTGTTCCGCAAGTTGGATGGCAAATGTCATAACCAGAAAATTTAAAATTCTTTCCCAAGGAATAATTTTCGATTGAATCTCCACTTACAGCTGGAGCAGGAGACGGAGACGGACCATCGGGAAAGTTTTCGCTGACTTTTTTCAAACTAAAAAGATTGGATTCGGGAGAGACAACGGCTGGAAATTCAAGAGCGTAACCAAAAATATCTGTATCAGCACTGCCACCAGTATTGCCCACTAAAGTGTTCATAGCATAAAGTTGAGCGCCACGAATTTGTAAGGCGACTTCTTGAGCCATCAAATCCAGCGAGGTCTTGGAACGAAAACCGGGCAGATTGGCCAAAACAATACCAGTAACAATTGTAAAAATCGCAATGACTACGATCATTTCAAATAAAGTAAACCCCGACACCAAAACTGGTCTTGATATTTTTTTAAAAGAAGAAAAAAACATTTAATTGAAATAGGATTGTTAGCCAGGCACCCAGCAAAAGAAACGGAGCGAAAGGCACTTCACTTTTCATTGTATAACGCTTGAATAGTTTGAGCAATTTACTGACGCGCCCAAAAGCGATTAAAGTTAGTCCGATAATTGCTCCCAACCAAAAAGCTAGGCATAGTGCCGTCACCCCAGCTGACGCCCCGAGCAGAAGTCCCAATGAGAGAACCAATTTGGCGTCACCAAAACCCAGCCACCGGCCATCAGAGAAATACCATAACGCCCAAAAGATGAGAAAAAAAGCCAAGCCAGTCAAAACTGATTCAATTAGACTCGGACCAAAAAATAAAACGCGTAAAACTGCTAAACCAAATAAAAAATAATTGGCACGATCAGGAATGATTTGATGTTTCCAATCATAAGCGATAATAAAAACCGATGCTCCGGCCACCAGCCAATAAAAAATAATTAGGCTGATCGTCGGCGCCAGCGACCAAAAGATTAAAGCAAACAAAAAACCAGTCGATGATTCGACAATTGGATACTGCCAAGAAACCCGACTGCGACAGCCAACACATTTTCCTTTTTGCCATAAAAAACTGACAATCGGAACCAATTCAGACCATCGTAATTTTTTACCGCAAGACAAACAACCAGACCGACCACCCAAAGAGCGACCAGTATTATAGCGTAAAATCAGGACATTCAAGAAACTGCCAATGATAGCGCCGAGGAGAAAGCTAACGATCAGACCAAGCAACATATTTTATTGATAAAAACCGTCATTAAAATCAAGGATGAAGGAGCCACTCGGGTTTGATTCGCCATTGACGGTAGTGGAAATAGTCCAATCTCTGTTGTTCAACAATGAATCATTACCATCAAAAATACAAGCATCAACAAAACATAATTTGTATTTTTGCCCACCAGTGACAGAAACAGAAAGATTATTACCTGAAACTTGTTCGGCATTCTGAGTTGTGGGACAAGAATCAGTACTAGAAACAATCGCGCCAAAACTGCCACTACAAGCCCCACTAGCAACATCATTCAAATCTAAACCTAAAGTCATAGTAGCGCTATCACCGCTCACATTGGCAGTGAAAGCCGTGCTGGCATAAGGATAAGGCGAGGAAGGATTGCGAGAAAAAACGATTTTGTTTGATCCGGCTAGTGGTGTGGTGATAGAAATAGAATTTGTTTGGCTTGAACAACTCACCCCAGCATTTTTATCCGCATTCATCGTCAAAGAACAGGAATCACCGGTCTCACCGGCACAATCTCCAGTCCAGTCGCCAGCAGTTTTTAATAGAGGAACATTCAGATCAGTCAGATAAGTCCAACTACAGGTACCAGATGAGCAAGATCGACTTAATAAATTATCAGTTATTACCGCATCGGCGCAATTATTGGTGACTGTTAAAGTTTTAGTCGGAAGGTCTTCAGGTGGTGGAATAATATCTATCTGTGAACAACCAACCGTAACAGTCTTATTACTATCCATAACACAAGAATAAGTGGCCGAACCATTATTAGTCGGGCCACAACCACTCCAACAAGTGGTCAGATTGGTGTTAAATTGTGATTTAGCGGTCAAGGTAACATTAACGCCATCACCAAAAGAAGCCGAGGTGACGTAAGGAAAACTAACCCCAACTGGTTCAGAAATGACGCCAGCAGGAATCAATCTTCCGCCGTCTAAAGTATTGACAGTCAAAGTGTAATTTGTGGCAGTAACTGGATTGGTCGACAAGCCAGCCATGCTGATCCAGCCCAAGTTTAGATCACCCCAAGCAAAACCAGAAAAGAATCCGGTCGAACCATCCCAAGTGACTGCCTGCATTTTAATCCAGCCATCCCAATCACCACGCTGGTTATTGTCTTTCAATGTTCCACTACAACCACTGGTAAAAACTGAACAAGCTCGTGCCCAACCAGTAACATTACCACCAGTCATGGGCATACTGACAAAAGCTTGATCAGGTGTAGCCGGAGGGTTATCACCGGGATTAAAATTGATCCAACCCACTGCATCACTCCAAGCAAAACCGGAAAACTTGCCGGTCGAATCGATAATAACATTGCAAGAGGGACAACTTGTGGTTTTGGCACTAATCCAGCCGATATTATCGCTCCACATCCAACCATTTAGAGTTGATCCAGTTTCAGCAAAAATAGCTGGCGTCGGCAAAATAGCCACTAGAGCCAGAACCGCCAATATTCCCACCAATAAAAATATATTTTTTTTCATCCAATTAAAAATTACTTATTTTATTAAGTTTACCACAAACAAAGTCGTCAAGCCCTACAAATACAGTGGATAAAACAAAAAACCGCCTACGGGCGGTTTTTTGTGGTGAGGAAGGTGTCACCTTGACATAGTATCAATTCCCTACGGACAGGCAGTTGCAGTAGGATTTGAGGCTGCTAACGTATAAGCTTTTGATTTTCCAACACTATCAACACACCAAGCTGATCCAGAAGGAAGAGTAGCATACGCAGCATAAGCGTCATTACCAGCACTTTTCACAATTAAAATACCAGCCTTACTTGCGACAGTAGTATTGACATTGACAGCAGCGGTGCAGCTTGCACCTTGTTGAGCTCTTACATCACCATCAAGGGTATTTAGAGAAGAATCAGCTAACCCACCGGTACAAGCTGGGGCTGTACCGCCAGTGGCAGGTCCAGGAGTAATAAAAGTGGCTGGATAAATAGAACCATCAAACAGAGTTTCTGCAATCGTTCTAACTTGAGTAATAGAAGCCTGAACACGGGCATCTTTCGCTTTTGTCCGAGCACTATTCAAACTCGTCAACACAATACCCGACAAGATACCGATGATGGCGATGACCACCAAGAGTTCGATTAGGGTAAAACCTCGATTTAAACTTTTCTTCATAATTATTAAAAATTATCTATTAATGACTATTAATTTTTCCAGCCACTCCTTGGACTCACTTAAGGAGTGGCTGGAGGTGGTAGAGACGGCCATTTGGAGGCCTATTTTTCGACTTATTAATGACTAGGTTAATTATATCCCGATACTAGGTAAAATAAAGGGGGGTTGTGGATAAACGACAAATCTAGCTTCGCTAGATTTGTCGAGCTTTTAGCTTTTAGATCATAGCTTTTAGGACGACCCACACAACCGATCTAAGGGGGTATTTCTCTAAAAGCTAAAACCTATCACCTACCAGCTATTAAAAGCCTGAGGCCAGATTATAAATCGGGACCAAAACAGAAGTCAGGAGCACAGCCACACCAACACCCAAAACCACAATCAAAGCTGGTTCGATCAAACTGACTAAATTGTCGATCTGGCCATCTACTTCCCGACTATAAAACTTGGCCATGGTGCCCAGAACAAAACCGATCTTACCGGATTCTTCTCCGACGCGGATCATTTGGACCATAATTTTCGGAATTTCCGGATAATTGGATAAAACATCGGAAGTGTTGTTGCCTCCTTTGACACCCTCGGCGCTCCGCATCATAATCGAGCGGTAGACTTGATTGCCGACCACATCGGCCGACACTTCCAATGCACGCACCATCGGGATACCGGAGGTAATCATCGTATTCAAATTGTCGGCAATGCGCGAAAGATAAAGTTTGCGAAATAGATCACCAACATAAGGAATAGACAATTTGAAACGATCCAGCGACAATTTGCCATCCTCGGTCCGCACATAACGAAGAGCAAAAACCGACAAACCAGCGAGCAACAACAAGATAAACAAACCGTAAGCCGAAGCAAAATCGCTAAGCCATAAAACAATTTTGGTGTAGATCGGCAACTCTTGACCGGTTTCTTTGATAATGACGCTCAATTTAGGAATAACAAAAGTGACCATAATCACCGCCACCACCAAAAAAGATGCGATAACAAAAGCTGGATAAATCAGAGCATTCTTGGCTTTGGTCGACTGAGCATAACTACGATCCAAATAGTCAGCCAGATAATTGAAAGTTTCCGACAAGTGACCGGACTCTTCACCTGATTTGACCATACTGGTATAAAAATCGGAAAAAATAATTTTATGTCGAGCCAAAGCGCCGGAAATCGGAGCGCCGGCTTTGATATCGTCGGTGACTTGAGTCAGAGCGTCTTTCAATAGGGGGTTTTCTGATTCTTCCGCCAAGAGACGAAAAGTAGACAAAACCGAAACTTTAGCTTCAAACAAAGTAGCGATCTGACGAGATAAAATAACGATCTCGGCGCTTTTAACTCGGCGAAAAAGTTTGATATTGCCAAAAAAACTAGTGTCATTGTCAAAAGGATGGATCGAGACCAAAACCAAATCGCGTCGTTGAAGCGAGCTAATCGCCAAATCTTGATTGGGGGCATCAATCACCCCGTCTTGTTCCACGCCACTTTTAGTGACTGCCTTATAAGCAAAAAGCATAAATTGATTTTAAAAAATTTCTAATCTAATTTTTTTCTCTTGTTCCCATACGTCTGACGTCTGGGAAATCATTATAATAACCGCTCCAAACTGCGCGGATCCAAACTGTAACGATAAGCGTCTTCGACGGTAATCTCCCCTCTTTTGACCAGTTCGGCCAAAGAAGCGTTGAGAGTAACCATACCCTCCTCGGCACTAGTTTCCAAAACCACATCGATTTCTGCCGTCCGGCCTTCGCGAATCAAGTTTTCGATCGCGCTATTGGTAATCAACAATTCATAAGCCGGAATCAAACCGCCAGAAATCCTCGGCACTAGGCGTTGAGAGAAAATCCCCAACAGAGAGCCAGCCAATTGCACCCGGATTTGTTTTTGCTGATTGGCAGGGAAAGAATCGATAATACGATCGATGGTTTGCGAAGCGGAATTGGTGTGGAGGGTAGAAAAGATCAAGTGGCCGGTTTCCGCCGCCGTCACTGCTGTGCTGATCGTATCCGGATCACGCATTTCACCGATCATGCCGACATTAACGTCTTGTCGAAACATTGAGCGCAAGCCGACACGGAAATCTTGAGTATCGAAACGAATTTCTCGCTGATCAACAATCGAACGAGCATTGGTGAACAGATACTCTACCGGATCTTCAATGGTTAGAATATGTTCGGCTCGCTCCTGATTGATTTTCTCGATCATTGCCGCCAAGGTAGTCGATTTGCCCTGACCCATCGGACCGACGACCAAGAAAAAGCCCTGCTTTTTTTCAGTAAAATCTTTTAATTTAGCCGGCAAATTTAAATCTTCAATTGTTTTGATTTGTCTCGGAATCAAACGCAAAGCCAAACTGACAGTGCCCTTTTGGAAAAAAGCGTTACCGCGAAAACGGATATTGGCATCGGGACTGAAAGAAAAATCGATCTCCTTGGTCGCTAAAAAAATCTTTTTATTAGCTTCATTTAAAACCGCCAGCGCCAAGCCCAGGGTCTGATCAGCGGTCAATTTTGGTTTTTTCACCACCGGAATAAGCGAGCCGGCCACCCGAATCGTCGGATGAGCATCGACGCTCAAATGTAAATCTGAAGCTCCTTCTTGAGCGACAATGGCGATCAATTCTTCGAGTTCTTTTTGATAATCAGACATTATTTATTGATTTATTGGATTTTTTATTGGCGACTATTTCTTCGACTTTAGAAACTACTTCGGTCGGCGTGGCATTGGCTTTAATAATATAGCCATCGGCGCCGACGGCCAAACCTTTTTCAATATCTTCGTGTTGGCCTAAATTGGATAAAACGATAATCGTGCTATCACCGGCCAAACCTTTTTTCTTTAACTCTTCGATCAATTGGAAACCATCCATTTCCTGCATAATAATATCCACTAAAAAGATGTCCGGTTTGAAATCTTTAGCCAATATATCCAAACAAGCTTTGGCACTGGTCGCCATCTGAACCGTAAAACCATGCTCACTAAATTTGATCGAATACATATCCGACAAAAATTTATCATCATCGGTAATCAAAATTGAAAGTTTTTCTTCTGCCATGTTTTTTACAATTTATTGACCTCTTCAAAGGAAATCAAACCTTGTGATGCTTTCATAATAGCATCTTCTTTGAGAGTCAAGAAGCCCTTGGCGCGCGCCATGCGATAAATTTCTGATTCAACCGGATTTTTCAAAATCACACCCTCGATATCGTGATCCATTTTCAAAAACTCAAAAACGCCAATTCGGCCACGCGTGCCACTGGGACAAGCGGCGGTGTTTTGTGAATGATACATTTTCTCTACTGCCGGCAAACGAGAACGAAATTCGGCTGGCATATCGGCAAATTGTTTGTCGATCATCACTTTCATACTGTCATCGAGCATGGTGCTCTTTTTCGCTTCCGGACAGAGAGTCGGCACTAAGCGTTGACCGATGGCCAACACCAAAGTCGGTGGGATCAAAAACGGATCCACCCCCATATCAATCAAACGTGGCACCACACCGGCGGCCGTGTTGGTATGAAGAGTGGAAAAAACCAAATGACCGGTCAACGCGGCGTGGATAGCGATTTTGGCGGTTTCGCGATCGCGGATTTCTCCAACCATAATAATATCCGGATCTTGACGCATAATACTGCGCAGTCCGTTGGCAAAAGTATATTCAATGTCCGGCTGAACTTGTGACTGACTGACACCGGCGATATTGTATTCGATTGGATCTTCGAGAGTGACGACATTGTATTTGGCCCGATCGACTTCCGACAACATAGCATAAAGAGTGGTTGATTTTCCTGAACCAGTCGGACCAGTGAGAAGAATAATGCCATAAGGGCGATTGATCGATTCTCGGACAATTTTGATTTGATCCGGCGACATACCCATGCTTTCCAAAGTTAAAAGTTTCTTTTCGGGATCGAGAATACGCATCACGACTTTTTCGCCAAAATAAGTAGGAAAAGTGGAAACTCGAAAATCAACTCGTCGGCCTTCGATATTGGCGGAAAAACGACCGTCTTGCGGTTTGCGTTTTTCATCCAACTTCATGTTGGTTAAAATTTTCACCCGCGCCACAATAGCATCATGCACGGTCTTGGGGATCCGATCCAAACTGGTAAAAAGCAGACCATCCACTCGAAAACGAACATGGACTTTGTCGGCCTCCGGCTCGATATGGATATCCGAAGCGCCACCAGCAACAGCATTTTGTAAAATAACCGAGACGATTTTAGTGACCGGCGCCTCTTCGACAATTCCGACTTTTGGCTTATTAATATCATTATCTCTAACGGCAGAAAAACTGGCGACAGTTTTTTCCGCTTCTTGGATGTTTTGACCGAGATCCTCTAAACCACTGGTTCCACCAAAATTAGTGGAAAAACCGCCGGCATTATCAACCGAACCTTCGGTATTGGTCGAGGCGACACCATAACTTTTTAAACCTTCCTCAAAAGCTCCCTTGGTAATACTAAAAATTTTGTAAGGAACATTGTTTTTATTGGTGATAAATTGCAAAGCGTCCAACGCTTCCGGATTGCGAGGATCAACCAAGCCAACCTCCAACACCCCTTCCACTACCGCCAGAGGTAAAATCTGAAAATATTCGGCCGAACTACGTGGCACATAACGCAAAACATCGAGCGGTATTTTTACCCCCTTTAAATCGCGAGTTGGAATATCTAGAGCGGTCGTGGCCATGCTTGAATTTTTATTAACGACCCTGACGAGATCGGACAGAATCAATCACTGACGCTTTGGCTCGAGTTTGGTCCAATCTAGAAGAAACAGTAGAAGTAGATTCAGTCGTAGAAGTAGAGTTATCCCAATTGTTTTCATTAATAAAATCAGGAGCGGGAGTACCAGTATTGCTCAAAGTAAAAGGCACGTAGGTATAAGTCCCACCCAAACCAACTGGCAAAAAAGGATTGTCTCGGCTAATCGAAGTCGGCGACACGGGCACAGTGTAATCTTCCAAGACAACAAAGATATTATTATTGACGAACTCTTCTTTAATCCGATCACCCACACCACGCACGCTAGACAATAAATTTAAAAATTGTTCGGCTTCAGCATCGTTGACTGTCTGTTCGGCTAAAATTTGACCATTGGCACTAGTCGTCGTTAAACCGACAGTCTCGCTTTGACCAGCACCAAAAAAGTAACGAGTCAAGAAAAAGGCCACAGCACAAACCGCGACAATCAAAACTATTTTTAAAATCATTTTTGAATTCATAGATGTTTATTTTAGCCAATAGGTCTGAATCGACACATCATATTTGTAAAAATTCTTGCCGTCAGTCGGCGCTTGGAAACGAATAGTCTTGACATCAATCAGGCGCAAACTCTTTGAGAGATTATCCAAGAAACCCAAAAATGATTCGTAGGAACCTTCAACCGAGAAACTCATATTGAGGGTTGAAACTTGAGGTTCATTAGAGACATTTTGACCCGCCACCGGCGTTGGCGCATTCTTATCTTCAGTTTTGGCGCTATCGATCTTTATACCCTTGATCCTCATACCAGATTGACGAGCGATAGAATTAACATCTAAAACCAATTGAACATTGTCAATGCTATCCGGCAGAAAACGATCGAGACGAGCCTGTTGATCGCGAGAGATGGTATTAATCCTCGCCTGAAGTTTTTCTTTGATCTCGTTTAATTCTCTGGTAGTTTCCAAACCGGCGACCAAACTTTTCTTTTTAGCCAAAAGATCTTTAATCCCCTGACCTTGACCACTATCACGCTTGACATCATAACCAGCCAAAAAATATTTTTGACTAAAATCTGGGCCAGCGCCATTGATAATCGGCATCCCAACATAAAAGAAAGCTAGACCGGCCAGCGCTAAAAGAAAAATGGAAAGAAAAAATTTCATAATTATTGGGAGACGACTTTACTAAAACTTAAAATTGTCGGTTCGACCGTGAGATCAAGTTTAAAAATCACATTACCTTTATCATCCAAATCGAGATCATAAAAATTGAAACTTTGAATTTTACCTTTGGCCTGTTCACTGCCAAAGACTTGGGCTTGAAAAGCGACATCTTCATAACGACGAGCGGTGCCTTGGATAACAATTCCTTTCTCACCAAAATCAAACTGGCGATAGCTCATACCTTCGGTCGTCAAAGTATTGAGCACCTGACGGAAAAGAGGCGAGATAATAATGTGCTGATTGAGTAAACTGTCACCATTGGCGGTCTTCATTTCCAGACGTTTGGCTCTGGTCAAGGTCTCGACTCCCAAATTTTGACGATCTCTTTTCAACGATTCAGCTAAACCGCAAGTGCCATTGTCAGCACAAGGTTTGTAAATATCACTTAAAATAATTTGGCGATAAACAAAAGCGCTAGCCACAAACACCAGCGAAAGAGCCAAGGTCAAAAAACCCAAGACTCCGAGAAAATTGTAGGCGCCTTGAACTTTCGGCGCCGACTGCCGACTGGCCGTGGTATTAAGCGGTCCAGTCGTGGAAGGTTTAGGAATGAAAGATGTGAGTTTATTATCCATAAAAATTTGTCGTTCAAATTTCTTCGAGACCTCGTAAAGCTAAACCGATAGCGACAGCAAAGGAAGGGCCAGCTTCGGTTAAAACTCCGGAAAGAAAAGCGGGAGCTTCGGTCTTGTTAAACGGCTGACCAAAAGCGACCGGCACACCAACTTCTTGTTCCGCGATAGCGAGTAAACCTTTGAGGACGGCGCCACCACCGATCAAAATAAATTTGTCGACGACGCGACGATTCTCCTTTTGATATTTTATCACTACATGCTCTGCTTCTGCAAATATATATTCCACTAGTGGACTAATAGCCGACTCAACATTGTCATAATTTTCCGGTTTTTCCACCAAACCGACTTCTCTTTTGATTTCTTCCGCCTTCTCAAATGGCACTGACAAAGATCGAGAAACAGCCATTGATAAATCTTGGGCGCCTTTGTTAATCGTATGAGAAACTCTGATCACGCCCCGATCAATAATCGCCATTTTGGAAGAAGAAGCGCCTAAGTCGATCAGAGCAGTAGCATTTAAATCATTGTGTAAACAAGAACGAATAGAGCTAAAACTTTCGATTTCCATAATCGGCACTTGCAACTCTAAATCCTTGGCTAAGGTTTGATGATTTTTAATGGCGTCATTATGAATCGCCACTAGAAGAATCTTGGTCAAGCCTTTGATTGGCTGACCTTCGGGATTATTTTCATTGGCGGTGCGAATATCTGCTGGCGAAGGAATCCGAAGCCAATCCAAAGTCACTTCGGAAATGGCCACGGGAATATACTTGCGCGCTTCTAGTGGAATAATCGAGGCCAGCTTGTCATCATCCACTTCCGGCAAATCAATATCCACAATCAAACTGGAGCGTGACGGGATCGACATCACACCGGTTTTGGTGGTGATATTGGCTTCTTTAAACAGATCGGCAACTAATTTTTTAAGATTGTCGAGAGTCAAATTGACCGCTTGGCCGACCGCCAAACCGCCATAGGGACCGGTCGCCAACTCGCCATAAGTTTCCAAAATCACTCGCCCACGCCGGCGTTTCAGCTGGACGACTTTGACTGAAGATAAACCAATATCCAAACCAAAAACACTATCACTTTTTTGGCGAGAAAAAGTTTTGGTTAAATCGCTTAAAAGATTATTAAATAAATCTTTAAAAAAATCTAAGGCTCGCATTTTTAAACTTGCTATAATTATATCACAACCAATGAATAACCAAGAAAAATCAAGACGAATTATCCACAGTATTTTTAAAACCGGTGTCAAAATTGGGAAAGCCCTATTGCAATTCTTTTTCCCTATTTATTGTCTCAAGTGCCGACGAGAAGGAAAATTTCTCTGTGCCGAGTGTGCCGACGATCTGCCATCGGCTGATACCTATTCTCTACCCGATTGGATTTTAGCTAGTTTTGATTATAAAAACGAAACCGTCAGCCAATTAGTCTGGCGGTTAAAATATGCCAAGCAGACTGCCGTGGCCACAGAGATGGTCCAAATCTGGCATTCCAGAATAATAATTTGGCAAAAATTGGCCGAAATCGATCGGCGTCAAAAAATCTTGGCTATCCCCACCCCACTCCATTGGTCGAAAAAAATGCGTCGCGGTTTTAACCAAGCGGAAATTTTGGCCCAAAATTTGATCAAGCTGGAACCAGATCGTTGGGAAGAACAAAAAAATCTGCTCAAAAAAATTAAAAACACCAAGGCCCAAGTCAAAACCAAAGACCGAACCGAGCGCTTAGAAAATCTGGCCGACGCTTTTGTCCTCAAGAAAAACGCCGGCCAGATGGTGCGAGGCCGAACGATTTTACTGATCGATGATGTGGTGACCACCGGCGCCACTTTGACCGAACTGCGCCGGCTCCTACTCGGAGCCGGCGCCAAAAAAGTTTTAGCCATCACTTTCGCCCATGGGTAATGATAACTATTTCATTTCTCTCCTATCACTTAATTATCTTGGTCTTTGTGAAAATAAGAACCAGAGCCAAAAATCCAACGAGTGATAGCCAGATTAAAGTAATGTCCGGCGTGAATGAAAAAAGCGGAAACACCCAAAAAAGCGATTAGGTAACCCAGCTCTTCAGCTACGATTCGGCCAGTGACAATCCATACGCCAAGGCCAGTGAGAAAAAAACCGAGTAATATACCGCTAATATCGAGAAAAGTGAAGAAAAATCGCTTGAAAACAATTGTGATTGGAATTAGTAAGTTATTTTTCATTGTTGAGAGGCTTAATTAATTAACGACAACAGCCATGATCTGAATGATTTTTATCTTCTCCATCGGAATTCTTATGTGTTTTTTTCATCATCAAGAAATGGATGATCATCATGATTGCCATCCCGCCAAAAATAAACCAAATCGGAGTTTCTAAAATTTGACCGCCAGCACCAAACAGAATAATGAAAAGAAATGGTAGAGCGCAACAAAGCATCATCAGCCACATTAATCGTGAAAAGTTTTTGTTTTCATCATGATTAGGCATATTTTTTATTTCTTAGCAAATTATTTTGTTTCGCGGATCAAGCTGGAATTATGCATCCAAACATAATACCAGGCAAAGATCCAAGCAAAGACGAACATATAGACCGCGCCTAAAATGATACTACCTAAACTAATCCAAACAAAGCCGGGCAGCGTTTCAAACAAGCGATGATGCAGTTCTATCCCCAATGACGATCTCAGAGGCAAAAAACCGCCCACAAGACAAACCAGATAAGCTACTTCTGCCCCGAGCACACATTTCCAACCATATAATTTCAGAGATAATTTATCCATAATTTTATAATTAATTATATAGTCTAATAAATTTTTAAGAGTTCAAATCTTTTTTCTTTTCTTCGAATTCTTTTTTATCAATTTCGCCTTTGGCATATCGTTCCTTCAAGATATCGAACACTTTTGACTCGGCTTTCGAATTTCGGCCACTGATTTCACGCACCAACCAAACGATCAAAACAATCAACAGAATCCAGAAGGCGATCATCATAATTCCGCCTCCAAACCACCCCATCATACTGCCAACACCCCAGCCATTGTAACCATTGTATAATCCATACATCATGATAATTTTTGATTAAATAGTTTAGTAATTTTTTAGTCTCGACCTTAAACAATTTTTTTTCTTTTGAGCAAAAGCGAATTGACGACCACGGAAATCGAACTAGTGGCCATCGCTACCGACGCAAAAATCGGATTTAACAACAACTTAAAAACAGGGTAGAGCACGCCCATCGCTACCGGAATCAAGACAATATTATAACTAAAAGCCCAAAATAGATTAAGACGAATAGTGCGCATAGTCTTTTTTGACAAGACAATCGCCATGGCCACCGATTTCAAATCTTTATTGATGAGCGTAATATCCGCAGCTTCAATGGCCACATCAGTGCCACTACCCATGGCAATACCGACATCGGCGGCAGCTAACGCCGGCGCGTCGTTAATACCATCACCGACCATCGCTACCACCTTGCCCTCGGCTTGAATTTTTCTCACTTCCGCTTCCTTCTGATCAGGCAAAACTTCGGCCAGAACCCTGGTAATACCCAAACTTTGGCCGATCGCTTTAGCCGTTCGCTGGTTATCACCAGTAATCATGACTACTTCCAGGCCTAATTTTTGTAAAGCAATCAACCCCTCGCGCGCGCTATCTTTAACGATATCAGCCACGGCAATTAGGCCAACCAATTTATTTTCCAGACCGATCATCATGACTGTTTTGCCAGCATCTTCCAATTTAGCGATTTGATCATCAACTAAAGTGAGGCTAATCCCTTCCTTGTTCATCAACCTTTTATTGCCAAAAACTATTCTCTGGTTATCAACCATCCCTTCAACGCCATGCCCGGGAATGGCCTGAAATTTTTCGACTTTAAATAAAACGAGGTTCTGACTTTCAGCCTCTTTCACGATAGCTTCAGCTAATGAATGTTCCGAACCTTTTTCAATTGACCCAGCCAATTTTAATAATGTATCTTTGTCCATTGAACCAAAAGCGGTAATGTCTGTAACTTCCGGTTTTCCTTTAGTGAGAGTGCCAGTCTTGTCAAAAATAATGGTCTTTATTTTATGAGCGGTTTCCAAACTCTCGGCATCTTTGATTAAAATGCCATGTTCCGCGCCCTTGCCGGTACCCACCATAATGGCCGTCGGGGTAGCCAGACCCATGGCGCAAGGGCAAGCGATAATCAAAACAGCGACCGTATTGAGCAAAGCAAATAATAACGTCGGCGCCGGGCCAAAAACATACCAAACGGCAAAAGTCAGAAAAGCCAGCATAATCACCACTGGCACAAAATAAGAAGAAATCATATCGGCCAAACGTTGAATCGGCGCCTTACTGCCTTGAGCCTCTTGAACTAATTTAATAATTTGAGCCAACATCGTTTCTTGACCAATCTTGGTCGCCCGAAAAGTGAAGGTGCCGGTTTTATTGATCGTGGCACCAACCACCGTATCGCCACTGATTTTTTCCACCGGCATACTTTCGCCCGTGACCATTGATTCATCAATTGACGATTCTCCCTCAACAATAATACCATCGACTGGAATTTTTTCACCCGGCCGAACCCGAATAATATCACCAATAACTACTTCGTTTATCGACAGATCTATCTCCTGACCAGCCCGCAACACTCGAGCAGTTTTAGCTTGCAAACCAATCAATTTTTTTATCGCTTCCGAAGTGCCAGCCTTAGCTTTAGCTTCAAAATAGCGACCCAATAAAATAAGACCGATGATAACCGCCGCCGTATCAAAATAAGGCATTGGTTCAATGCCGACTTTTATCATCAGTTGGGGCAACAAAGTTACTACCGTCGAATAAATATAAGCCACTGTAGTACCGATAACCACCAAGGTGTCCATATTGGCGGTTCGATGCTTAATAGCCGAAATAGTGGCTCGATAGAAACCAAAACCGGCCCAAAATTGAACAGGAGTGGCTAATAATAATTGAACGAAAAAGTTTTGCAAAATCACCGGAGACGTCTTGATCAAGCCAGGAAAACTGCCCCACAAAATCAGACCACCTAAAATTAAACTGACCACGACCTTGAATCGCAGGTCATGAAGCTCTTGTTGTTTTTCTTTTTGTTCATCATCTTCCGTTTTAATTTCTTCAGTGATAAGGGCTTGATAGCCAACATTAGATACCGCCGAACTTAATTGCTCATCGGTTACTTTGATTGGATCATAAATGACCGTCGCTTTTTCAGTTGCCAAATTGACTGTCGCTTGAGTCACACCATCCATTTTTTTCAACGAATCTTCGATCACCATGACGCAGGAAGCGCAATGCATTCCCTTGATAGAAAAAGTCTTTTTATTTTGGTTCATATTATTTGACAATTATTTTTCCGTGATACATATTCATCCCACAGGTATAAGTAAATTCACCACTTTTCTCTGGTTTAAGCTCAATCGTCACTTTTTGATTAAGCGGTAAATGACGGCGAATCTTGAAATCGCCAAGCACTACTTCCTCCAAACAACTCGTTGGATCGCGACGGGTAAAATTAAGTTTGGTCGTTTTACCCTTCGAGATGGATATAATTTCTGGCGAATAACCACCATCGACGACAATATCAACCGAATCAGAGACGGACACGGCTTGCCCTTTTTTAGTAAGAAAAAACCAATAGGTAAAAATGATACCCAAAAAACTGACAACGATGACAATTATTTTATCTGCATCCATAATTTTTAATTAGATTTTTTAATCTTCAACGCTGATTTTAACCAATTTCGACCCCATACTGCAAGTGATGTCAATATCACCAGTTTCCGTGGGGATAAAAGTATTTTTACTGATCGTGCCATCCATCGGAATGGTAATGTTGTATTTCGGTATCACCCAGATTGACATACAGCCACCAAGCGGTGTCTTATTATCAATCGTTAATTCAATCGGCACGCCTTTTTTTGCCGTCAAGAGACGGGGGTTGATTCCTTTTTCTTGAGAGACTTCGATCGCCAATTTCTGGACTTTAGGGCAATCGGCAATAGTCGAATCACAAGCGGGAATAGACGCGGCGGTCGAGGTTTCGATTTTTACTCCTTCCACTCTAGCCGTATTTAATACCACCGTAAACTCCGAACCACGCGTCATCATACCCATACTGCAATTAAAAGGAATGGTGCCGGTTTGGGTGGGAGTGAAAGTGATAGTGGTAATCCCTTGAGGCAATAGATATTTGCTTAACCCCAGAGATGGCATCACTAACACCCGACCGCAACCAGCCGCTTGACTGCCATCAATCTGCCATTCGACAGGCACCCCTGCCACCACCGTAAATTTGTTAGGAGTATAGTTGTAACCGTTGACCGTCATCTTAACAATTTGTTTACCATCAACAATCGGCGCATTCGAAGAAGGTGGCAATTCAATCCTGTTAGATAACAAAGTAAAAGCTGAAGCAATGTTGAAGTTATAACCAGCCAAAGTTAAACCATTATTGATGTTGAAGATTGCTAACAAAACAATCAGAACCCCGGCGAATTTCAGAAAATATTTTTGCCATTCGCCTTTAGCAAAACTGGAAATAGTGCTAAGTGAAAGTAAAGCGGGTAATGTTCCCAAGGAAAAAACCAACATCGTTAGAGCGCCAATCTTCCAATCGCCATTAGCTAAAACATAGAGTTGTAAAGCTTGAGTGAACCCACAAGGCAAAAAGAAAGTTAGGGCGCCCAGAGTAAATGGTGCCCCTTTACTGTTTTTTGCACCAAGATCATGAATTCTATGACTAATAAATTTTGGCATTCTGGGATTGAAGCGCCGTAAACCGGGAAAAAGATGGAGTAGTTGAAAGCCCAACATCAACATCACTCCGCTAACCAAGATCATGAGGTAACCATTAGTTCTAGGGGAGAGAGTGAGGACTGATCCGAGGGCGCCGACAAGGGCGCCGAAAGCAGTATAGCCGACAATTCGCCCGACATTGAAGTAAAGATGAGGCTTAAATTTTTGCAGACCGGAAAGGTTGGGGTGTGTTTCGTTATATCTTCCGGCCACGG
>MHTH01000010.1:47298-50735 GCA_001823055.1 Candidatus Vogelbacteria bacterium RIFOXYB1_FULL_42_16
CCAGACACGACGAAATTGCCGCAAACAAACCAATCAAAAAAATCAAGCCATAACTCATCTGGCCGGAAATGGAGAAATTTGGCAGAAAATCAAATTGTTTCAAAATATAATATAAAGAAACAATAATTAGAAAAATCCAACTCATCTGAACATAATCAGTCTCGGTATTTTTGTGACCAATCAAACTATTGTGGTTTTCCCCATATTCTGGCCATGACACAACCTCATAACCTTCATCTTTGACCAGATCGTTTAGCCGACCGAGATCCAGTTTCTGTGAACAAACAAGATTGGCTTCGCCGTTCACATGATTGATCTGGACTTTTTCTATTCCCGACACTTGCCTAAATTTTCGTTCGAGCAAAACTTCGCAACTGGCGCAGTGCATGCCATGAATTTTGAGTTTTACTTTTTTAAATTGTGTTTTATCCATAATATTGTATTTTATAGACCGCAACCATTTTGTTGACGCGGTGGCGGAACAGCCCCGCCACTATCAAGACCGCAACCACTACCACTGCGCGCTGGTGGCGAAACCGCTCCACCGAGGTCGAGACCGCAACCATTGCCACTGCGTTGAGCGGGTGATGAGACCACTTGCGAGGCGATTTTAGCGTAACCTTGAGAGCTGGAATAATCAAACCCGAGCATTTCTTGAGGTTTGACATCCCGCCAATCGACACCTTTATCCTTCATATAGGTCGCAATGGTCAGATAATTATTGGGAAACCAATAAGCATTGACTGCCAAAGCCGTCGACCACATATCCTGCTCACTGATTCCTTGCGAAGCCATCAACTCCAACAAACCGAGCATAGCCATACCATGATTACAATCGGGAAAATGGGTCGAATTGCCACAACAGGGTCGAAAAATACCTCTTGAGACTTTGTCGACTAATGCTTGCTGTTGAGGAGTTAGGTTGATCAACTTATGCTTACTATAATGATCCATAACATTACCTTTAGCGATCGTCCACCCACCAGTCGAGGCAAAATTTTCGGCACCACCATATCTGGGATCAGACATTTCGCCGGTCTCTAAAATCGGATTTTTATTAGCTAAACCAAAGGCCCAAAATAGATTGAGGATATAGCCGGCATTCTCATTAGTGATTTTAATTTTGCCGTTGTCATGGCCGAGAAGCAGATTTTTATACTCATCAGTAAATGTGCCTTTCTGTTCGTAGAGAGCTTTGAATTTAGTCGCATCAATGACACCGGCATCAACTAATTTTGACCCTAAATCTCCCCAGATCACCGGCAAAGTCACCCCCTCGGTTGGCAAAACTTTTTTCTCTAAATCTGAAACTGCCACTTTTTCTTGACCAAAAGTATTTGTTTTTGATGACAGACTGGTTTTTGGCCCGACAAAATAAAACAAGATAATAACTAAAACGACCGAAAAGACCAAGAGATTGGTCACTGGACGATAATATTTTTTTTGATTTTCATTTTCCATAAGTTTTTTATTATTTATTATTCATTACAACAATCAGCCAATTTATTCACCAAGTCTTCGAGTTGAGAACTGTTTTGAGCCGTATCCGTTATTTTTCGCCCAGTAATTAGTTTGAGTTTCAGCGCCCAAAAAATTGAATAGATCTTGTAAGCTCGCTCAAACATTTTTTTGGCTTCAGCTTTGTTGTTTTCCGCCTGCAGTTTGTTGCCGACTTCAATCAGTCTCATGGCTGTTGAAAGCAGATGTTTGGAGATACACCAAGTTTCGCCTTCGTGATTAGGAAGCAACTCGGCCAAAAGCGTTTTACGCATCTCTCGGATTTCTTGCGCTGTGTCAAAATACTCATCTTGTTTGGTTTTGACACCAGTAAAGAAAAAATGCTCTTCCAAGCTAATCAAGTTCATCACGGCCAAACTTAAATCTTCGGTCGTGGACAGATCAACACCAGCTTTTTCTTTTAGTGCTTCGATTTTAACCAAAAACTCATCAATAGTTGAAGATTTTGTTTTCATAAGATTAGATGAAGAAAATTAAGATCCCGATAATAATCATGGCTAGACCGGACCAAAGTTGCACTCCTTTCAAGTTTGTTTTTTTCCACTCTTGCATTTTTTCTACCATGATTTTGTCAGCCGAGACAAAAAGCACTGCGACCAGAGGTAAGATCAAAATCAAGTTATAGAGCAACAGATACCCAAACCCGCTGATATAAGTAACTTGATCACGCAAGAGTCCAATGACCATCAGGTATGGTCCGCCCATACAGGGAAATTGGCAGATGCCGACCAAAAGACCAAGCCCAAAAACGGCCGGCCAAGAAGCTTTGGCCATTAATCGACCCATTACAGTGTGAGAAACCGTGGGAATTTTAAGTTTGAGCGGAAATTTCGGAAAAAATCTGTTCAAAATATTGATAACACCAAAAGTAATCAGCAGAGTAGCGCCTAATTTACCCATAAAGTGGGGCGTGTTGAAGAGATGTAAGATTTTAAGAATACCAAGACCGATCAAGAAATAAGCCGAGAAGATTCCAGCGATATAAGTTCCACCCAACTGGAGGATTTTTTTTCTCGTCATCTGCAGACCAAACAGAAAAGCAATAGTAATGAGCAGAATTGAGAACGAACAGGGATGGACACTGTCAAGAACCGCCGCCACCAATACCAAGGGCAAGAGCCATGTTCCTTGATTGCTTAAGCTCCAAATCAAAGAGGAAGTGACAGGATTATTCCTCAAAAGCACCACTCCTATAACAGCAACGATAATAAGAATTAATATAATTAAGATTTTTTTCATAGCGATTAGGGGGTAACTAAAGCTTTTATCTCCAATTCGAGCCGACCACCGGAAGCTTCGGTCAAGATAATAAAGCGATCAATCTGTCCCACTCCAGCCGGACCGTGAGCATTAGGGTCATAAACCACTCGGATGATGCGACTTTCTCCTGCTTTAATTGTTTCGTTGGCCGGCGGAACATAACCCATTCCCGGCATCCCAAATGGTCCCTTGGTTTTTCCGTTCGATTTAACGATAAAGGCCTTAGTACACATACAGGAAGTTACTAGTGAAGGAACAACAATATCTTGGTCGGTCGGATTAGTGACGGTAAATTCTTTAGTAACATCGCCATTTTTCATCGAGATAGTACCAAAATCGTATAACTTTTCAGAAGCCACCAAGACACTTTTAGCCTCGGTGTTTTCGGTGTTTACTGTCTCTGATTGGGCCGGCTTCTGATTGGGCCGACCCCACCACAAAAGGCCGGTCAAAACTATAATAGCGACGATTACGCTGATAATGATATTTTTATTCATGATTTTTGATATTTAATTAAGATTTTTATAATCTAGACACAAACAAAAATCCTGCGGTTAAACTCTGCTAAAAAACAACCAGATCGAATTTAGCAAAACCGCCGGACTATAAAGTTACCGTTTCGTAGATTTTGGAATTTAAAATTCCTCGGGAAAATATCT
>MHTH01000011.1 GCA_001823055.1 Candidatus Vogelbacteria bacterium RIFOXYB1_FULL_42_16
ATGGATACTTTGCAATTGATCGAAAAAGACAAGGTGGTGGTTTTTACTTTAAAAAAGGGAATCAACGATACTGTTATTTATAATCAAAAAATGGTGGCGGAGCGTTTTGGTTTCGGGCCAGAACTCTTGCCGGACTACAAAGGTTTGCGTGGCGATCCGTCCGATAACATTATTGGCATCGCTGGTATTGGTGAAAAAACTGCTAGTGATTTAATTAAAAATTTTGGTCCGATCGAAAAAATTTATCAGCAGTTAAAAAAAGACGAGTCGCAGTTTTTAAAAGTTGGGATCAAGGCGCGAATTGTCGGTTTGTTAAAAGAAGGTGAGGAAGAAGCGATTTTTTCTAAAACTTTGGCCACTATTCGGCGCGACGTGCCGGTCAAATTTTCCCTGCCAGTAGAAAAATGGCGAGAGACGGTTGACTTGGCTAAAACCGAAGCGATTTTTAGGGAGTTAGAATTCAAATCACTCTTGGCTCGTCTGCGAACTGTCTTGGATCAAACCGCCGGCGAGGATACGCCGGCGAATGAAGACAAAAAAATTGCCGAAACTGAAGTCGAAGCGGTTGATATTTCGGTCATCAAAAAAATTGGTCTAGCTTTGTGGTTGATTGATTCCAATTTAACCAATGCCGGCTTGGAAGAAATTCAAACTTTTGCCGGCACTAGCGACTTGGCCGAAGCTCAAGCCAAAATTATGGCGAAATTACACGATCAGGATTTGGCAAAAATTTATGAAGAAATTGAATTACCATTGTTGCCGATTATTGACCAAGCGCAAAAGCGAGGAATCTTGGTGGATAAAAAGTTTTTAGCTAAATTGTCGGTGGAATTGCATCGCGAATTGGCCGATATCAGCCAGCAGATTTTTACGATCGTCGGTCATGATTTTAATTTAAATTCACCGAAACAATTGGGTGAAGTTCTGTTCACTGAATTAAAAATTTCACTCAAGGGTTTGCGCAAAACGGCGGGTGGATCACTCTCGACCCGCGAATCGGAATTGCAAAAAATCGCCGAGGCTCATCCGATTATTCCACTAATTCTTGATTATCGTGAACGGCAAAAACTGCTTTCAACTTATGTCGACAATTTGCCAACGATGCTCGATGGCCACAGCCGTTTGCATACCACTTTAAATCAGGCGGGGACGACGACGGGCCGGATGTCATCCAACAATCCCAATCTGCAAAATATTCCGGTCAAAGGTGATTGGGGTCAAAAAATCCGGCAAGCTTTTATAGCTTCGCCCGGCTATGAATTGTTGAGTTTTGATTATTCGCAAATCGAAATGCGAGTCCTGGCTCTTTTGTCTGATGATCAAGACCTGCAAAAAGTTTTTGCCGATGGTCAAGATATTCATACTAGTGTCGCTTCGCGAGTTTTTGGTGTGTCGATTGATGAGGTGACTAAAGATATGCGTCGTCGAGCCAAAGTGATTAATTTTGGCATTATTTATGGCATGGGGGTCAACGCCTTACGTCAAAATCTAGGTGGGACACGAGAAGAAGCTCAAAAATTCTATGATCAATATTTTATCGCTTTTCCGACTATTAAAAATTATTTTGATAATGTGATTAAACAAGCCCATCAGACTGGTTTTACCACCACCTGGTTTGGCCGTCGGCGTTATTTTGCTGGTTTGCAATCGCGTTTGCCGTATGTGCGTGCCCAAGCGGAACGCATGGCGATGAATGCGCCCCTGCAGGGCACTGCTGCCGATATTATCAAAAAAGCCATGATTGAGGTTGCTCAAGATTTGAAACGGGTCGGTTTGGACCAAGATGTTCTCCTCCTCCTTCAGATTCATGATGAACTGCTCTTTGAGGTTAAAAAGGAAAAATTGGCTGAAGCAAAAAAGGTTATTAAGCGCGCCATGGAAAAGATCGAGGGGGTGCCCATGACTTTTGTGGTTGATAGTAAAGAGGGGATATCTTGGGGGGTGATGAATTAATGGCCTTCACCCCGTTAAGTAAAACTATAAATTTTGCAAAATTTATAGTTTGGATTTGACAAGATTATCACAAAATTTAAAATACTCCTGATCTCGTCTTGAGATATACAGTTAAAATGTTTTTAGTAAGGTCAAATCTTACTTAACAGGGTAAAGTTGTCCACATTTTGAAAAGACTTGCGTTTAAGCCCTAAAAACGATAAGATAAAATTACAACTTTTCGTTGAAAAGGTCGACTTCAAAAACCTATAGGTGAAAAATATGAAGAATTACATCATCGTTGCCATTGTGATCATCTTGATCATCGCCGGCGTTGTCTGGTACTCCAACAAGGGTGCCGTCGCTCCGGTTGAGGAGCCGACCGTTCCTACTGCTCCTGTGGCCCCTGAAGCTGGCGCTACTGTTCCAGCTGCGACTGAAGTTCCTGTTGCCCCAGCTGAGTAAATTTTTTCAGCTCCAAATGCCCCACCTCGCGAGGTGGGGCATTTGCTTTGTCATAAATTAACCTTATAATTGTCTTTATGATAGAGCTCACTATTTTAAATATTACCCTCCGTTTGATTTTGGCGATGGTGTTGGGTGGTTTGTTGGGTATCGAACGCACTGTGGCGGGCAAGATGGCCGGCTTGCGCACTTACGCCTTGGTTTCTCTTGGTTCGGCTTTGTTTGTGGTTATCTCGCAACTAGTGATTGAACAATCAGTTTTTTGGGGCACTTTTGACCCGTTGCGGGTGGCCTCGCAAGTCCTTGTCGGTATTGGTTTTATTGGCGCCGGTTTGGTGATCTACAAAGATTCGAAATTGACCGGTTTGACCACGGCCGCTGGTTTGTGGTTGGCCGCCGGAGTCGGTTTGGCTTGCGGTTTTGGTTTAGTTGACGTGGCCATCGTCGCGACGATGCTTGGCTTACTGATTTTGATTTTATGGTTTGTGGAAAGGCCGTTTCAAGAAAAAGAAATTAATCATCATTATGACTGACAAGGATTTGACCAATCCTAAAACTTCAGCTTTGTATCGTATCAAGCAGGCGCTTCTCTCCGCGAAAGATGCGCCCCTTTTTGACTATCGTCAGGCCAATAAATATTGGCCGGTGATCGGCGAGGGTAGTCATATGTCTAAGATTATGTTTATCGGCGAAGCCCCAGGGAAAAATGAAGCGCTGACCGGCCGGCCCTTTTGCGGGGCAGCGGGAAAAATTTTGGATGAACTTTTGGCTGGTGTTGGTTTGAAACGCGAAGAAGTCTATATCACTAACATTGTCAAAGATCGTCCGCCGGAAAATCGCGATCCTTTGCCGGAAGAAATTGCTTATTACGCGCCGTGGCTGGATGAACAGATTCAGATTTTACAACCACGAGTGATTGCCACTCTCGGTCGTTTTTCGATGACTTATTTGTTGAATAAATATTTTTTACCGAGTGGCACGATTACCGATATGCATGGGCGAATCATCGAGACCAAAGAAAAATATGGACCGATTGTTATCGTGCCTCTCTACCATCCGGCGGCGGCGATTTACAACCAATCACTGAAAGACACGCTAAAAAAAGATTTTGCAGTTTTGGCTCGCTTTAAGTAAAATGCCCTTATGAAGCTTATCTCTTGGAATGTGAACGGCATTAGAGCCTGTGTTGGCCATGGTTTTGCTGATTTTTTAAAACAGGAACAGCCGGACGTTTTAGGTTTGCAGGAAATTAAAATTAGTGATGATGCCCGACTTAAAACCGATTTTGATTTTGGTGGTTATGAAGAATACTGGCATCCCGCCGAGCGTCCTGGCTATAGCGGGACGGCGATTTTATCTAAAGAAAAGATAGCAGTAAAAAATGGTTTAGGAATTCCAAAATATGATGATGAGGGTCGAGTGCAGACGGTTGAATCCGACGATTTTTATCTGGTTAATATCTATTTTCCCAATGCCAATCATGAGTTGTCTCGCTTGGATTTTAAGCTGGATTTTAATCGCGAAGTTTTAAAACATCTAAAAAAATTGGAAAAGACCAAGCCGGTAATAGTAACGGGGGATTTTAATGTGGCACATCGAGAAATTGATTTGGCTCGGCCGAAAGATAATGAGGGTAGCGCCGGTTTTACGGTGGCGGAGCGGTCGTGGGCAGATGAATTGGAACAAGCTGGCTTTGTCGACACTTTCAGATATTTACATTCGGACAAGAAAGAATACTCTTGGTGGAGCTATCGGCTGATGGCCCGTGATCGCAACATTGGTTGGCGGATTGACTATTTTTGGGTCAGCCGAAAGTTGGTGCCAAAAATCAAACGCGCTTGGATTCTAGGTGATGTTTTTGGTTCGGATCACGCACCGATTGGATTAGAAATGGAAATTTAATTTTATGTTGTATTTAATTTACGGTCCCGATACCGTTAAAGCTCAAAACAAATACAATGATTTGATCGCCAGCCTGCGAACCAAGCAACCGAACAGTGCGGTTTTTCTTTTGAATCGTGAGAATTTTAATGCTGGACAATGGGCAGAGCTTTTAGTGGGACAAAGTTTATTTTATGAAAAATATATCGTCGGTCTAAATCGATTGTTAAACGAAAAGGAATTTGGCGAACTGGTAATAAAAAATTTAGCCGTCATTTCCCAATCGCCCCATATTTTTATTTTAATTGAAGAAACGATTGATTTAAAAATTTTTGAACAAATTGAAAAATCAGCCGACAAAGTTTTGTTTTTTAAAAAAGAAGAAACCGAAGCCGAAGAAAAGGGAAATGAATTTGCTGTGGCCGAAGCTTTGGCTCGACGCGACAAAAAGAAATTGTGGTTGGAATATAATCGGTCTTTAGCAGAAGGCAAGGAAGCCGACATGGTTTTTTGGCAAATCTGGTGGCAGTTACGAATGCTCTTGATCGCCAAGACCACTAAACAAAAAGCGCCCAAGTCGATCAAACCCTTCGTTTTTTCCAAAGCGGTGCGGGGGGCAGGTAATTATTCGGAAGATGAATTAAAATCCTTGGCCGGCAAATTGGTCAATTTTTATCATAAACATTTTATTGGCAGTGAGAATTTTGTTTTTGGTTTGGAAAAAATTATTCTCGAGATTTAAGTTAAGATCAGTTTATAGTCCAACGAGTTTTTTGTGTTAAAATAGAATGAATGAATCGACGTCTGGGAAATTTTATTAATGTTGTGGCTATTTTTTTGTCGATCATCGCTATTTGGGCGATGGCCTTTTTTGGTCTGCCAATCGATTTGCCCATCGATAAAGCCTTGGCGACAGTGGCGACGGTTTTTGAATCGCAGGCGATCCCGAACACTTTTAGCACCACGACTAAAATTTCCATTGCCGATCCTTTAAAACTGACTTGGCGACAGGTTGATCCTAATCTGATCAAATTTCCCGGTCGTGATTCTCATGCCACCTATCAATTTAACGGCCAGTTATTTTTGACTGGCGGTTTGGATGCCAAAGATACGATGAAAAATAAAATGCCAGTTTATGAAAAAGCTCAATATTTTAATGACATTTGGTCGACAACCGATGGCCAAAATTGGCAATTGACCAAGGCTCGAGCTGAATTCCCACCCTTTCGTTCGGCTTCTGTGGTGGAATTCAAAGGTTCCTTGTATTTGTTTGGTGGCTGGAGTCCGGTCGTGGGCTACAAAACTGGCGTCTGGCAATCAACTGATGGTCTCAAATGGATCAAGATTGCCCCAGCTTCTTTTGAAGAGCGCGAGGGGCAAAAGGTGGTGGTTTTTGATGACAAATTATGGCTCATTGGTGGCGTCAATTATGACCAGAAAAAAACTTTCAATGATGTTTGGGTGTCGGCTGATGCTGTCAGTTGGCGACAAGTGGTAAAAAATGCCCCTTGGCATTCGCGTTGGGATCATGATATTGCGGTTTTTAACAACAAGATTTGGCTGGTGGGCGGAATGAATTTCAACGGTGTCGGCTATGGTGATGAATGGTATTCGCTCGATGGTAAAGAGTGGCAATTGGCGACTTCGTCAGCCCTTTGGGGCAAGAGACAGGGTCAGTCACTTCTAGTTTGGGATGATTCCCTGTGGCTGGTGAGTGGTTTGGATGCCAAGACTAACGAGGGGGCAGGGGATACTTGGTTTTCCAATAACGGATTAGATTGGAATAAAACTGAAGTCGATGGTACTTGGCCGGGACGTGAAGATCACGAGACGGTAATTTTTAAAGATAAAATCTTTGTCATTGGTGGTATGTCCGATGATTGGGAATGGTTGAATGATGTTTGGTGGGCGCCAATGCCTAAAAGGGAAGTGTCGGTAACCACTACTAGTGTTTTGTCGACGAGTGATAAAAAATAGACTTTTTCTGGTTTTTTGTTATGATTTTGCTTGTTTTAATGCCCCGTTAGCTCAGTTGGTAGAGCAGTTGCCTTTTAAGCAAACGGTCGTAGGTTCGACTCCTACACGGGGCACTAAAGTGTCTAACCAGAAACTAGATTTAAGTTTAATTATTCATAATATCCGCAGTGCCTACAATGTGGGCGCGATTTTTCGGACGGCCGATGGGGCAGGGGTGAGCAAGATTTATTTGACTGGCTATACTCCACTACCCAAAGATCAATTTGGACGAACCAATAAAGAAATTCACAAAACTGCTTTAGGGGCGGAAGAAGTTGTCGCTTGGGAACAGGTGAAGTCAGTCGCTAGTTTAATCATTCGATTAAAGAAAGCTGGCCGAGAAATTTTAGCCTTAGAGCAAGCAGAAAATTCAATTGATTATCGAAAGGTTAAAATAAAATTTCCGGCGACGCTGTTGTTGGGTGAAGAAGTGAGAGGAGTGACCAAAGACCTGCTTAAAAAATGCGACCAAATTATTGAAATCCCGATGCGAGGCCAAAAAGAGTCTTTGAATGTGTCGGTGGCGACCGGTATTGCGATTTATCAAATTTTACAGTAAGTTAAGTAGTGTCGTTTTTTTGAAAGTTAAATTTAACTTTCTCGTCAAGCTATTTTTCAGGGTACGGATTTTCCTTGCCCCGTACAGTAAACCAGTTAAAGATGATTTTGTATTAAGGTTGTCACGGTCGTAAAATATTTAATACAACTTCTAGCCTACCTGATTACTTAACGGGGTGAACTTGAAAATCCTGAAGCGTTCGGTTCGACAACCTCACGACCCCCTAAAAAACACTTGATTCGAAATGTTTATAAAATTTAACTTTATAGATTTTATTAAGTTAATTTAAAAATATGGAAGAACAAAGTTCTAGTTCAATGAAAATAATTTTAGGCACGGTTTTAGTGATAGTTTTAATTGGTTTGGGAATTTATTTTAATCAAACTGGCCAAAACGGCAACGTCGCTATCAGCGACGAGTTTACTAGTCAGATTGCCAGCACCAGCGAAATTAGTAATCAAAACAACAAAATGGAAAATAATATCAATCAAGCCAAAAAATATACTGCGGTTTTACACACCACTGTTGGTGATATTGTCATCGAATTAAACGCCAAAGCGACCCCGATCACCGCTAATAATTTTATTACCTTAGCTAAAAAGAATTTTTATAACGGCACGATTTTTCATCGGGTGATCGAAGGTTTTATGATCCA
>MHTH01000012.1:0-919 GCA_001823055.1 Candidatus Vogelbacteria bacterium RIFOXYB1_FULL_42_16
CTAGGCTTAGAAACAAAACGAGTAGGGGAGATGGCTTCGCTTTTTTCAGAATTAGACAACTCCCCTGCTGAAAATAAAATTTTAGCACTGGTTAAAAACGGTCTGACCAATCGCGATGAGATTGTGGAGCAAAGTCACTTACCCGCTTCCGAAGCCAACACTGCTCTCATGCTTTTGGTAATCAAAAACCTGATTCGAGAAAATGGAAGTGAGATCAATTTGAATTAAATTGACATCCAACCTTAAACAACCTAAAATCTCCAATGGGTTGAATTTTGTGTATAGGCAACAATCTCGATGGTTGCAACTCCGCCACGAGAGTTTGAGTAGTCTGCGTGGACAAGGCCTATACGACACCGAAAGAAGCAACTTCAATCTTAGAGGCCTTAAGTAAGTTGCATTTAGTAGGGCTCACCAGCTGGTCGGAAACAGCAACACAAGATCAACCCAAGCACGACCCCTTTAGCGCCACCAGCGCGAGGGGTTTTTTTGACGAATTTTGACGAAAATAAGTATTTTGTGTTAGTATAAAAATAGACACAAGGCATCGGTTTGGTTTCGAGAGAGCAAAAACAATGTGTCCCTCGACGATGCATAGATACTTCTTTACTGACATTGAGGTATTCTGCGTTGAGAAACTTGAAACCAAACAAAAGTGCATGGTTTGCCAAACCAGATCATGTGCAAGCTTTAGCTGGCGGGGAGGAGGCTAAGAGTCTGGGACTCTAATTGGAGTCAGACACAGGCCCAAGGGCTTGAGCGCCATTACACATGGCGGTCGGTCGCAAGATTGGCGTTTCTCCATGGTTGTGGTTGTTGGTTATTTTTTGGGTCGCCGGATTAAAAGGTCCTCGATGGAGGCCTCATCTCTGCATCCCCCTGCCAGCCTTTGTTCTTCAGTTTGGGTTTTAGAGCCAGT
>MHTH01000012.1:939-1164 GCA_001823055.1 Candidatus Vogelbacteria bacterium RIFOXYB1_FULL_42_16
TAGGATTTTCCACTGGCTCTTTGTTTTTAAAAATCATTAAAAACTTTAAATTACAAAACTTGTTGAGACAGAAACTTTTTTGGGGGTCGTGAGGCTGACGACCTGCCTGCCGGCAGGCAGGGACGAACGTCCGCCAGCTGGCGGACAGGATTTTTCAAGTTCACCCCGTTAAGTAATGAGTATGGTTAAAAGTCTGTACTAAATAATTTACGACCGTGACAACTT
>MHTH01000012.1:1188-7107 GCA_001823055.1 Candidatus Vogelbacteria bacterium RIFOXYB1_FULL_42_16
ATACTCTACGGGGCAAGAAAAATCCGTACCCTAAAAAGTTTGCTGGCGATAAAGAGTTTTATAATTTAAAGTCAAAAATTGTCTTTAATTGTTTTTTCTGTTTTAATATCAAAACAAACTATGAATCCCGTTAGAGATAGCGGACGCCACAAAGAACAGGCCAATATGACTAAATCATTTTTAACAGCATAATTAATTTAAATAGGTAACGGACAATCGTCCGCGTCCTATCTCTAACGGGATGAAGCTACTTATTGTCGAATCACCGGCCAAAGCCAAGACGATCGAAAAATATTTGGATAACGAGTTTACCGTTCGTGCTTCGGTCGGCCATATTCGCGACTTACCCAAATCTAGTAAAAATGCCATCGATATCGAAGGTGGTTTTATTCCCCGTTATGTGATTTCTCCGGGTAAAGAAAAAGTGGTGGCCGACTTAAAAGCTTTAGCTAAAAAAGCCACCGACGTCGTTCTAGCGACTGACCCCGACCGTGAAGGTGAAGCGATTGCTTGGCATATCAAAGAAGCGATGAATCTAAAAAAACCGAAGCGGATTGTTTTTCACGAAATTACTCGCGAAGCGGTTCAAGAAGCCATGAAGCATCCTCGCTTGATCGATGAAAATTTGCGCAGTGCTCAAGAAGCACGACGAGTATTAGATCGTTTGTTTGGCTATGACCTGTCAGCTCTCATTTGGCAAAAAGTCCGTTATGGTTTATCCGCCGGTCGGGTCCAATCGCCGGCTTTGCGTTTATTAGTAGAAAGAGAAAAAGAAATTCGCGCTTTTATTCCGGAAAAATACTGGGTGATCGAGGCTCTTCTGGAAACCCAAAATAAAAAAGAGGTAAATTTTACTTGTTCGATTGAACCAAAAACTGAAGCCGAGGCTGAAACCATCGTCAACGAAGCCAAAAAATCTGTTTGGCAAATCGGCGCCGTCGACGCCAGCAACGCGGTCCGTCGAGCTAAAGCGCCTTTTACTACTTCGACCCTCCAACAAGCAGCTTCTTCTCGTTTGGGCTATTCACCATCAGTCACGATGCGTTTGGCGCAAAAATTGTACGAAGCTGGACATATCACTTATATGCGCACCGATAGCACCAATTTAAGCCAACAAGCGTTGGGAGAAATTGCCAGCGTCGTCAAAAAACAATATGGCGATAAGTATTCCAAACCGCAACAATTTGCCACCAAAAGTAAAAATGCCCAAGAAGCGCACGAGGCCGTTCGACCAACTCATGCCAGTATTTTTTCCGCCGGTCATGGCCCACAAGAACAAAAACTCTATAAATTGATCTGGCAGAGAGCGGTCGCTAGTCAAATGGCCGATGCTGAACTTTTGAAAACTAAAATTGTGGCCGTGGCTTCCGTCAAATCAGTACCTGAATTTACTGCTAACGGCCAACAAATAGTTTTTGATGGTTGGTTGGTGGCTGATCCGACCGCGCGCAGTGAAGATGTTGAATTACCGAAAGTCAAAACTGGCGATCCTCTGGAATTGAAAAATATATTTTCAACTGGCAAAGCCACCGAACCACCTCATCGTTATTCCGAAGCCGGTCTGGTCAAAGAATTAGAAAAAAGAGGTATTGGCCGACCAAGTACTTACGCTTCAATTATCAAAACCATTATCGATCGCGATTATGTTGAAAAAATCGATCGCGCTCTGAAACCAACAGAGATTGGTGAGTTGATTAGTGATTTTTTGAGTGAACATTTTGGTTCTTATATCAGCGATACTTTTACCGCCGAAATGGAAGACGAACTCGACGATATTGCTCTTGGCAAAAGAGATTATGTTAAAACTTTGAAAGAATTCTACGGACCTTTTACCAAAGCAGTGGCCAGCAAAAAAAAGATCGATAAGATTACTAATTTAGGTGAAGCGCCAAAGGATATCAAATGCCCACTCTGTGATGGACCGATGGTGATCAAATTAGCTCGGACCGGTAAATTTTATAGTTGCGCCAAATTCCCCGATTGTGTTGGGGCGCGCACCATCGACGGCGAAGTCCTCGAAGGACCAAAAGAAACCGGTGAGCTCTGTCCTAAATGCAAGGACGGTAAATTGGTGGAACGCGACGGCAAATACGGACGCTTTGTAGCCTGCTCTAATTATCCAAAATGTAAATATATTAAAAAAGATGCGGTGATCGATGGTCAAGAAAAAGCGGGTGATACTGGCATTAAATGTAACCTCTGCCACCAAGGAACGATGACAGAAAAACGAGGACGTTTTGGTGTTTTCTATGGTTGTTCCAATTATCCGGATTGTAAAAATATCATTAAATCCAAACCGACTGGCCAAATCTGCCCGCAATGTGGATCATTAATGATGGAAGGAACTAAAACTATTCCGAAAAGATGTAGCAACAAAAACTGTCCAAACAATCGCCCTGATCGAGAAACAAAAAAATAAAATCGTGTGTTTTTGTCATAAATACCCCTCTCCCCTTTTTCTCTTTACAAAATCAATAAAATTTGTTATAATTATAAAGGAACTCTGGTTTGGGTAAAAACAGAAAGGAGAATTTACCATGGAGATGATTGTGAAAAGTGCCATTCTATTATTGTCGGGATGGCTGATGTTAGAAGTAATCCGTCTGCCTGACGGATTACATGACGCCCTGCTCTTCATCGGCAGAACAGCCACCCGCAACAGCCAGTGGATCAAGGTCAATCAGGCCGTAAACATCTTGCGACTGATTATCGTGATCGTTTGCATCCTCGTCTGCTCTCACGCCGGTCGAGAAATACTTTTTTGAGCTTCGGCGACGGACAGCCGACCAGTTTTTCCAAAACTGGTCGGCTGTTTTCTTTTTTATCTTTTTTGCTAGGATTAACTGATGCCCGATATTGAAGAAATTTTTGCTTTAATCCCCAACCTAAAACCAGCTGATAAAAAACAGATCAGTGAAGCTTTTACTTTTGCAGAAAAAGCCCATCAAGGTCAAAAACGTTTTTCCGGCGAACCATATATCAATCACCCTTTTATGACGGCCAAAAATTTGGCAGAAATGGGAGCCGATACCGAAACAATTATGGCTGGCCTACTTCACGATACCGTTGAAGACACCACTATTACCACTAAAAATTTAGCCGAAAAATTTGGACCGACGGTGGCTTTTTTGGTAGATGGAGTCACCAAGCTAGGCAAATTGAAATATCAAGGGGCTGAAAGACATGCCGAGAGTTTGCGCAAATTGTTTGTGGCCATGGCCGAAGATATTCGCGTCATTTTGATTCGTCTGGCCGATCGCTTGCACAATATCCGTACTCTGCAATATGTGCCAAAAGAAAAACAACGCCGTATTGCTCTGGAAACTTTGGAAATTTATGCTCCTTTAGCCAGCCGATTGGGTATTTGGAAAATCAAAGGCGCTTTGGAAGATGGCAGTTTTCCCTACGCCTACCCGAAAGAATACGATCGGGTCGTCGCCTTACGCAAGACTAAAGGTAAAGAAACCATCAAAAAATTGGAGCGGATTTATCGTGATCTGGCGCGTCAATTTGCCGATCAGAAATTAGATAATTTTCAAATTGATTACCGAATTAAATATCTCTACAGTCTGTATCAAAAATTGAAACGAAAGAATATGGACATCGAGCAGATCTACGATCTTTCGGCTTTGCGCGTGATTGTTGATTCTATCCCCGACTGCTACCAAGCGCTTGGCATCATCCACAATCTTTATCGACCAGTCCCCAATCGGCTCAAGGATTATATTGCCAACCCCAAACCCAACGGCTATCAAAGTATTCACACCGCCGTTTTCACCGGTGATGGCAGTATGATCGAAATTCAAATTCGCACCAAGGCTATGCATCATGAAGCCGAGTATGGCGTCGCTTCTCATATTATCTATGACGAGACCGGTAAACCCAAAATCGGCGGTCAGATGACCAAAAATATTGCTTGGATTCGCGAATTGATCGAGTGGCAAAAAAATGTTGGTGCCAGCGAAGAATTTCTCCACACCCTAAAAACCGATTTTTTCCAAGATCGAATTTTCGTTTTTACTCCCAAAGGTGAGGTGGTAGAATTATCACGCGAAGCCACTGCTTTGGATTTTGCTTACCATATTCATTCTGATATTGGCCATCACGCTGTTGGCGCCAAGATCAACGGCAAATACTCTTCGCTTGATCATCCGTTAAAAAATCGTGATGTCATCGAAATCGAAACTAAAAAAACTTCCAGACCAACCAGCAAGTGGCTAGATTTTGTTAAAACTAACGCCGCCAAAAACCACATTAAGAGATACTTAAAAATTAAGTAGCAATTCTTATAGAAATGGAGACGAAATCTCCATTAGTGGCTTAGCTACAAACTAAAATTACGCACGATATATAGATCCTCGGGATCGGTTGTCGATTCTAGGGCATCGATTTTTTCCTCTTCCGCCACAATCCCGATATTTTCTTCTGTCGGTTCAGATGGCATTTCTGATTCAGCCGGCTCGGAGATCTCCTGCCCTACCACTGGCACTTGACCAGCGCTAGTTGCTCCTTCGTTGATGGAAACCAAAATCTTATCCAAATCTTGCAAAGTAAAAAAATCGATCATCACTCGCCCGCTTTGGGCACCCGGCTTTTTTTCAACTCGCACTCGCGTCCCTAATTTTTCGGTCAATTTTTCTTCCATCTCCATCACTGCCGGCGTCAAAAAAGTATCGCGATGACGAACTCGCTCATAAGCAATCCGTCGCGCCAAATTTTCCGCTTCGCGCACAGTCAAGCGTTTGAGCATGATTTCTTGAAACAGCGAACCTTGTTCCTCTGGTTTATCGATCAACATCAAAAGCGGGCGGGTGTGACCTTCAGTAATTTTACCGGCGACAATCGCCTCTAGCATTTCTTGCGGTAAGGCCAAAATCCGAGTGGTATTAGTGACATAGACTCGACTCTTGCCCACTTTTTTGGCGATGGCTTCATGGGTTAAATTGAATTCTTTGGATAAACGGGAAAAAGACAGGGCGCGATCCACCGGGTTTAAATCTTCGCGTTGCAGATTCTCCACAATCGCCATTTCCAACTTCATTTTGTCGGCGTGTTCACCCGAGCGAATAATCGCTGGCACCAGCGACAAGCCCGCCACTTTGGAAGCTCGGAGACGACGTTCGCCAGCAATTAGCTCGTATTCCGCCACCAAACCATCTTCGCGCTCCACCTCCTTTCTAGTCACAACTAGTGGTTGCAAAACACCATATTGACGAATCGAATCTGCCAAATCGCGCAAACGATCCTCATTGAACTCTTGACGAGGTTGATAAGGATTGGGTTTAATCTTATCCACCTCGATCATAAAAATAGAGTGATTGTAATCTTCAGGCATATGACCAGATTATATCACGATTGCCTTTTCCGCAAAATTCGAGTAAAATGACTCAACAATAACTAATGCCGGAGTGGCGGCCCCAGTAGCAGAGCAAACTCGCTAAGGGATAAAAATGGCTAGCGCGCAGACGACATTTTTGAATAAGTTTTTGAAAATTAAATATTATGCCGGAGTGGCGGAATGGCAGACGCGCACGACTCAAAATCGTGTCTCGAAAGGGGTGAGGGTTCAAGTCCCTCCTCCGGCACCAGTAGTAATTTCGTGTAAATTTTAATTTAAGTTTTTCTTTTTTTAATTTTTCTGTTAGCCTTTTGGCATGCCTAAAAAATTACCAAAAATCCTAGTTATCCTCGGTCCGACCGCTAGCGGTAAAACCGCCCTATCTATTAAACTAGCCAAAAAATTAAATGGTGAAATTATCAGTGCCGACTCGCGTCAGGTTTACCGTGGCATGAACATTGGCACCGGTAAAGTAACCAAAAAAGAAATGGCTGACATTCCTCACCATCTTTTAGATGTCGCTGACCCTAAAAGAGTTTTTTCCGTCAGCCAGTACCAAAAATTGGCCGGCAAAGCCATTT
>MHTH01000012.1:7122-8386 GCA_001823055.1 Candidatus Vogelbacteria bacterium RIFOXYB1_FULL_42_16
GAGATAAAATGCCGATTATTTGTGGTGGTACCGGCCTTTACATTGATAGTGTTATAGACGGTCTAATTTTGCCCGCTGTTCCACCTAATAAAAAATTACGTCGAGATTTGGCGGAAAAATCAGTCGTCGAACTTTTCGCTATTCTCAAAAAACTCGACCCGAGACGTGCTAAAAATATCGACAGTAAAAATCCGGTTCGTTTGATCCGCGCTATTGAAATTGCCAAGCAACTTGGTACCGTGCCAACATTAAAAAAATCTCCCCAATACGATTGCCTAAAAATTGGCATCGATCCTGAACCGGAAATTTTACGGACCAAAATCCACGACCGACTGATCATGCGCTTGCGTCAAGGCATGATGGCCGAAGTTAAAAAATTGCACAGTCAAGGCGTTAGTTGGCAACGACTGGAAGATTTTGGTTTGGAGTATCGCTATCTGGCGCGTTTGCTACATCCGTCAACTGGCGGAAAAATAACTAAATCAGAAATGATCGACCAACTAGAAAAAGAAATTGTAAAATACTCTAAACGCCAAATGACTTGGTTCAAACGCGACAAAAAAACAATTTGGGTAAGAGATTATCGAGAAGCCGAAAAAATTTTAACTCAAAGATCGGCTGATTTTTTCGAAAAATCTACTTCCACCAAGATTTAATTTTGGACCACCAACCAGTCTTGCTTGCTTCTGGCTTGTCAGTCAAATCAGCGCCAACTTCTGGTTTTTGCCATTCAGCTGGTTGGCCAATCATCGACGATACAGCATTCTCCGCGATGTCATTTTTTAATTCCGCTATTTTCTCTATCTCTTTATTTTGGCGATAAAAGCCAGATTTTATTTTCTCAATATCGGCCATACTGGCACCGGCCTTTTTCAGTTCCTCAATGGTGATATTACTAAATTTGTTTTTTGGCTCTAAAATATCCCGCCATTTTTTAGGTAAATAATCAAGAGGAATTTTTTCTTTTTTGATCCGTTCAAAAACATTATTGACAGCCAGTGGAGAAGAGAAACTACTTTTATCAGCTGTGGCTTCGAGGATTTCATCTTTGGTAAAAATCATTTTTTCTTTCGATAGAAATCCTTCGGCCTGTCTTTTTAAAACATGGTCCTGCCAAATTTTTGGCAGATCACTAAAATGGATGGTTTCTTGAACTATCATCTCGGGATGATCTTCAGGCATCAAATGATCCTGACCAGCCTCGGGAAAATATTCTTGTTTTTTCATAATTTTAATTATATAACAATTAGCTAAAATTTAAAAA
>MHTH01000013.1:0-35713 GCA_001823055.1 Candidatus Vogelbacteria bacterium RIFOXYB1_FULL_42_16
CGGTTCCAAAGAATTGGCTTGTTCAGCCGGCACTTGTGAAATAGATTTTGTGTCAGCCGGCAGTGTCGATGCAGATAAACAAGAAGAGAAGAAATAGGTGGCTCAACTTATTAAATTTAAAAGCACAGAAAACCCACCAGCGAGGGGTTTTCTTCTGCTCCATGTGACCATTTTGCCATTGTTCTCCGCTTCGCTACGAACGTTTCGCCGATGGCAAAAACCATGCTGGTCACCATTACGCAAGGCTTTTAAATTCAATAAGTTTTGCTTCAGTTGTTGGTAAAAACCATGTCGGCAGGGCTATGCAAGGGTTTCAAATTGGATTAGCTCCGCTTCCATTACCCCCCATTGTCAAGGTGTCACCTTGACAATGGGGGGTTGGAGATTTTTGTTTTTTATGTTATAATTGGAAGAGCTGGTCAGTAGGCAGTCGCTCTTTGTCGCAAGACAGGGGGAGGAAAGTCCGAACACTGTCGTCATACCTTTCGAGGTGTGGCGGTAAAATGGTAGCGGGTAACGCCCGTCTGGTGTAAACCAAGAGGTGCGAACAGAAACGACCCGGTTAAGTCCGGCTGAAACGGCAAAATCCTTACTGCAGTGCAAGGCCGTGTCTGCACACCAATCATGGCATTGTGTCTAAGTTTTTTGTAAATTTGAAACTAGATTCAATACTAAACAATCTAAAATTCAATTGGTTTTTAAAAATTGATTTTAGACACAAAAAACGATGCCATAATTGGTGTGCAGAAGTGCCGCTAGAACCAAGTAGTAATATTTGGTCCAGATAAATGATTGTCCAAGACAGAATTCGGCTTATCGCTGGCCAGCTAAAATAAATACCCCACCTCGCGAGGTGGGGTATTTATTTTAGCCTAAAAGCAGTTTTTTGACTCGAATTTTGCCGGTTTTGGCATTGTCGCGAATGAATTTTAGAATATCTTTTATTTTATAGAGGCGATAAGTGTTGGTCTGGCGCACCGCCGGCAATTTGCCGGTTTTATCCCAATGACGTAAAGTGCTGGGTGATGAATCTAAAATATCCGCTGCCACTTTTATGGTGACAAAGTTCTTTTTTTCAGCCATTGTGATTTTAGCGACGGGCATAGTATAATAAGTCAAGTTTAATAGTAGATTATTCCAATAAAAATAAGATGCAACTTTTCACTGACAAGGATTCGTGGCTTTCTGGTGACAATCTGGCTAGGAGCTTGTTTTTTATCATTTTTTTACTTTTTCCGATGATCGTTTTACCGTTTTCCGGTTTATACCTGGAAAGTTTCAAATACCTCTGGCTATCTCTGGGGGTGGTAGCGATATCTTTTTTCTGTCTAATTAAAGCTTATAAAAACAAAAATTGGCGTTTGACGAAAAATCCCATCATTTATGGTCTGTTGGCAATAGTTGGTGCCACTTTTTTGACCGCGACTTTATCGGAAAGTCCGCTCAATGCTCTCTTGAGTTTTGAAAAAGATTCTTTTTTTTCGATCTTGTTTTTGTCGGCCATCGCTTTTTTACCATTGGCGATTTATCGGGTCAAAGATGATTTGTTAAAATTTAGTTTTCTTCTCGGCTTGACTTCTTTTTTTACCGCCCTATTGGAATTGGTTTTATTGTTGGCTAGTCGTTTTTTAAATTGGTCTATTTTTAAAAATTATCAGGGCTTGATCAGTCTTTCTTGGTTTGACCGATCTCTGTTTTTTGGTTTGGTGGTAGTTATTTCTCTCGTTTTGTTTGAATTCTTCGCCCGCAAGAAATCTTGGCGTCTGAAAGTTCTCTCGTTATTGCCCCTGATCATCTCGATGCTATTCTTGGTTTTAACCAATTATTTAGCGGTTTGGCTGATGTTGGCTTTTTGTTCTCTGGCTTTAATCGTTTTTTTGATCCGTCGCAGTGGTTGGGTGGAGATGATCAGTTTACCGGCGCTGATTTTAACCATCTCTATTGTCTTTGTTATCTTTAGTGCCCAAACTTCTTGGCTGAGTAAGGGGGTGAATTATGTCCAGCAATCCCTCCGAGTCAATATTTTTGAAGTTCGACCCAATTGGTCTAGTACTTGGGCTGTGACCAGAATGGCCATTAAAGCCGATCCTTTGACTGGCGTCGGACCGACTCTTTTTTGGCGCGCTTGGGATCTCTATAAACCAAAAGGTGTCAATGATTCTCCTTATTGGAATACCGATTTCAATTATGGTATCGGCTTTATTCCTTCGATGGTTACGACTGGTGGTCTACTTGGTCTCTTGGGTTGGTTGGCTTTTTTACTGGCAACGATTTTTGTTGTCGCTAAATCAGCTTTGGTTTTTTGGCAAAAACCGGATGAAAAAAATAGCCTATTGATCTTTTCTTTTCTTCCCGTGGTCTATCTACTGTCGAGTCTGATTTTTCGTATTCCCGGTTTGGTAAATTTAGCCCTCCTTTTTATCTTTCTTGGTTGGTTGATGGTCGCATGGAAGGAGACGGGGATCGATTCGAACGAATGGACAACGGGCAAAGATGAAAAAAAGGCTGCTTTTGCTTCCAGATTATCTTGGCTAGCCTTTATTTGTTTGGTGTTGATTTTTATCTGGTTGATGCTTAATTTGTTTTTACTTTTGTTGTCGCAACGAAGTTCGACTCTGGCTTCCATGGGGAAATTTGATCAATCAGTTCGTCGTTTGGAATTAGTCAACCTTCTGTCGCACTCTGATTTTTATGAACGTCAGCTAGTCGAAGTGAAATTTTTACAATTAAGCAATTTCGTCAATACTGCCACCAGTAGTTCGAAAGACAATCAAGAAAAATTCACCAATTATTTTAACGGTATCAAAACAACGGGTGAAAAAGCGGTCAAACTTGATCCTAACAATTATCTAAACTGGCTTGTTTTGGCTCGTCCCTATGCCTTTGTCGCCACTCTGGGGGTAACTGGAGCGGAAAATATCGCTAATTCTTTTTATCAAAAGGCGCTAGCTTTAAATCCGCACAACCCGGGTATTTGGTTGGAAATGGGACGTTTTTCTCTGGCCTTGAAAAAAGAGGATGAAGCCAAAGATCGAATTAAAAAAGCGCTTGATCTTAAAGCTAATTATCTTGGCGCTCATTTGGTTTTGGCGCAAATTTATTTGAATAACGGTTCGCTCAATTTGGCGGTCAAAGAAGCTGAAGATGCTGTCCGCTCTTCACCCAATGATTACAATGCTTGGTTTTTGTTGGGTTATCTAAAATATGAACAAGGGAAAGTAGAAGAAGCAACGCAAATTTTTTCCCGTTCGATCCAGATTCAACCGGATTTTGCTAATGCCAAGTATTATGTCGGGTTGTCACTTGATCGCCTCGGCCAACGCGAAGAAGCTTTATCAGTTTTCCGTGAATTACTGGTTTCCAATCCGGACAATCAATTACTCAAAAAAATTATCAGCAATCTAAATGCTGGTCGTTCGGCTCTAGCGGAACCGGAAGCGCCCAAAAGCACCAAGAAAGATAAAAAGAAATAAAACGCTAAAAAAATGGTTTCCAAATTGGCGCGGTTTTTACAAAAAGAATGGACCAGTCTGCACCAAGCGGCCTTTCTTTTGGCGGGGACGGCGATCTTGTCTCAATTTCTTGGTCTATTGCGCGATCGTCTACTGGCTTCATCTTTTGGTGCCGATAGTCAACTGGATGTTTATTATGCCGCTTTTCGCTTGCCGGATATTATTTATGTCTCAGTGGCTTCTTTTGTTTCAGCTACGGTTTTGATACCACTGATTATTAGACGCGCCGAAGCTAAAGTTTCGATTGATAAATTTCTCAATTCTATTCTCTCGGCTTTTTTGTTGGTAATGGTGATAGTCTCTTTTCTTTTATTTTTATTGATGCCGATCGTCGCCCATTGGATTGCCCCGGGTTTTGATCAAGCTTCGACTGATTTATTAGTTACCTTATCGCGTCTGATGCTTTTGTCGCCACTTTTGCTAGGTCTATCCAATTTGCTGGGCAGTATTGTTCAAGCCAATCGTCAATTTACTTCTTTTGCCCTTAGCCCCTTGCTTTATAATCTTGGTATCATTTTTGGGATTGTCGTCTTTTATCCTTATCTAGGCTTGGTTGGTCTGGCTCTCGGTGTTTCTTTGGGGGCGGTCTTTCATCTCTTGATTCAAGTGCCGGCAATTATCAAAGTCGGTTACGCTCCAAAATTGACAGCGATCAATTGGTCGGAAATTTGGTCGGTCGTGTCGGCGTCCTTACCGCGTACCTTGACTCTTTCGGCTCATCAAATTTCTCTGGCGGTCTTGGTCGCGATTGCCTCACTTTTTTCTAAAGGTTCGATTTCTGTTTTTAATTTTGCTTTCAATTTGCAGTCGGTGCCATTAGCGATTGTCGGCGTCAGCTATTCGGTGGCCGCTTTTCCAGTTTTGGCCAGTTATTTTTCCGCCGGCAAATTAAAAGAATTTATCGGTCAAATTGTTTCCGCGTCTCGGCATGTTATTTTTTGGGCCTTGCCGGCCACGGTTTTTTTTATCGTCTTGCGGGCGCAAATCGTGCGGGTGATTTTGGGCTCTGGCCAATTTGACTGGCAGGCAACACGCTTGACGGCAGCTTGTTTGGCACTGTTTGTTGTCTCGGTTTTGGCTCAAAGCTTGATCCTACTTTTAGTTCGGGGCTATTATGCCGCTGGTCAGACTAAAACTCCGCTTATTTTAAATTTATCTTCTTCGATTTTGATTATCGTTTTTGCTTTTGGCTTTAAAGAAATTTTTATTAAATGGGACCTCTTTCGTTATTTTTTAGAAAGTCTCTTGCGTCTTGACGACCTACGTGGCTCCGAAGTCTTGATTTTACCTTTAGCTTTTAGCCTCGGTATTATTATCAATCTGGGCGCCTTGGCCATTTTCTTTGAACGTCATTTCGGTCACTGGTTTAAGGGGGTAGGCAAGACTTTCTTTCAGTCTTTTTCGGCTTCGGTCATGGGTGGGGCGGTGACCTATCTTGTCCTTGCTTTGTTAGGTCGTTATTGGGGACTGGATCATTTTTGGTCAGTTTTTGGCCAAGGAGTAGTTTCCGGTCTGATCGGAGTAGCCGTATGGCTGGCGATTTTGATTTTATTGAAAAGTGAAGAATTAGTGGAATTGTCGAAATCTCTCTTTGCTCGGGTCTGGAAGGCTCAACCTATTGTTCCGGAGGCCGAAGGGTTGTAGGATAGGTTTCTACTGTATGGATCCCGTTAGAAGCCACGATCACTTTTTATTAATGGGGTCTTAACAAATTAGTTTATATTATTAGTTCAGAATCAAAAAAAGTGGAAAACGATAGAGATCGTGATCTGCTTCTAACGGGATGGATTTAAACCGAGTCAGAAATTTTAGCATTATTGCCCACCCCAGTAGCACAGCAGAGCTGGCTACGGGGCAGGCATCGATCATGAAAGAAACATTATGGATTTAAGTCGTGTCAGAAACTTCAGTATCATTGCTCATATAGATCATGGAAAAAGTACTTTGGCGGATCGGCTTTTGGAAGTGACTGGCACCATTGAAAAAAGAAAAATGCGCGAACAAGTGCTCGATAGTATGGAGTTAGAGCGAGAGCGGGGTATTACAATAAAGATGCAACCGGTGCGGATGGATTATAGTTTGGCTGGAGAAAAATATGTTTTAAATCTTATTGATACGCCGGGACATATCGACTTTTCTTATGAAGTTTCGCGTTCACTTAAAGCCGTCGAAGGTGTCTTGTTGTTGGTAGATGCCGCTCAGGGTATTCAGGCCCAGACTTTTACGGTTTTAAATATGGCTCAAGAATTAGGACTAACTATTATTCCCGTGTTGAATAAAATCGATTTGCCTAATGCTCGAGTAGAAGAAGTCAAAGCCGAAGTGGTTAATTTATTGAATTGCTCGCCCGTTGAAGTGATTTGTGTTTCTGGCAAGACGGGCGCTGGCGTGGATCAATTATTAGAAACGATTGTTCGACGGATTCCACCAGCTAAAGCTGAATTTGATGCTGATGCTTCGGTGCGGGCACTGGTTTTTGATTTTGAATATTCTACCCACAAAGGGGTGGTGGTTTATGTGCGAGTACTTGATGGTCAAATTAAAAAAGGGGACAACCTATCTTTTTTTGCTTCGGGTGAAAAATTTACTGTTTTGGATTTAGGTTTTTTTCGACCGGGACAAGTTTCGCGCGATTGTCTGGAGGCCGGTGATATCGGTTATTTGGTGACCGGTATTAAAAAACCCGGTGAAGCAAAAGTTGGCGATACGGTTATTTCCCCGCTCGCTCCCTTGCCACCTGTTCCCGGTTATATGACGCCCAAGCCGGTGGTCTGGGCGTCTGTCTATCCGGAAAGTCAGGACGATTTTGCTCTCCTCAAGCAGTCGCTAGAACGACTACATCTACAAGATGCCTCCTTGTCTTTTGATGAGGAATCTTCCGGCGCTTTGGGGCGTGGCTTTCGGTGTGGTTTTCTCGGCATGCTTCATCTGGAAATTATTACCGAAAGATTAAAAAGAGAGTTTGGTCTAGTTTTGATTGTAACCACTCCCAGTATTAGCTATCGATTGATTTCTAAACAATCTGGTTCAGAAATGATGGTCTATTCACCTCATCTTTTTCCTCTCGAGACCAAAGATTGGCAAGTGTTTGAAACTTGGGTGGCGATTAGGATTATTACTCCGGCCAATTATTTAAGTCCACTGGTTCAGTTATTACATGAACACGAAGCCGAGATTGTCGCGATGGATAATTTTGGCCACGGTCGCACTGTTTTGAATGTTAAAATGTCTTTACGTGAATTGATGCGTGGATTTTTTGATGAATTGAAAAGCGCTTCTTCCGGCTTTGCCTCTTTTTCTTATGAATTATCGAGTGAACGTCAGGCTGAAGTCGCTCGCTTGGATGTCTTGGTCAATAGCGAAATCATTTCGGCTTTTTCCAGAATTGTTTCCGGACGACGAGTTCAACGCGAAGCCGAGGACATGGCCGAGCGTTTGAAAAATCTGATGCCAAAACAATTGATTACGATTAAAATTCAAGTTCAAGGTCTCGGCCGAATTTTAGCCGCTCGATCAATTTCGGCTTTACGCAAAGACGTCACCGACTACCTCTATGGTGGCGATATTACGCGTAAAATGAAATTGCGTGAGAAACAGAAAAAAGGCAAAAAGAAAATGCAACAAATGGGGCGCGTCAATATCCCTCAAGAAGTCTTCTTGAAGATGATGAAAAATGGGGATTAATCTTTACCCCACGAAATAATCACGAAAAACAATGACCTGATTGGTGTGCAGGCTATCGGAACATGAAGGGTAGGGAATAGAGAGCCACCATGCTCAAAATTACCAAAACGCCGACGATCGCCGAAACAATCCGCAAGATTTTCTTATGTTTGCTCTGAAGTAACATCAGTTGTAGTATATGATTGTGGCGGAAAATTTTCAAGTCAGAAGAGGGAATAAGAAATGGCTTTATTTTTTAGCTTTGCTTCTGTTGATTGCCAATGGTTTTTTGTTTCGGGGAGTCTGGCGTTTATACCAAAAAAGTCAGATTGCCAGTAACAATTATTTGTCAGCCAAGGAGCGGTTGGATAAATTAGAGGTTCGGAAAAATTTTCTTCAGGGGCAACTGGCCGAGCTCAAAACTGAACAAGGTTTGGAAAAGCAGATTCGCAATAGCTTCTCGGTGGTGAAGGCTGGCGAGAAAATGGTCGTGATCGTCGATAGTCCGGATCAGGCGACCACTTCGATCGATAAAGGTAACCCGTTGTGGCGGGCGATCAAATCGATTTTTGGCAGATAATTTTTTAGCCAGTCATTTTAAAAATAATATGGCTAGTTAAAAATATGCGAGTATGGTTTAGTTTGCCCTCTCATTTTTTTTAAATTATGCGGAATTGGTTTAGTGGTAGAACATGTGCTTCCCAAGCATAGGGCACGGGTTCGATTCCCGTATTCCGCACCAAAAACTTGTTAGGGTGAATAGAATGCGACCTTACCAAGGTTGAGACAGGTGTTCGATCCCCTTACTCGCACACGGGTTCGATTTTTACCTGTCCGAAGCGGAAGCAGAGGCAGGTCCGTATTTTGTGTAATGCAACACTTTTATTTACAGCTGTCAAAACTATACCAAATATACACGATCGTGTATATTTGGTATAGTTTTGACAGAAAATTTTTATACGGTACATTTTTAAGGTTAAAATTTAAATAGAATATGTCTAAAAATTTTATTAAAAACAAAGAAGATTTTACTTGCCTCAATTGCGGAGCCGAGGTGATTGGCAATGGTTACACTAATCATTGCCCGAAATGTTTGTGGAGTCAGCATGTCGATAATTTGCCCGGCGATCGGGCTAACAGTTGTTGTGGTCTCATGGAGCCAATCGGAATTGAAAAAGAGGGCCAAGATCACGACTTAGTTCATCGCTGTCAAAAATGTGGTCTGATCAAGAAAAATAAGACGATCAGAGATGATGATATTGGTAGTTACTTAACGGGTATGTTAAAATGAAAAATATTTTGAGGATGAATCCCGTTTAGAGGCCGCGATCGCTGTCTATTTATGGGTAGTGTCGTCAAAAGTTTGTTTTATCAGTTATAAATTTAAAACAGAAAACGGTCATTGATCGCGATCTGCCTCTAACGGGATGAAAAAAGTTACTATTTATACCGCCTCAACTTGTCATTTTTGTCACATGGCCAAGGATTTTTTTAGAGAAAAAGGGGTGGCATTTGAGGAATTTGATGTTGGTGTTGATGTCGCCAAGCGTCAGGAGATGATGCAAAAAAGTGGTCAAATGGGCGTGCCAGTCATTGTGATTGACAATAAAGAAGTGATTATCGGTTTCAACCAACCTTTGATTTCTCAATTGTTGGGGATTTAGTTTTTTTGAAAATCGCCCCGCCCTCACTCGTGAGGGCGGGGCGATTTCTAGTTGAATAATTTTATGCTAAGTTATTATCATTACCCCTCGTAGTTCAATGGATCAGAACAACCCCGTCCTAAGGGGTAGATATAGGTTCGACTCCTGTCGGGGGGACAAAGTCTAATTTAATTTGCTATAATTTATTTATATGGACAATCAAAATCTTGACCAAAAAGTCGAAGCGATAAAAAGTTTAGCTGAGGAGAATAATAAAATCTTGCGGAGAATGAAGCGGTCAATGCAATTGGCCAGATTTTTTAGTGTTTTGAAATGGGTGGTGGTTATTGGCGGGACAGTGGGAATTTACTATTACTTTCAACCAATAGTCAACCAGTTACTCGATACTTACAGTCAACTATTGGGTGGTCTAGGCGGAGTGCCAAAATTGCCAAATATTTAGAATTCTAAATTTTTTCCTTTATAGGCGTCTGCTTCATCGATGAATTTTTTGCTAACTTTTGTGCTATGAACCGTTGCATGGCAGTTGGAACACAAAAGAATGCATTTTTGTAGTTCTTTTTTTATAAATTCCCATTTTTTGTTAGCCACATTGCCAATAATAAAATCTTTTTCTTGTGGTTTTAGATGGTGAAATTCAAAGGCTGCTTGATCACCTTTCCAGCCACAATATTGGCATTTTCCTCCTAAAAATTTAACGGCCGCAGCTTTGGCACGGTATCTTCTGATTTTGGTATTACACACGCCACAACGAGCACGACCTTTTTTATGATAATACTTAAATTCTTTATTGCATAATCTACACAGGATCATATCATCTAGTATAGCATCTAATGTTCTACCAAAACATAGTAAAGTGTTGAAAAATGACTTGTTTCTTGTTATTATTCAATAATTATTTATTTGCCCAGGTAGCTCAGTTGGCTAGAGCATTTCGCTGAAGACGAAGGGGTCGCCGGTTCGAGCCCGGCCCTGGGCACATCACCTAAAAATCCGTTTACCAGCTGGTAAACGGATTTTTAGGTGATTATCAAATCGTGCGGATTTTGACCTTTTGGGTGCGATTCTTGTCGATTCTCGGTAATTTAATGGTCAATAGGCCGTGTTTTTCAAAGGCTTCGACATTGTCAGGATCAACTTCCGCCGGTAGGCTGATGGTGCGAGCAAAAGAGCCCCAGTATAGTTCCTTGGTGTGATAATTGTTACCAACTGTTTCCGTCTGTCTTTCTCGTCGGCCTTCGATAGTGATCGACTCGCGGGCAATATCAATATTGATATTTTCTGGCTTGACGCCGGCAATCATGGTTTGGACGATAATTTCATTTGGTTTTTCGTAGACATCAATCGCGAGTTCACCGACTTCTTCTTCTGATTTTTCCAGCCAATCATCATCGTGAGAAATTATTTTAGTCCCGTATTGGCTGTCATCAACAATACTGTCATCATCAGAGACAGAAATACTGCCGGTGATGCGTTCAAAAAACGATCTTTTGTCTTTATTGCCGAACATATTTAAAAATTATTTAAAATTACTGATCAAAATTAAAAATTTGGCTTGACTCGTTTGGCGAGCTCAAAGAGAAAGAGAATAATGAGGACAAAAATCCAAAGAACAAACATAATCGGCAACATCATTTGTCCACCACTAATAATTATAAGAAAATTAAAGGCGGTATGCAAGGCAATAGCCAAGATTACGCCACTAAAAATAGTTAGCCATTTCTGAAGAGATTTTTTATAGAAAGTTAAAGCCCAAGTGGCGCCGATTAGTGCCGAGCAAACTGTATGGAGAATCGTTGAACCTAAAAAGCGTAGTCCTCCAGTGAATAAAAAGACGCCAAAAGTTTCTTGTTGAGACAAAGAATTGATTAAGAACAAAAGATTTTCCATACTGGCAAAACCGAGAGCGACCGTGATCATATAGATCATGGCATCGATTGGCTCGTCTAGGTGGCGATTGCGTCCGATAATAAAAGCGATAGCGCTAAATTTAACCAGTTCTTCGATCACTGCCATATTGATGAAAGGTAGAGTCGACAGCCAGCCAATCCAACCGCTTATCTCTAAAGACGGCGATTCAAATAGTTTTTCTAAAAAAAAGGCCACAAAGACAGCAACCAAACCAAGAGTAAAAGTATAAAGAATCAGGCTTTTAGGTTCGGGATTTTTATGATCTTCCCATAGCCAAAACAATAACCATAAAATCACTGGCAAAAAACCGGTGACAAAAGCCAAAAGAATCATTTGTGGGTCAATCGTTGCTAGAGTGGTACTAGTCATTTTGGTGAGGCCAATCTTCAACTATTAATAATGAACTGGTGGTGGAAAATTTACCGATCTGCCATAATTCTTCGGTCACAAAAGGCATAAAAGGATGAAGCAGTTTAAGAGTTTGACCTAAAATCAGACGCAGGGTTTGTCGACGGGTATCGGCGACTTCACCTGGTGTGGCCAAAATCGCTTTGCTTTCCTCGATAATTTCGTCAGCCAGACGATGCCAAGCATAATGATAAATTTTTTCACCTGCTAAATAAAAACGATAATTTTCCAAATCATTTGTCACAGCGGTCGCTAACTCGTTAAACTCTTTCAATAAGTTGGCTTCGGTCGGCGTTTCGTTGTCTGTCGGAGCATAACTTAAAATAAATCGACTGATATTCCAGAGTTTATTGGAAAAATGTTTGTAAGCTTTGATTTTATCCTCGGCTAGAGCCATGGCTGTGCCGGGAGTATTACCAATCACCAACGCCATGCGGAGAGCGTCGGCGCCGTATTTATTGACAATCTCGATCGGGTTAATAACATTGCCTTTACTCTTGCTCATTTTGAGGCCTTGGCCGTCGCGAACCATACCGTGCAGATAAACAGTATGAAAAGGAATTTGATTGGTGCGATAGAGACCGAGCATAATCATGCGGGCGACCCAAAAAAAGAGAATATCGGCACCGGTTTCCATCACAGCGGTCGGATAAAAATTTTTATAATCTTTGTTTTCCGGATAACCGAGAGTGGCAAAAGGCCATTGGCCGGACGAAAACCAAGTATCAAAAGTGTCTGGATCTTGGACTAACTCACTGCCACATTGGCCGCAAGTAGTTTTTTTGTTTTCCAGATCAGGTACACCAAAATCGCATTTAGGACAAATTTTAGCCGGAATTTGAATCCCCCAAGCGATTTGGCGAGAGATATTCCAATCACGGATATTGTCCAACCAATTAGTAAATATTTTTTTTGAGAAATCGGGAATAATTTTTATGTCGCCATCGTAAACTGCCTTCAGAGCTGGTTTGGCTAATGGTTCCATTTTGACAAACCATTGGGGAATGACTCTTGGCTCCAAAACCCGTCCACATTTATAGCAGGCAATGACATTGTGTTCGTAAGGTTCTTCTTTGATCAGCAAGCCAAGCTCTTTTAAATCGGCAACGACCGTGGTCCGCGCTTCGTCGACTTTCAGGCCGGTATATTTGCCGGTCTTGTCGTTGAGTTTGCCAAATTGATCGATGACTTCGATGGCGGGGAGATTGTGTCGCTTGGCCAAATCAAAGTCGTTTTGGTCGTGAGCGGGCGTAATTTTCAGAGCGCCAGTGCCAAAATCTTTTTCTACGATTGGATCAGCAACGACTTTTAATTTCATTGAACCGATCGGCGTTTGAACTTCAATGTCTTGATCGATATATTGCTGGTAGCGTTCATCATCTGGGTTGACCGCTACCGCTACATCGCCAAACATGGTTTCGGGACGGACAGTGGCGACGACCAATGGTCCGTATTGTAGATAATAAAGTTTGTCGATCCGAGTCTCGGTGCTTGTTTCCAGATCAGACAGAGAAGTTTGATGTTTAGTGCACCAGTTGACCAAACGCTTGCCCCGATAAATCAAATCATCGTCATAGAGTTGTTGAAAGGTGCCGTAAACTGTTTTGATGATCGCTGGATCGAGAGTAAATTTTTCTCTTGACCAATCACAGGAAGCACCGAGAGCTTTTAGCTCCGCTTCCATATATTTTTTATTTTCTAGCGTAAAAGCCATAATCTCGTCGTATAGTTTTTGGCGATCCATGCCAAAACGAGACCGGCCTTCTTTTTCCAATTTCTTTTCGTAGACCACTTGGGTTTCAAAGCCGGCATGATCGGCGCCCGGTAGCCACAGAGTTTTAAAGCCTCGCATCCGCTTGTAGCGAATCATCAAATCTTCAATCGTGACAAAGAGGGCGTGACCGGCGTGGAGATGGCCGTTGGCGTTGGGCGGAGGCATAATGATGGTGAAAGGTTTGGAACGGTCACCAGATAGGTTTTCTGGCTGAAAAAAACCGCTCTCTTGCCAGAGATCGTAGATTCTTGATTCAGTGTCAGCTGGATTGTAGGGTTTTTCCAGTTTTGGGTCCATTTAGACCATATTAGCAAAGAAAAGTGGTTATTTCAAAACTTTTTACTCGGCACAACATTTTAAGGGTACGGATTTTTCGAAGCTTGAAAAATCCTGAAGTTTTCGCGTCGACACGCTCAAAACCCCCTTAAAATGTTGTGCCTCGTAATTCAAAGTTTTGAAATAACATTTAGTTTCCAAGCTTTAGATTCCCGTCAGCTTTGATTTTACCAATCGTTGGGAGTTTAGCTTTAACTGTCAATTTTAAGTAACCAGCGCCAGCGATCATGGTGGCGTTGTCGCCAGTTAGATTTTGGTCGGGGAGAATGAGTAAGATTTTTTGGTCAGTGTTAGTGACAGTCTTAGTAAAAGCCTCGCGAATGGCGCGGTTGGCGATGACACCACCACCGACGATGATCGACTTGGTGCCGTATTTTTTAGCAGCCGACATTGTTTTAGCGACAACGACTTCGGCGGCTGCGTCTTCAAATTCTTTAGCGATAGATGCTTTTTGCTCGGAGGAAAGGTCGCCCAATTTTTTAATGAGATAAAGAACGGCGGTTTTTAGACCAGAAAAAGAAAAATCAAAATCACCGGAGTGGAGCATGGGGCGTGGTAGTTTGATCTCATCTCTTTTTTTACCAATTTCTGCCAGTTTGGAGATTTCTGGTCCGCCTGGGTATGGTAGATCGAGGAGGCGAGCAACTTTATCGAAAGCTTCACCGACGGCATCGTCGCGAGTATGACCAATGGCTTGGTAGTCACGCCATTTTTTAACTAAAACCAATTCGGTATGCCCTCCCGAAATGATGACTCCCACTGCCGGAAAAGAAATTTTTATTACTTTCTTATTTAAAAGTGGGGCAATTAAATGTCCTTCGAGATGATTGGTTGGCACGACTGGAATATCCCAGAGCAAGCTTAGGGCTTGGGCAAAATTTATTCCCACCCACAGGGCTGGTTCAAGGCCGGGTCCCGAAGTGACAGCGATGGCGTCAATTTTTGGCGCTGGTATGTCCACGATCTGATCAAAAAAAGCAGTTCTTAACTCAGGCTCTCTTTCGAGAATTTTTTCTAGTTTTCTAGCTTGCCCCGTGGCGAGCCCATCAGCGAGTTTTACGGGGTTTTTTGAAGTCGAATTTAGCGCCTCAATTAATAGGGGCACTAAATTCTTGCCGTGCTCTCTTTTGGCGAGCATTGGCACTACACCGCCGAATTCGCGGTGAAGTTCGATCTGAGAAGAAACTAATTGGGTCAAGACCGAAAAAACCGGTTTAGTTAAACCGCCCTTGGCCTCAACGATACTGATAGCCGTTTCGTCACAACTGGTTTCTATGGCTAGAATTTTCATAATGGGACTATAACAAAAAATGACCCAAAACAAAAACCACTTTAAAAGCAGTTTTTGTGGGCCTGTGCAGATTTGAACTGCAGACCTTTACAATGTCAATGTAACGCTCTAACCAGCTGAGCTACAGGCCCATATTTTCAATAATTTTCTGACAAAACTTTCTGCTAATGTATACTAATTTTCGTTGTATTGCAACGTTACCACAATCAATTACGCAGACACCTTTATAGTGAGAGTAAGTTTTTGTTTTTATCGTTCTTTTATCTATCGATACTTTCCTAAATCTTTTAATCGGCACTTTTAACTCTCTTGACCAGTATTTTTTCATTAATTCCGGATTTTGATCTGCTCGCAAATGTAAATAAAAAGAAATCGAATCTATTTTTAGGTTGTATAAATTTTGTATTGATTTTAGAAATAATTTTAAAATCAATGGGTCAGAATTACCCATGCTTGTTTTTGTTCCGGCCTTTGTACCCTCTCCAAGATAAAGCATGGCTAAACTTAATTCCAAAATCTCATCATTTATAAGTATTTTATTGAGAGTTTTTTCTGCTTCGATTTCAGCAACTAATATTCTGTCAGCTTTTTGTTTATTGTGCCACTTTACCGCACCTTTTCTGGCTTTGATTAAAGCTTTTTGATGTTTTTGTTCGAGGATCTTTTTTTGCGATTTTTTCAGCTCAATATTTTTAAACCAACCGCTCAAAGTTGAGCGGGGAATTTTTAATTCCGATTCAATATCTCTGATTGATCTACCCTGTTTTCTTAATTTAACGGCTTTGTCCTTATACTCGAACCACTTTGACTTCATGTATAAATTATACTATCTATGGTTCGAATATTGTATAGAAAAAGGGGATAACTATGATCGTCTTTTTCTCCACCAGAACCAGATCGCGACAGCTACCATTCCCACAACAACAATGATGTCCATATAGTTTCCATATTCTTTGATTATTTCCCAATTTTGTCCCAGATAATAGCCGATGATGGCCAGAAGATCATTCCACAAAAAAGCACCGATGGCGGTATAGATGACAAATTTTCCTAGGTTCATCTTTCCGATCCCGGCTGGAATAGAAATCAGATGTCGGACGATCGGAATAAAACGACTGAAAAAAACCGCCTTCTCGCCACTGCGAGCAAAAAATTCTTCCGTCTTTTTCAGGTGTTCTTCATTGAGCAATAAATAATGACCGAAACGCAAAACCAGTCTCCGACCGCCATAATATCCGAGCCAGTAGGAAAACAGTGAACCGATCAGACTGCCAACCATACTCCACCAAGCAATACCAAGCAGAGTCATTTCTCCCGAATACCACAAAAAGCCGGCAAAGGGCATAATCGCTTCGCTGGGAATCGGGAAGATCATGCTTTCCAGTGCCATAGCAAAAACTAGTCCCGGGTAGCCAGTGACTGCGAGAATGGCAGTAATGTAGTCGACGATGATGGTGGTCATATTAAAGATTATGATAGCATTTAATCAGATTAAAGTGGAATAATAAATTTGCGTTTCGCACTCATAATTTATGTGGTCCACCTTCACATCATAGAGAAAAGAGCGCACTGCTGCGCTCTTTTCTCTATGATGTGACCTTACCGGGAATCGAACCCGGATTTACGCCGTGAAAGGGCGCTGTCCTAACCGTTAGACGATAAGGCCAAATATTCTATTGTCTTTCCTTTGCCGTTACCTGCCTGCCTGCAGGCAGGAATGATAAGGCCGAAAAACATAAAAATCCTAACATTTTTTTGAAAAAATGCCAAGAAAGTGTTAGGATTTGCTTGTCTTCACGGAGGCGTGGCTGAGTGGTTGAAGGCACCGCATTCGAAACGCGGCAGGGGTGAAAGCCCCTCGGGGGTTCAAATCCTCCCGCCTCCGCACTAGCTATTTTTAATATATCGAAAACATGAAGATATATTAAAAATGGATAGCGGTTTTGTGGCAGGGGATTTGAAGGGCACAGGTTCAAACAAGCGAAGCTTGAGAACCGAGCCGGGGTCGAGAGTACTTTATATTTTGCGAGTAACCGAAGCAAAATATTTAGTAACTCGTGACCAAATCCTCCCGCCTCCGCCAGATTTGCAACTTTGAACCTAAGTAGAATAAGGGTTTTTTAGGCTATTCAAGTCTTTTACCGACTTGCTTCATTTTTGTATCAATCTCCGAGTAAAGATCTTTTCCTGCTTCCTCAAATACCGTGAGTAAATCTTCATAAGTATTTTTTCCTCCTAATAAATCCCAAAATTCTGCGCCAACGAGCACTTCTATTTTTAAATCAAATAATCCTTGAAGTGTCCACCGTTCATATGGTTGTGGTTCATAGGGGTTATAAGGGATAGCTACAATAGTTTTGATTTTCACTTTCGGGTCGATACTTCCACGCATCGCTACCCAATCAAGAAGTTGTTTCTTGATTCCTGTAAATTCATTGATATTTGGCTTTGCAGATTTAATTTCAAAATAATTCTCTACCCCGTTCTTATCTATTACAAAAAGGTCGACACGCTTTTTAAGTTTATTCCCCATTTCTCCTTTTTGGGCCAAAGATATAATTTCTTTAACCTCCTTATCTTTATCGGGTTTCCGACTAGCCGATCTCAATTCTCTCATTATCGAATCAATTTTGAGAACAGCTTCACTACTTACAAAACCCTCAAATGTTTTAAATTGATCTTTTGCTTCTTTTGCATGAGGTAACGCAATCATTTGACCAACTTTTTCAAATATTGAAGTCCCGAGGGTTGTATTTACTGAATGAATAAAAGAAAACAAGGCCATCCGATCTTTACCCAAAAGGCGAAAATGAAATGGCATTGAATTTGTTTCAGGATCATAACCCGCCAGCTTTGTTCTTATTTTTGAAATAAGGTATGTTTTAATTTCTTGTTTTTGTTCTTTGGATAGTGCCATAAATTATTTTGTCTTAAAATGAAATATAATTTCTGAATAAGGATTTCTATCACGTTCTGTACGATTCAATACAGGTCTCTTAAACTGATTCACAATCTTCATCCCCGCTTTTTCTGCAATTTCTGGATAGAGATTATACTTATCATTTGCCACAAGAAAAATATCAAAATCTGCTTTGAGATATTGTTTGCAGTTGTTTAATACATCTGCAATCCCTTGTGTATATGATCGGCGAGCCTCCATTCCTTGTCCTTTGTACAGCGGGCCTATTTCTAAATCGTCTTTTCGTTTAAATCCGAGAAGATCGTAAGCATAAGCGTGTTGTTCATGATAGTCAATTTGTCCAACATAAGGAGGCGAGCAAAAAATACCTGTAATTTTTTGTTTTTTAAGAATTTTAGAAAACTCTGGGTTTTGTTTCTCTATTTTTTCAAAAATATTTACAGCTCTTGAGTCTCCAGTTAAAACAGAATAATGGACAGGTTTACGTAATCTGTTAAATTCTCTGATTCTACTTAGAGTATCAAGAGCATACCGGTTTAGCATGCTTGTTATAGAGAAAAGTGGTTTGCAGATTTTTTTGTGCTTATAGCAATAATAAGTCGTAAGTTGAGGTTCTTTAAGTGTTGCTAGGTCGCTATGTGTAGTTGCACGGCAGGATCTAATTGTTCTGCTCAGAATAAGCGCTAAGATTTTGCGAGTCTTAACATCCTTTTCTTGTTTTATTGTTTGGAATACATGGTCAATCTCACGGCGAACATTATCCATGAACCAAACATCGAGAAAGGAATCAGACTTGTCCTGCTTTAGTTTAATTAAATATTTTTTGAGTAATTTTTGATAAATAGGTAAAAATTCTTTCTCTTTTTCTGTGGCAAATTTATTTTCATCAAATATTCCTTGATTAATTTTGTATTTGAAGTCATACCCTGGAAAATTCACCGAGTTAAATTTGGAAAGTTCAGCTAGAAGTTCATTTTCAAAATCTTGAATTTTATTATCGTGCTCAAAAGAATCAAGCGAGACAGTTAATTTCTTAATTGCTTTTTGTAAGTATTCGTCATCGTAGTGGGTAGCCTTACAACTTGAAATCATGCAGTTAAACTCCGAGACATCTATGCCGATAGAATGAATACCCATCTCTAGTGATTGGATAATTGTTGTTCCTGAACCCAAGAATGGATCAAGAATAATATCGCAAGCTTTGAAATAAGCTTCCTTTTTAAAATCATCAGTGTGATTATCTATAAAATATTCAACAAGCTGCGGAATGTATTTGCCTTTATATGGGTGGAGTCGATGGACATGCTTTGTAGTATCTATTTCTCTTAAATTATCGAAAGAAAGAGCCCAATTTAAATCATCACCAAGATTTTTTTTCCAACTTACTTCGCGCTTACCGTTATATGAAGTGTAATACTTTTTTAAATCATTCAAATCAACCATAGTTGAGCCGTTCTCTCCATGTTTTTTTACCTTTCCATATTGGACAAGATAAGAAATATTTGTTGGCAAAACTTCTTTCTCAAGAAAGCTTGACGCCCATTTTGATGCTTCGGGGATTGTTACTAGAGACATAAATTATTATTTAAATGATAACATTTGCTTACAAAAAAGACTAAAAATCACTAATTGTCGCGACTATTTTTCCTTGAATCATAAAATCCTCTGTAAGAATAATTGGTTTGTGTTTTTTATTTTTAGATTTTGGTTTTAGTAATACGACATCTGTTCTTTTCTCAAATTCTTTAATTGTGGCGTCATCATCAATCAAAGCTACAACGGTGTCTCCATTTTCTGCTGTATTTTGTTGTCTCACTAATACCAAATCACCATCATTAATATTTTTTAGGTTCATTGAATCTCCGACCGCTCTAAGCAAAAAATATTTATGCGATGGTTTTGCTAGTTGAATAGAGACAGGGATCATTGTTTCTATGTTTTGTTCTGCTAAAAATGGTGCTCCACAGGGGGCGCTTCCCACAAGAGGGATGTCGACTGTTCGAGCGTGAGCATCACTTACTCGCAGATCTTTAATAAGTTTTATTTTCCCATCTTGTTTCGTGAGATAACCAGCATCAACAAGTTTGTCAATTATAAGCATTACAGAATAAGTAGATTTGTAACCCAATGTCTGCATGAGTTGGCGAGTCGAAGGAGCTGTTCCAAAGTGAACAACGGAGTTTCGGATGGCTTTCACAGTAGCCAATTCTTTTTTATTCAAGTCAACTTGTTTTGTATTGGTCATGGTGTACAATGGCGTACAAAGATTATAGCTCAGACCACTACAAACTGTCAAACACTACTAATCCACAGGACGCCAACGGTTCTAAAATTAAAATAAACAGTTGGGAAATACCAATTAAAATGCCTTATTTAAAAATTTGGAAGGACAAACAAAACATGTTCCGGCTTACCATGAGAGGAGCAAATAATGAAATTATTTTTACTACTGAGGGGTATGTTAATAAATCTACTGTAGTAAATGCTGTTCGTTTAATTAAGTTAACTAATGCGATGACTAGAGTGGTTGATCTTACTATGCCAAAAACTTTATTAGGGAATCGTTAATAAATTATATTATGAATACACCAAAATACATAAGAAATGCTGGTAAGCCATGGTCTCCTCAAGAAGAGAAGAAACTTACCAAATTAGCAAGGGAAAATACTCCAACAAGAGTGATTGGTTTAAAACTCGGTAGGCCTGTGGGTGGGGTGAGAGGAAAAGCTCAAGAATTAGAAGTTAGTTTGAGGCCGACAAATCAATCTTCGTATAATAGAAGAAAATAATATGACTAATTTTGCTCCCAAACTTGAAGATTCAAAAGATGGGCAACTATGGCAATTGATAAATCAATCAAGTCCCCACTATGGTTCACTGGCTTCTGACGAGTTAACTAGACGCACATTAATAAAACTGGAAGAAACAATCAAAACTTTCAACGAGCAATCCTCGAAACAAACAGATAAATTAGTAGGCCTCACTTGGTGGATTGTTGGTTTAACAGTAGCGATGCTTATTGGACTTATTATTCAAATAATTTTAGCTCTATAGAAAACATGAACTCAAATCCATTTCCAGAGTTAGAAAAGTCAGAATGGGATACTGCACACGAGAGTGCTGCTCCAAGTGGTATGAAAGGTCTCACGAGAGCTATGCAATTGATGACAACAGGGATCGCAAACACTAGAAGTCAAATAGGGACGCAGGTAAATTATCTAAATAAGCGAATAGAAGATTTAAACTCCAGATTAGATCAATTTAATAAATCTTCTGAGTTGTTAACTGAAAAGGCTCTCGGTTTAACCAAGTGGATAATGGTAGCAACGGTCATATCTGCTGGAGCTACGGCAATTTTAGCAGTAGACATTTTAGTACGCTGGTTTCAATAAAGATCAGAATTTTTAAGAAATAGCATAATCCACCATGTTCTGCCCTTTATCAGATTTCGGTTTCGGAATCTCAAACCATTCCGGATGAACTTTGTACATTGCCCTTAATTCTTGTATACTATTATCAATATCCTTGAATTTGAAACACTTTTTCGGTTCAAACTTCGGAACATCGCCTCCGCTAAACTATTAAACCCCTGCCATTGGCAGGGGTTTAATAGTAGTTAAACTAAATTTAAAATTCCTTACTTCTTTTTTCGGCGGACCAAGAAGTAATAAATTATATCTAATAAACCAATCGTGTTGATCACCAACAAGGCGATAAACCACCACTTGTCACCATGACGAGCGGCTTTCCACAAAGCCAAACCTTTCCAGACCAATGTCCAGATGATTAAAGCGACTAAAAAAGTAGTCGCGCCGACGGCGCCAAATAACGCCGAGATGCCCCAGACTTCTGGTGGCATTTTGTCCAACCACGCGGGGCCGGAACTAAGAGCTAATAAGTTTTCCATATGTTTTAATTATAACATTATGAAAATTGCTAACAATAAAAAATGTTGATATCTCAACTAAAAAACTTTTTACTCGACACCAACTTTTTAGGGTACGGATTTTTCGAAGCTTGAAAAATCCTGAAACGCTCGGCTCGACAGCCTCGCGACCCCCTAAAAAGTTGTGTCTTCGACAAGTTTTTTAGTTGATTTTTTTAAAAAGACGAGCAGAATACAATCATATGCTTTTTATTATTGCTTTACTGACTTTGGTTTTTACTTTGCTTGGTGGTTGGTTGGCGTTACGTTTTAGTGATCGCTTGCATTTGGTCCTTGGTTTTTCGGCTGGGGCGGTGATCGCGGTAGCGTTTTTTGATTTATTGCCGGAGGCAATGGCACTCGGAGCTGTCTGGGGATCAGAAACCATTGCGATGATTGTTGGCATGAGTTTTGTCGCTTATCTTTTTCTCGATCGCTTTGTTTTTTTCCATCCGCACACTGAAGAATATTGTCACAATGAAAAACATCAGGCGCGCAGTTGGCTGTCGGCGATCACTTTATCGATCCATAGTTTTTTGGATGGTCTTTTGGTCGGCCTATCTTTTCAAGTCTCGACTACTATTGGTTTGGTCGTCACTTTGGCAGTTTTAGCGCATAAATTTTCCGATGGTTTGAGTTTGGTTGGTTTGACCCTTAAAAATGGCACTGATCGCCAAAAAGTCTGGGGCTGGTTGTGGTTGGATGCCATCGCGCCGGTCGTGGGGATCTTGGTGGCCGGGTTATTTTTTCTGTCTGAAACTTGGTTGGGGGCGGTGCTGGCGATTTTCTGTGGTTTCTTTTTATACCTCGGCGCTAGCGAATTGCTACCAGAAAGTCATCATGGTCACTCGACACGCTGGACGACGGTGGCCACTTTGGTGGGTTTCGGCCTGATTTTTATTTTGATAAAAATAATCGGCTCTTAGCTGTTTTTTTGCAGAAAACTGTAAATATCTTCTACCGCTTTGATCGCATCGCCGGTGGCGATGTTGTTTTGATGATACAGACCATTAGTGCTATCACCAGCCGACCAAATGCCGACGGTGGAAGTCGTCTGGTGCTGATGATCTATCATGATGGCGCCGGTCGGGGTCATATCGACCAGACCTTTGACTAAATCGGTATTGGGTTCAAAACCGATTTCCACAAAGACGCCGGTCACTGGTTGCTCGATCGTTTCGCCGGTCTGGCTTTTTTTATAAGTAATCTGATTAACAAATTGCTCGCCTTTGATGGCGATGATTTCCACATCAGACAAGGCTTTGAATTTAGGATTTTTGAGCAGGCTATCAATCGTAATTTGTTCGGCGCGAAAAGTTGGACCGCTTTCTAGTAAGGTCACAGATCGACAATAGGCGAGCAGTTGGCTGGCGGTGTTAAAACCAGCATTACCACCGCCGATGACCACGACGTCTTGGTCAGAAAAGAGTGGTCCGTCGCAGGAAGCACAATAGGTGACACCTTTTTGGTCAAATTCTTTAGCGCCAGCGATAGTTAATTTGCGTCGACGACCGCCAGTAGCGATCAAGATTGTTTTGGTGGTGTAGAGATTGTTTTGGTTGGTTTTTATTTCAAACCCGTCAGCAATTTTGGTAATCGCCACGGCCAAGTCGCCTTCTTTGATGGTCAAAATATCAGATTCGTAGGAACGAAGATGGTCTGTCAATTGTTTAGCCAAATCTTCACCACTGATTGACCGGACGCCGATCCAGTTTTGAATTTCTGGCGAAACGGCCGATTGACCCTGAAAAAAATCGGACATAATAATAGTTTTTAATTTTTTGCGAGCGGAATAAATGCCGGCAGAAACGCCAGCTGGACCGCCACCAATGATTGCGAGATCGTACATTAATTTATAATTTTTTACTAATAAAATGAGATACGAATATTACGCGATACTAATGATACGAATCTACATTTGTATCGCACTACTATTTTTTTGTCCGGCGTAGGAAAGCGGGAATGGATGACCAATCATCATCGGTGTCGGTAGTGTTCAGATCGTCGCTCTCTTCGATAATTCTGGGAGATTCCGGCGCGATTGCTCGTGGTCGGAAAAAAGATTCGCGATCGCGTTTGGGAGCGATGTCTTTTTCCTCGTCTTCTTTATTTTTCTGATCATTTTTTGTTTCGGTGGTCAGCCGATCGGCGTTGATAAACGTCGAGACGGTTTTTCTCCCACCTTCGGGGAAACCGCAAGCGATAACGGTAATTTTAACTTCATTTTTCTTTAATTTATTGTCCAAGATGGTGCCAAAAATAACTTTAGCATCGTTGTCGACTGATTCGGTGATGATTTTGGCGGCGTCTTGGATTTCAAACATGGTCAGATCTTCACCCCCAGAGATGGTGAACAATACCCCCTTGGCGCCGTTGATCGACAGGTCGAGAAGCGGTGAGCTAATGGCGGCTTTGGCGGCTTCGATCGCGCGGTTTTCACCGGCAGCGACCCCAATACCCATCAGAGCCGAGCCAGAATTTTGCATAATGGCACGGATGTCGGCAAAGTCGACGTTGATGACACCGGGCATGGTAATGGTGTTGGAGATACCTTCGACGGCTTGGCGGAGGATTTCATCACACATGGCAAAGGCCGAAGTGTGCTTGGTTTCTTTGTCGACGATACTCAAAATGCGATCGTTGGGGATAACCACAAAAGCGTCAACTTCTTTGCGTAGATCGTCCATGCCTTTTTCGGCAATGATCATGCGATTTTTACCTTCGAAGAAAAACGGTCGAGTAACGACAGCAATCGTTAGAGCGCCTTGATCTTTGGCGGTCTTGGCGATAATTGGCGCGGCACCAGTACCGGTGCCACCACCCAAACCGCAAGAGACAAAAACCATATCGGCGCCTTTGATGGCGTTTTGGATATCCTCCAAACTTTCTTCGGCAGCGCGTCGGCCGATTTCCGGATCCATACCCGTACCGAGACCGCGAGTCAGGTTTTTACCAATGTGGATTTTCTTTTCCGCTGGGGAGTGGTGGAGATGTTGAGCATCGGTATTCATGACAATAAACTCGACTCCGCGAGTGTCGCTTTTGACCATGTGGTTGATGGCATTGGTGCCCGAGCCACCCACGCCAATAACCTTGATGCGAGCGAATGATTCTACTTCGGGGGTGATTTTTGGCATAAATAAAAAGACAATTTAATGCCACTATCTTAGCATTTGACGAATAAAAGTCAAAAACCGATTAAAAATCGGGGATAAGCTCAAAATATGTTGATTTTAAAGGCTAAAATTGGCCTAAGGCCACAGTTCTCTAAAGATGTTTTTGACGACAGAAAAAACCATTGGAGTATGGTGACTTTTCTGCATCCCGCCCTTTTCGTTGTCTTCATCAATATCATACAAACATAACCCGTAAGCGACCGACCAGACTGATTCCTTGATCTGATTTTTGGAATTGGTGGCAATTTCTGGACTGGAAATTTTGGCTGGCAATTTAAAATAATTTTTGGCCAATTCTTCGATATTACCAATGCCGGAACCGCCACCGGTAATAACCACGCCGGCCGGCAAGAGGCCGGAACAACCGATCTTTTTCAGGTGGCCTTCGACGTATTCAAAAATATCCGACAAGCGAGCGTGAATAATATCGTCCAATTTTTTCTTGGCGATCGTGCCTTCGGCTTCACCGCGTTTGACACGCTCGGCATCTTCGAGAGGAATACGAAAACCGAGAGCGATATCGTTGGTGATGTCGGTCGAGCCCAAAGGAAAGACTTGAATGGAGATTGGTAGATTTTCCTCGAAAACCGCAATCGAAGTGGTTTGCGAACCGATATTGACTAAAACACAACCAGAAACTTTTTGCAGTTTTGATAAGACCGCGTAACTGGCGGCCAGTGGAGAAGCGACAATGTCATCAACAATGATGCCGGCTTCCTCGACGACTTTGATCAGATCGCGCAAGTGCTGGCTGGAACAAGTGACAAATAAAGTTTTGACTTCCAGTTTATTGCCTCGCAAACCTTCCACTCGCCCGAGGACTTTTTTATTGTCCAGTTTGAAAGAAATGGGCAGACGATGGATGATGTTGCGATTGGTGGCATCGGGCAAAGTGGCTTCGGCCGATTCCATCGCCCGAGTAATTTCCAGTGAATTTATTTCGGCGTCCGGTCGAGAAACCGAAACCGAGCCGTCGATCAACTTTGATTCCAAAGTGGCTCCGCCGATTCCGAGCACAACTTTTTTGATTTTTAATTTGGTGATCCTTTCGGCATCAGCTAGTGCCACTCGAACGCTTTCCAAAGTTTCTTCGGCGTTGATCACATAACCCCGACGCAGACCGCGAGAATTTTTTTTGACTAAAGCTAAAACCGTCGGGAAATTGTCCCCGTTTTTATATTCGCACACGACGACTCGGAGTGAGGCCGTGCCGATATCCAGACCGGTGATGATTTGGCGTGACATTGATGCGAAAAAGCTGGAAGAAACGCTTTTCTTCTTTGACCATTATACTGCTATGACGCAAACCTTTCAAATGCAAACAACCGTGGATAAATAAAAAGAGCAAATGATTTTTAAAATCATGATCAAAATCCGGCGCTTCTTCTTTGGCGCGAACCAGATTGATTAAAATCTCGCCTTCTTTTTCGGTTAAGGGAAAACTTAAAACATTAGTGGGATAATCATGGTGACGATATTTTTTATTGATCGTTTGTATTTCTGCCGGTTCAACAAAAACTAGTCCCAATTCATATTTGGGACCCAATATTTTGTCGGCAATAGAAGCAAAAGGGAGTTTAGGAACTCGTTTTTGTTTAAGCCGATTTACGATAGAAAACATCTTTGATTTTGCCGAGTTTGCGCAAGCGTTCGGTTTGGGCGCGTTTGGTCAGGCGTTTCAGAGCGTCGAGTTTTTTCTTGAGCTCGGACTTGGTGCGTTCGGCGTATTGACTGCCACGGACTTTGCGTAAATTACCGGCGCCGGACACGCGTTTGGAAAAACGGCGCAATAAACTGGTGCTAGTCTCGTTGGCTCCTCGTTTAACTTCAATTTTAGTCATAGTGCCAATATGCTAACACGCTAGAGGTTCTTTTTCAAGTATTCGGCCAGTTTATCGATTTTGACAGTGTATTGCGAACGGTTATCCATATTGCGAACAATGACAGTACTCTCCAAAGCTTCTTTTTGGCCCAAAATAATGGCAAAAGGCACACCCGCTTTTTCAGCCAAGGCTAGTTGAACTGACAGGGAATCTTTGGCTAGCGACTGAGTAATCGATACTTTGGCTTTGCGCAAGATTTCGATGATTTCAAAACTTTTTTGCTTGGCGTCTTGGCTCAATTGGATAAAGAAGATTTTTGGTTTTTTAACAATTCGGGGGGTCAATTTGGCGTATTCTTCTTGCATCAAGACTCGGTCGACGCCGATCGCGCCACCGGTCGCCGGCACGTCTTTTTTGCCGGTCAGGACTTTGGCCAGATAGTCGTAACGACCACCGCCAGCTAGAGATAAGGTCGAATTGCTTTCCACCCCATCTTCGGCGACAGTTTTTTTATTACTAACGATTTCAAAAACAGTGCGAGAATAATAATCCAGACCGCGCACTAGATTGCTGTTGATTTCGTAAGAAATACCGAACGAATCGAGATATTCCAAGACTTCTTTAAAATGTGCCTTACAGGGGGCGCATAAATAAGCGACTGATTCTGGCGCGTTTTGCTTGACCTCTTGGCAATGCGGATTTTTACAATCGAGCAAGCGCAAAGGATTGGTTTTCAAGCGTTCGCGACAATCGGCGCAGATACCTTTTAAATGTTTTTTGTAATAATTGACCAATTCCCGACGGTAAGAGTTGCGACAATCACTGTCGCCGATGCTGTTGATTTGGACCGAGATATCTTTCAGACCGGCCTCCTTTAAAATCGTATAGAGGATCATAATGACCATGGCATCAGCTACACTTTTTTTGGTGCCGATGACTTCCAGATTGAATTGGTAGAATTGACGCCAGCGTCCTTTTTGCGGATTGTCATGACGAAAAACTGGTCCATAATTGAAAAGCATCACCGGTTGAGGCCAGCTTTGCATGCCGTGTTCGAAATAAGCGCGCATGACACCGGCAGTGGTTTCCGGTCGCAGGGCTAAATGATCACCACCTTTGGTTTTGATCGTGTACATTTCTTTGGTCACAATATCGGAATTTTCACCGACACTGCGATTGAAAAGTTCTTCTTTTTCCAACATGGTGGTCTCGATTGGTTGAAAACCGTAATACATGGAAATCTCGGCCGCTTTTTCCATAAAACCTTGGAGATGGAAAAAATCATTGCCGATCAAATCGCGCATGCCCTTGGGTGACTTTAAGAGTTCTTCTTTATTTTTAGTTTTTTTCATATTAATTTTTGAAAATTTGGGCGGGTTAATTTGTTTGACTGAAATTGCCGGGCATAAAACCAAGTTTAGTGGGCGGTAACAGGCGAAGCAAAGCTCGGCCCTTCATGAACTTCATTTTGACTGGTCCCCAGCGACGCGAATCATAGCTGACTTCACGGTTGTCGCCGATTAAAAAATATTCATCAGCTCCCAGTTTGGTCGGCATGGCTTCGGTCAAAGTTAGGCCGTTGGCATAAGGCTCATCCAAAATAAAAACTTGTCCAGTCGATTTGGTAATGGTGACTTGATTGTTTTTGATGCTGATTGTTTCGCCCGGTAGACCGATAATTCGTTTGATAAAAAACATCGACGGACTTTTAGGATAGCGAAAAATTGCCACCTCGCCTCGCTTCGGTGAGCGGAGGTAATAAGACAATTCATCGACGATCAAATACTCTTTATCATGAAAAGTCGGGTCCATCGAGGCGCCGGAGACAATAAAGGGTTGAGCGATAAAAGTGCGAATAGGCAAAACAATCGCCGCGGTGATAACGGCAAATTTAACGATTTCCCAAAAAGATAGTTTGGAGCTGGATTTTGCTTGCTCGCCTGAATTCGGTGTAGCTGAAGTTTGGCTGGAGGTGTTTTTGACGGTAGTTTGAGACGAATTTTCGCTTGATTGAGCGCTATTTTCAGGTTCCATGGAGTAATTTTACTATAGTTTTTGAGCTTGTGCAAATAAGGGTGTTTTGGCTGGTTTTGTCATGTATGTTAAGCTTATTTATATGTCATATATTATTGTGGGTTTGGGAAATCCGGGTGAGGAATACGAAGCCACTCGGCATAATGCCGGGCGGATGGTAGTGGAGGCTTGGGCTAAAAAATATCAGGCCGAGGAAGATTTGAGCGACTGGAAATTTGATAAACTTTTGAATGCTCAAAAAAGCAGTGGTGAAGTTTTCCCCGAATTGTTGTCTGGTAAGAAAAATAAAAAAGGCGAAAAAGTATTGGCGCTTCTGCCGGAGACTTTTATGAATAATTCGGGCAAAGCTCTGCGTGATAAAATAAAGGGGCCGAAAATGGCGGAGAAATTAGTAGTGGTGCATGATGATCTCGATTTGCCACTTGGTTCGATGAAAATTGTCTTCAATCGCGGTTCTGGTGGCCACAAGGGTCTAGAGTCGATTATCAAAGCGCTGAAAACGCAGGCTTTTGTCAGAGTGCGGTTGGGTGTGTGCCCAACGACGCCAACCGGTAAACTTAAAAAACCGGTGGGGGAGAAATTGATTGATTTTATTGTGGGTGAATTTAAACCGGATGAACTAAAAGTTTTTAAGAAAGTGACTAAACAAGCAGTGGAAGCGCTGGATTTGATTGTCGGTGAGGGGAGAGAAAAGGCCATGGGGGAAGTGAATAGTAGATGATAGCTTTTAGGTTTTAGGTGATAGAAAAAAACGAGGATGACAATACAAAATTTTAAAATTAAAAGTTAAAAATAAAAATATGAAAAAGATAATGATCGTTGCTGTCGTTATTGTGTTTGTTAGTGTTGGAGCTTACTTTTTTAAAGACAAAGAAAGTAAAAATAAATCAGAGATTTCTGTAGAAGTGACGAATGTGTCAAACGAACAATTAACAGATAATTGGAAAACTTTTATTAATTCTCATGATGGGTATTCTTTTAAATATCCAGAAAAAATGGGATCACCAGTTATAAATGGATATTCGGAACTCAGTTCTTTTGGTTTTAAAATTTCCAGTGATTTTGCTGGAATGGCACCTAATTTTGCCACCATCTATATTTTTAATGGTTCGATAGATAAAGCTATTGCTTCGTATAAAAAAATCGATAGTAATGGTAGAATATATAAGGGTACAGAAGATATTATCATCGGTGGTAAAAAGGGAAGAATATTAAATTGGACATTTTCTTCCGATAACTCTAAACTCATACGTTCTTCTTATTTTGTTGAGTATCAAACCGGAAAAACCCTAATGATATATGGATCTAAAGAATTTTTAACCACGATCAAGTTTTTGTGAATGTAAATTTTAAAGTTAAAAGTTGAAAATATAGATTAAAAATTTACATAAGTTAAACATATGGGGAGCTAATCAAAAAATCCGCCAGTTGGCGGATTTTTTGAGGGTTAAACTTACAAATTTTGAATTACAAGAACTCGTTGAGGCAGAAACTTTTTAGGGGGTCGTGAGGTTGTCGAACCGAACGCTTCAGGATTTTTCAAGCTTCGAAAAATCCGTACCCTAAAAAGTTTGCTGGTGATAAAGAGTTTTTGCAATTCAAAATTATCAATTATTTCCCTTCCTCCTTTTTTTCTCCCACTTCCGGCAGGGTAATCGCGCCGAAAGACAAAGTCATTTTCTGATTCCTGGGTTCGAACAAGTTGATGGTAAAAGTATAAGTCTTGCCTAGTTCCAAAGTTTTGCGCAATTCTTCTTCGGTTTTGAATTCGGAAATGTGAACCAAACCGGCTACGCCTTCTTCGATGCTAATCAACGCACCGTGTTTATTGTATTTAATCACGACCCCTTTGACAATTTCACCGCGTTTGTATTTCTTTTCCGCTTCGGACCATGGATTGGTCTTTAAGGCTTTGATCGACAGGGAAATCTTATCGTCTTTAATTTCAATAATTTTGGCCTTGACCTTTTCGCCTACCTTGAAAACATCGCGCGGATTTTCGACTAGCGACCAATCGATTTCGGAAATGTGAACCAAGCCTTCCAAGCCATCTTCAACTTTAATGAAGATACCGAAATCAACGGCGCCAGTCACTTCACCGTCGACAATGTCGCCGAGGGAATATTTTTCAATCAAAGTTTTCTTGGCTTTATTATCCTGATTTTTTTCCGAGAAAATTAATTTATTTTCGCGTGGGTCGGCGGTAATAATCGAGACTGATAACATTTTACCGACTAATTTTTTCAATTCATCGGCAATCTTGTCTTTATCACCATCGGTGACGCGCGGATAATGGTCGGCTTTTAGTTGAGAAGCGGGGATAAAACCGTCGATGCCTTGCCATTCCATAATCAAACCGCCCTTGTTGGCATCTTTGACCATAACATCAAAAACCGCTTTGCTTTTGATCGCTTTTTCGGCGTCACTCCAGACCAAGGCTTGCTTGGCTTCTTTTAGTGACAGCTCAAAATAGCCCTCCTCGCCTTCTAGAGCGACGACTTTGGCAGTTACCAAATCTCCGATATTAACCTTTTTTATGACATCGCGAGCGTTTAGATATTCGCGACCGAAAATAATACCAGTGCCAAAAGGAATGATTTCGACATACAAAGACATCTTTTCCTTGGCAATTACTCGACCTTCGACTAACGCTCCCACATCAGGCAGAGCGGAAGAATTCTTGGTGACTTCTTCCATGGTAGCGCGAACCGCGACTTTACCGACGCCACCGACCGCTTCCTCGTTTTCAATTTCTACTAATTTTTGATTATCCATAAAATAACACATTTAGCCCGTCTTTAGACGAACACTGGAGTCGATTTCAGGGCTTCGGAGAGGGCTTTTAAGGGCGCTTGATCCGGGCCGAGAGATTTTTCCCACAGTCCTTATAATGTGGTAGAGTATATAACGAAAAAAAGATTTTGCAAACCAAGGTTATTTTGGTATAATAAGGTAGAAAATATGACAGTTTTCTCGCTGATCTAATTTTTAGGGTACGGATTTTTTGAAGCTTAAAAAATCCTGAAACGCTCGTTTCGTCAAACTCGCGACCCCCTAAAAATCAATCAGCTCAAAAATCTTTTCATTTTTCTGCCAATTTAAAATTTACTTAATAGGGTAAACCATGATCATCAATTATTTCGGACAGGCTTTTATCAAGGCGCAATTTGGCGACACGGTCGTGGCCTTTAATCCGGTCGCTAAAGAATCCGAGGCCAAGGTCACTCGTTTTGGCGCCGATTTGTGTCTGATTGCCTCTAATGTGCCGGAAGCCAATGGTCTGGATTCTGTTACCTATGCCAACAAAACGCCTTTTGTCATTGATGGTCCGGGCGAATATGAAAAAACTGGTATTTTTGTGCGGGGTATTGCCTCGGGCGGAGTTGATGGCTCGGTCAATACTATTTATACGATGACTTTGGATGGGATCAATATCTGTCATCTAGGTTTGCTAAAGGATCCCAAATTGCCGGATGAGGCCGTGGAAGATATTGGTTCAGTCGATATTCTTTTTGTGCCGATCGGCGGAGGTCAAGTTCTCGAGCCAAAAGAAGCGGCCAAGGTGGTCGCTGGTTTGGAGCCGAGCGTGATTGTGCCAGTGATGTATGACGACAATCCCGAAGCGCTAAAAATTTTTCTCAAAGAAGCCAGCGATGGCAAGGAAACAACTGTCGACAAATTGACCGTCAAACGCAAAGATTTGGATGGTAAAGTTGGTGAGGTTATAATCATCAAAGCCGATATCTAATTTTTATGAGTCTTCAAGAAACAATTATTCGTTGGCAAGGAAAAAATGACGCTGACAAAAAAAACTTGGCCGTTGGGCTGGCGATTTTTGGCACCGGATTGATTTTTATTGTTTGGGCGGTTTTTTTTATGATTGATATCAATCGCCCAGCTCCGGCGCCAGCACCAAAAGAAACGGCTCCAGTCGCGGTCATCGATCAAAGATCTACTTGGCAAAAGGTTTCCGAGGGTTTGACTGACACGACCGATTCAATTTTACACGGGGCAAGAGTTATGCTGGAAAGAACCGGTCTCTTTAAAAATAATTAACGACTATGGCTAAAAAAACAGATCAACCGGCAAAACCGGAAAAAATAGAGAAAATTTTCGCCGAGGGCGAAGAGCGGATTCAAGCGATCAATATTGTTTCGGAAATGCGCGAGTCCTATCTCGATTATTCTATGTCCGTCATTGTTGGTCGGGCCTTGCCTGATGTCCGCGATGGCTTGAAACCGGTTCATCGACGAATTTTGTTTTCCATGAATGAGCTCGGTTTGACCGCCAGCAGTAAATTTCGCAAATCAGCGACGGTAGTGGGCGATGTTTTAGGTAAATATCATCCTCATGGTGATTCGGCTTGTTATGATGCCATGGTCCGAATGGCTCAAGATTTTGCCATGCGTTACCCGCTAATTGCTGGCCAAGGAAATTTTGGTTCGATCGATGGGGATAGTGCGGCGGCGATGCGTTACACCGAAGCAAAAATGTCGCGCTTGTCGGCGGAATTGTTGCGCGATATTGAAAAAGAGACCGTTGATTTTACTCCCAACTATGATGGCACCAGACAAGAGCCGTCGGTTTTGCCGAGTGTCGTGCCCAACTTGCTTTTAAATGGTGCTATGGGCATTGCCGTCGGTATGGCCACCAAGATTCCTCCACACAATTTGACCGAATTGATGGATGCTTTGGCACATTTAGCTGATCATCCGGAGGCGACCACTGAAGATTTATTGGCTTATGTTAAAGGTCCCGATTTTCCGACCGGTGGTTTGGTTTTTAATCAAGAAGATATTCGTCATGCTTATGCCACCGGTCGGGGTGGAGTGCTGATCAGAGGAGAAGCGGAAATTGTCGAAAACAAAGCCGGCAATTTTCAGATCATCATTTCCTCGATTCCTTATCAGGTCAACAAATCGGAATTAATCGTCAAAATCGCTGATTTGGTGCGGGATAAAAAGATCGAAGGCATCCGCGACATTCGCGATGAATCGACTCGCGACATTCGCGTGGCCATTGATCTGAAAACTGGCGCTCATCCGCAGAAAATTTTAAATGCATTATATAAACATACTGATCTGGAGACCACTTTCAATTACAACATGTTGACTTTGGTAGAAGGCGTACCAAAACTTTTACCTTTGCGTTCGATTTTGGAAGAATTTATCGGCCATCGGCAGGTGATCATCACTCGGCGGACTAAATACGATCTGCGTAAAGCCGAAGAACGGGCGCATATTTTGGAAGGCTTGAAAAAAGCCCTTGATCATATCGATGAGATTATCAAGCTGATTAAAAAATCCAAAGATACCGACGAAGCCAAAGCCAATTTGATGAAGACTTTCAAGTTTTCTGATTTGCAAGCCGTGGCCATTTTGGAAATGCGTTTGCAAAAACTGGCTGGCCTCGAACGTCAGAAAATCGAAGACGAATTGAAAGAAAAATTGGCTTTAATCAAAGACTTGAAAGCAATCTTGGCTGATCCAAAAAAAGTGTTGGCCATCAGCAAACAGGAATTTTTGGAAATCAAGGAAAAATATGGCGATGCGCGTCGGACCAAAGTAATCAAAGGCGGAGCCAAAGAAATCAATCTGGAAGATCTGGTACCGGAAAAAGAAGATGTGCTAGTTTTGACCGCCGGCGGTTATATCAAACGCACCGATCCGAGCGAATATCGGGCTCAACGCCGAGGTGGAGTGGGCGTGATTGATTTGAATATGAAAGAAGAAGATTTCGTCACGACCTTACTGACCGCCAATACTCACGACGACCTGCTTTTCTTCACCAATCGGGGTAAGGCTTACCAAATCAAAATGTATGATGTGCCAGAAGGCAAACGTGCGACTCGGGGCAAGTCAATTATGAATTTTTTGTCGCTGACCGATGATGAAAAAGTGACTAGTATTTTACCGATGCCAAAAGTCTTGAAAGATGTGAAATTCTCGCTCTTGATGGTGACCAAAGACGGTGATGTCAAAAAAGTCTCGGCTGACAGTTTCCGAGATGTTCGCCGGAGTGGCATTATCGCTATTAAACTTGGTGATGGCGATTTGTTGTTGTCGGTTTGCGCGGTGGCCAAGGGCGACCAAATGATTTTGACCGCGCAATCGGGTCAATCGATTCGGTTTAAAGAGTCTGATGTGCGGGAAATGGGCCGAGCGGCCGGTGGCATTCGCGGTATGAAATTGAAAAAAGGCGATTTTATTGTCGGCGCCGATTGTATTCCGGCCTCTCTCAAAGAAGGTAGTTTGTTGGTGATGACCGATACTGGCCACGGCAAGCGGACTCTGCTGAAAGAATTTAAAGATCAGAAGCGTGGTGGTTCGGGCGTCAAAGCGGTCAATATTACCAAGAAAACCGGTCCGCTAATGGTCAGTAAAGTCATTGATGGCACCCAACAGGAAATCATTGCCATTTCCAAGCAAGGTCAAATTATTCGCACCAACATCGACGAGATTCCGACTATTGGTCGAGCGACCCAAGGCGTGCGCATTATGAAATTGAAAGAAGGGGATGGGATTGCTTCGCTCACTTGTTTGTAATAGAGATTAATAATTCGCCCATATTTTTGCTTCGCAAAATGTGGGCGAATGTTAGTTTTACACTTTGAGCTTTGAGTTTTGCACTGTATAATAAAATCATGTCTTTTGCTGATCCTGAAAGTATCGTTGCCAATTTTGGTCTAGTGGCCGGTCAAGAGATCGCTGATTTTGGTTCGGGCATCGGTCCCTATGCTTTGGCTTGCGCTAAAATTGTCGGTCAAACCGGCAAGGTTTATGCGGTGGACATTCAAAAAGATATTTTAGAGCGCCTAAAAAACGATGCCCAAAAACTCGGTCTCAATAATGTTGAAATTATCTGGGGCGATATTGAAAGCGCTGGTGGTGTTAAATTGAAAGATGAATCACTCGATGCGATTATTTTAGCCAACGCTCTTTTTCAAGCCGAAGATAAAGTTGGAGTGGTCAAAGAAATGCATCGTCTATTGCGAACGCGTGGACGAGTCTTTCTGATCGATTGGCGAGATTCTTTCGGTGGTTTGGGTCCCAAGCCGACCGATGTCTTGGTGCCAGAAAAAGCCGAAGAACTTTTTAGCACCAATGGTTTTGAAAAAATCAATTCATTGGCCGGCGAATTTTCGGCTGGCGATCATCATTATGGTCTAATTTTTTCTAAACACGGACAAATATGAAAAATCTAAATCCTTTTCAAGCGATTCTTTTAGTTGTCTTTGGCTTTGCCGCCATCATCGCCGTTTTAGTTTTTGGCGGTT
>MHTH01000013.1:35788-36959 GCA_001823055.1 Candidatus Vogelbacteria bacterium RIFOXYB1_FULL_42_16
AAATGTTGTCTTTTTGGTCCGATTTCAACAAGCAAAATGAGAAATCTTTTCAAGTCGATTATGTAGCCAAAAGTTCTGATACTTTCGAGGCCGATTTAGTTGAAGCGATGGCCGAAGATCGTGGGCCGGATTTAGTTTTTTTACCGCAAGAACTTTTAATCAAACAAAGCAAAAAATTGCTCACCATCCCTTATTCCCTGATTTCCGCCAGAGATTTTCAGGATACTTATTTTGATGGTGCGGAAATTTTAATGCGCTCACAGGGAGTGGTGGCTTTACCGATCTGGGTGGATCCGCTGGTGATGTATTACAACAAAGATCTTTTTTCGGTGGCCAATCTGGCCACTCCGCCGGCCAATTGGTCTGCTTTTTTGCTGGCGGGGCAGGCTTTGACCAAAAAAGATGTCGTGGGTAATATCTTGCAATCCGGCGTGGCTTTGGGCGAGCCGACCAATATTAAAAATACAAAAGAAATTTTAGCGACCCTCTTTTTTCAATCGGGTGAAAAAATTATCACTCGCGATGCCAATGACAATTTGAGTGTAGTTTTCGGCACAAGTGATAACTCCTCGGCGCCAGCCTCGGCGGCTTTGCAGTTTTTCACTCAATTTACCGATCCCAACAGCGCTGTTTATAGCTGGAACCGATCTCTGCCCGAAGCGGAAGAAGCTTTTTATGCTGGTCGTCTAGGAATGTATTTTGGTTTTGGTAGTGAGATTAAAGACTTGGTCGCCAAAAATCCCCACCTCTATTTTGATCTGGCTACGGTACCACAGCGAGAAAAAGCCGGTCTCCGAGCCACTTACGGTCGTCTGGTTGTTTTAGCGGTTGTTTCCGGTAGTCAAAAGTCTAATACGGCGGTTCAAGTCGCCCAGACTTTAGCTGGTGCGGTCAATGCCAAAAAAATAGCCGATCTGGCTGGTGCTTCGCCGACCCGACGAGACTTGTTGGCCGTGGGCGATAAAGATCCTAAAAAGACGATTATTTATCGGAGTGCTTTTATTAGTCGGTCGTGGAATGATCCGGAGCCGAGACGCACCAAAACTATTTTTAATGATGCGGTTGATTCACTCAATATCGGCCGAGTGGGCGCCAGCACGGCTGTCGATTCTGCCTCGGCTGAATTACAAGCCATTTTAAAAACCAATGACAACTAGCACCAAAACTTTTA
>MHTH01000013.1:37140-37242 GCA_001823055.1 Candidatus Vogelbacteria bacterium RIFOXYB1_FULL_42_16
GATTATCAAGTTTGTCGTTTTTACTTTGATGCCGATTGTCGCCACAGTGGCGATTTTACTTGCCGGTATAAAAATTGTGACCAATCCGGAAAAAGTCGATGC
>MHTH01000014.1:0-975 GCA_001823055.1 Candidatus Vogelbacteria bacterium RIFOXYB1_FULL_42_16
GGATCATTGCTATTAATCAGAGAATTGGTCAAAATCCCCGTAGCAATAGAGGTAATAAAGCTCACCAAAGCAGTGAGCAAAATCATTTGACTATGAGTTAGATCTTCAAGACGCATGGTTTTATTTTTTAATTGTTAATCTTAGTAAAAATTTCTTCGACTCTTCCCCAATCAATAACTTGAAAAAACGCTTCCACAAAATCAGCGCGCCGATTTTGATATTTTAAATAATAAGCATGTTCCCAAACATCGCAAGCCAGTAGTGGTTTCAGACCCAGCGTTAAGGGCGAATCTTGATTGGCGGTGGTCGTGACCGATAAATGATCGGCGGTATCGGCGACCAACCAACCCCAACCGGAACCAAAAATACTGATAGTCTTGTCGGAAAATTCTTTTTTGAAATTCTCAAAAGAGCCAAAATCGCGAACAATCGCTTCTGCTAATTTTCCAGCCGGCAATAGATCATCGCGGTGCGGACCAATGATATCAAAAAAGAAATTATGATTGGCATAACCCCCGCCAAAATTGCGCACCGGTTTTTGGATCGCTTCTGGTAATGATCCTACGTCGGCCAGCAATTCCTCGATCGATTTTTGCGCTAAATCCGGCCAAGCAGTCAAAGCGGAATTTAATTTGTCGGCATAAGTTTGGTGATGTTTGCCAGAATGCAAACGCATCGTCTCACCGTCAAAATACGGCTCTAATTCATCAAAACCATATTTTAATGCTGGTAACTGAAACATCCCATTAGAAACAGATCACGATCTCTCGATCATTCACTGTGTAAATTTAAATTTGATAATTTGTTTTCATATTATTGGTTTTAAACCATTAAAGCGATCGCGGTTTCTAACGGGACAAGTACCTCAATTATAGCATTTTTAGGAAAAAAGAAAAAATGGTAATTTCTGTGAATTTAGAATTACCAAACTCTTTATCGCCAGCAAACTTTTTAGGGTACGGATTTTTCGAAGCT
>MHTH01000014.1:1039-10211 GCA_001823055.1 Candidatus Vogelbacteria bacterium RIFOXYB1_FULL_42_16
GCCGTCGTGCGCCGGTCCAAAGAAAAACGCAAGGAACTTTCCGCAACGATGGGTGACAAGCCGATAGCGCGGAGAGTGCGCGAGCCCTGATTGCCAAGGGCTGAACAAGCGCTCCCGGCCGAACAAGCCACACCTCGTGCCGATAACTCAATCACCAATTGTTCACCAATCAAACCGGGAATTGAAATATGTAAATTTGATGGTAGACGTAGTGACAAATCACCATTAATAATAACGTCCGGCAAAAGTTTTTTTAACTCTTCAGCCAGTCGGTAGCGTAATTTAGTCAGTCTCGCCATTTCTGATTCTCGTTCATTAGCGCAAATTTCCAAAGCGTGAGCCAAACCGACTATTCCGGCAACATTACTGGTTCCCGAGCGTTGACCAAATTCTTGTCCGCCACCGAAAAGCAGGGGCTTAATTTTCAATCCCCGTCGCACATACAAAGCCCCAATCCCCTTTGGACCGTAAATTTTCGAACCATTAAGTGCTAGTAAATCCACGCCAAGTGGCAAAACATTCAATTCCAACGCTCTCGGCGCTTGGCAGGCGTCAGTTAAAAAATACGGCCACTCCTTGCCAGTCTGTTTACGGTGATGACGCAACACTTTGGCAATATCACGAATCGGTTGAATCGTCCCGATTTCATTATTGGCCATCATGACGATCACTAGAACTGTCTCAGTGGTTAACGCTTTTTTGATTGCTTCCGGCGAAATCAGACCGGCTTTGGTCGGTGAGACAAAAGTCAACTTCCAGCCTTGCCTTTCCAACTCCAAACATGGCTCGATTACTGCCTCGTGTTCAATCGCACTTACCACCAAATGTTTCGGCTCGGCAAAAAGACTAGCCACGCCAAAGATCGCCCAGTTTAAACTTTCCGTCCCGCCACTAGTAAAATAAATTTCATCTGGTTGAGACAATAAAAACTTGGCCACTTTCGCCCGCGCTCCTTTGACCGCTTTGTCCGCCTCCACTCCCCAACTATGCAAACTGGCCGGATTACCCCAGTAAAGATCGCTTCGCTCACCACGGGGCAAGCCAAAAATACTGATCCCAAGATAGGGCGCCATTTTTTTCCAAACTCGGTGGTCAAGTGGAGTGGCACTGGCCGTATCCAAATAAATCCGCCCAGACTTAAATAATTTTTTGACTAAATTAAGCATCAATTTCATCCTAACATAATTTCCATTTTTTTGAATTTTTCGACATCCAATCTCGAAAGTTTAAAACTTAATTAAAGCAAAACCCCGATGAAGACAGATGTCTTCATCGGGGCATTAGGGTCCAAGAGAAAAAGTAACAAGGGTCAGCCCGTCTCCGCCAAAGCTTCGACGGGCAAGGAAACTACCTCACGAACGCGCCAATGGTCGAAGGCATCACCAGGAACGACGTTGCCCACGCGGAACCTGCCGTCGCCCCAGCGGGCGTTCGGCACGCTGCCATCGGCAGAGCGCGAACCTGAGTGAATCGTCAGACTTTTCTGGCCGAGATGGTTATTGGTTTTCCAGTGATACCAGAGCTCGAGCAACATTTGCTCGAGAGTGGTTATCCCTTTGATACCGGCCTTGATCACATCGTTGGCCGATTTGTTCTGGTGACATTCATCGGCTTCGACACTGTCGCGGACGCGGATGACATAGGTCTCGATTGGCTCGCGATCGTTGTGAGTGACGGCTTCGTCCAGATTTTTGTAGTAACGCCAAGCTTTGCCACCAAATCGCTGACAACACCGGTCAAACACCGCATTGCGGGTTAGACCTTTGGCGACCACGACCAGCCAGCCAAAACCAAAACGCTCCGCTGGTAGCTTGATGTCAGTCGGATCCAGCTCGAGGTTGAAAACCTCACGGTAAAACTGGAGCCAGTCGGTGAGTTGGGGATCGATGGCTTTGGAACCTCGCCCCAAAGCCGTTTTCAAGGCCGAAGCCAATTCCCTCTCGTGACCGATCCAATACTGAACCTGTGGTCGATTCATCTGCTTGAAGATTTTCACCACGATCGCGATGACTATCCCCAACAACTCCGCCAACTGTTCAAGTGTCGGCAGGACTCTCTCGGGTTTAACCTTTGGCTTGGTTAACATGAGCTCTTCCTTTCTTTTTTTTCAAAAATTTCGACGTGCCAGACTAGCCTTTGGCTCTTCCTACAAACACGCCGTTCTGTTTTTAAGTTTAGCATAAAATACATGATTAGTCAAGAGAAAATATTTCGACTATTTTTGAAATTCAATTTTGTATTTTTATGGCTTTAGTTTATAATCTAGCCATAATGAATCCCGTCAGAGGCCACGATCACTATAAAATTTAAAATGTAATGTTTACAAAATTATCAATCAATAAAATAAAAGTAGTAAGCGATCTATTGATCGTGATCTGCCTCTAACGGGATGAATTTAACTACAGACCAAACCATCATTTACGGCTTAGCCACAATTTTGGTCTTGCTCGTTTTGTGGATCGTCTATCTCGAGCGACGCTTAGAAAAAATTTTCCGCGGTAAAAAAGCCGGCGATTTGGAAGATGTCTTGGTCGATATGGGCCGAAGCATCGACGAGCTTTCCACCAAGCATAGTCACTTAAAAAATTTTACCGACAATATCGATAGTCGTCTCAAAACCGCCATTCAAAAAGTCTACACTCTGCGCTTTAATCCCTTCCGTGACCATGGCGGTAATCAAAGTTTTGCCACTGCCCTTCTCGACGAAATGAGCGACGGGGTGGTGATTTCCAGTCTTTATTCTCGTGACAAAGTCAGTGTCTATGCCAAGCCGATCGTCAATGGTCAAAGCGATTTTGAATTGTCCGATGAAGAGCGGGAATCGATCGCCAAAGCCCAAGCTTCCCAAAAGGGTTAAAAAGGTTTAGAATGTTGAGAAAATAAGGCCTAAGGCCTTTTTTCGGCTTAATTATTGACTATTATGACTACCGCCAAAGCCCCAATCGAAGCTAAACAAGAACGACCACCCGTCATCGCCATCATGGGGCATATTGATCATGGCAAATCAAAATTGCTCGACTATATTCGCCAGACCAATATCGTCGATTCGGAAAGTGGCGGTATCACTCAACATACCAGTGCTTATGAGGTCATTCACAAAAACCAAAACGGTGAAGATAAAAAGATTACTTTTTTGGACACTCCCGGCCATGCCGCTTTTGAAACAATGCGTGAACGCGGAGCGATTATTTGTGATATTGCCATTTTGATTGTCTCGGCTGAAGAAGGGGCCAAGACTCAAACCGTCGAAGCTTATAATTCGATCAAAAATTCTAATAAGCCTTTCATTGTTGCTTTTAGCAAGATCGATAAACCCAACGCTAATTTGGAGCGTGCCAAACAAAGTTTAGCGGAAAACAATATCTTGGTGGAAGGCTATGGCGGTAATATTCCTTGGCTGGGCATTGATTCTAAAAACGGCACCGGCGTATCAGAATTGCTTGACCTAGTTTTGCTTGTAGCTGAAATGGAAGAACTGACTGGCCAGATGGAAAAACCGGCCGAAGGTTTCGTTTTGGAAACCAGTCTTGATCCGAAAACCGGCATCACGGCGACAGTAATCATCAAAGACGGCATCATGAAAACTGGAGATTTTATTGTCATTGGTGGTGTGTCAGCCAAGATCAAACGTCTGGAAAATTTTCTTGGCCAACAAAGTCTGGACTTGGCTTTTTCTTCGCCAGCCAAAATTTACGGTTTTTGTAAAATGCCGGAAATTGGCGCCGAATTTATCGACACGACCGATAAAAAAGAAGCCGAAGAAATGACCGAAAAATTTCATCAAGAAAAAATCATCGGTAAAATGACGATCGGAATTTCAGCCGATTGTGATGGTTTGGAAAAATTAAATATTCCGCTAGTGATTAAAACCGATACCGCCGGCACCAAAGAAGCGGTCGAAAAAGAAATTAGTCAGATTGCTCACGATCGAGCGACTTTTAAAATTATCGAATCGGGCATCGGCGCTATTTCGGAAAATGATGTTAAAATCTTGTCCGGCGGGGAAATTCCCGGCGTCATTATCGGCTTTCGAGTCAAAGCTGAACGGGGCGCTAACGATCTGGCAGAAAAATTCGGCATCGCCATCGAGACCAATGACGTCATCTATAAATTGACCGAGTGGCTTCAAGCAGAGTTGGGTCAGCGCGCGCCCAAAGTTACCAGCGAAGAGATGACCGGCCGAGCAAAGATTCTCAAAACTTTCAATCGCAACAAAGACAAACAAGTGATCGGTGGGGCCGTCTTATCAGGTAAAATTTCGCGAGGCGATCAATTTAAAATTATTCGTCGCGAAACCGAAATCGGCCGAGGCAAGATCGTCGGTTTGCAACAACAAAAAAACAAAGTCAATGTGGCGGAAGAAGGCGTTCAGTTTGGCGCCGAAGTGGAAAGTAAATTTGAAATCGCCACCAGCGATTTTATCGAGGCTTTTGAATTAGTGACAAAATAATGAATCCCGTTAGAAACTGCGATCGCGACAGTATTTAAACAAACCATATGTTAATCAATTTCCAGAACTTAATTTACACAGCGAACGATCGAGAGATCGCGATCTGTTTCTAACGGGATGAATCTCCATCAGCAAAAAAGTTTATCGCTCATTCGCGAGCTGGCCGCTCGTTTTTTTCGTGATCAAACCAGTACTAAATCTTTGGTCACTGTCACCAATTGTCTCCCCTCGCGTGATGGCAAAAAAGTAACGATCCTGATCACCGTCCTGCCGGAAAAATTTGAAGCCGAAGCGCTTTTTTTTGCACGTCGTCACCGCACCGAATTACGAGAGTTTATCAAAACTCACAGTCGCCTTCAGATTTTACCTTTTTTCGAAGTTGAGCTAGACTTGATTGAGAAAGGTTGGAATCTGGCAGACAAAGTTAAGGATAATGGTAAAAAACTGAAAAAAAAATAGAGTTTAAAAAAACAAGCAAGGCGTGGTAGCCAAGTGGTAAGGCAAGAGTCTGCAAAACTCTTATACGCGGGTTCGATTCCCACCCACGCCTCCCGTTTTAAAGGAAAACGCATATAAACGTTTGTGTGCGTTTTCCTTTTTATGATATAATTTAAAGATGAAATTAAGAAAATGGAACGATAGCCAACTTGAAATTGCTGTTAAAGACTCCTTAAGTCTAAGACAAGTAATTTATAAATTAGGATTGAAACCCGCTGGAGGTAATTATGTTCATGTGGCAAGAATAATTAAAGATTTAAAAATAGATTCTAAGCATTTTAAAGGCATGGGTTGGAATAAAGGGCTAATAGGTATAGGTAAGCCGTGGATAAAAATGGAAGATATCCTTAAAAAAGATTCTGATTTCCAAAGTTATAAACTTAAAAAAAGACTTTTTAAAGATAAATTAAAAAATGAAAAGTGTGAAGAATGTGGCTGGAATAAAAAATCAATTGATGGTAGATTACCATTAGAGTTGGATCATATAAATGGAGACAAGAGAGATAACCGCCTATCCAACCTTAGAATCCTCTGCCCCAATTGCCACAGTTTAAAAGAAACTCATAGAGGAAAAAATATAAGAAAAGCCTGAGTGGTGGAATGGTATACACGCGACACTTAAAATGTCGTGAGGAAACTCATGTGGGTTCGAGTCCCGCCTCAGGCACCAACACCAAACTTTCCAAATTTTTGTTTGTAAAGTTTTTTCTTTTCGTTTATATTATATCTGCGCCTCGTTAGCTCAGTTGGTAGAGCAGTTGCCTCTTAAGCAAACGGTCGGGGGTTCGAATCCCTCACGGGGCACAAAAATAAAACCCTGCGCAAGGGTTTTATTTTTAAAAAGCTGGGATGGCGAAATTGGTAGACGCGCTAGCCTTAGGAGCTAGTGGGGCAACCCATGGAGGTTCGAGTCCTCTTCCCAGCACAAAATGAGTTTTTTAACTTTATAACATTGGTATACGACCGTAAACAGATGTTATAATATAAATAATGCTAAAAAGAATAATAAACGAAGACCGGAGAGATTATTTGGTTCAAGCCATATTGATTACTATTGCCATTAGTGGAATTATTTCCATCGCGATGGTTATGCCAAATGTTTTACAACTTATCAAACCAATTAAAAAAATTTGGCATAAAAGTCAAAATCAACAAAAATCTTACGTCAACAGAAAGATAAAGGACTTAATAGGAAAAAAATTAATAACTGTTAGTAAAAAAGGTGAACTATCATTAACACTATTAGGCGAGAAAATTCTAAACAAAAAAACATCTATAGAAAAAAATAAATTTCAAAAAACAAGGTGGGATAAAAAATGGCGAGTGGTAATTTTTGATATCAAAGAAAACCAACGGAAAAAGAGGGATTATTTTAGATACGGATTGGCGGAAGCTGGTTTTATTAAACTGCAAAACAGTGTTTGGATTTCTCCTTATCAAAATGATGATTTTATAGAATTACTCAAAACCGACCTATCATTGAAATCAGAAGTAGTTTATTTTGAAGCATTAAAAATATCAGAGGAAGAAAAAGTTAAGAAAATTTTTGGTCTCTAGTTTCAAAATTTTAAAACTATATTGATAACATCTATCAACGGTCGTAATTTGATGTTATATTTATTAAAAAAGAAATTATTTTGGTAAAAAAATTGCGCCCGCGCCGGTTTGAAAACCGAACGCGGGCGCTGTAGAAAAATGTCGGCCGAAACCAGATCGGCCAACAACACAAAGGGAGAGACTCAGGAATCACTCGCCCGGACAGATCCGAGCGACATGCCACAAAAAATAAATTTCGAGCTCGGTTCCCGAACTGACGAACGGGGACGGCTTCCGAAATTCAATTTCTGTTTGCGCCAACTGAATCCAACGAACCATAATCGAGGCCCGAATCATCGGATTGCGAGTACACAGATAGCTGTCATAGATGACACCCAGATTATCAATGGCAGACAATTCTTCTGACAACTTGGCCGATGGTGTCGGCAATTTGATCCTAGAAGCCGACCTGATCCGATCAACCAGACCATAAACATATCTTTCTTCGCGACCGCTAATCTCGGCCAGTCGAGCCAAATCCACCGGTTGACCACCGATAATTGGCCAATCCATGGCACTAGTCGGCCCCTGTTTAGAACCACCAACTACGGACACAAACGCTTCGCACATAAATTTCTCCTTTCTGTTCAAGATCCAAAAATTCCTTTTTTATCATACATTTATTGTTTTTACCTGTCAAGATGGCCATTTTTTACCTCTTGACTTTTTATCCTAAAAGGTGTATAATTATAGACAGAGTGAACAGGTGTGGGGTATGTTCCCCTAGCCTTTTTGACAACAAAATCGTGACTAAAATCCGCCACAGGCGGAAAGGAGGAAGTATGTTGGAATTAATCGCATTGTTGTTCGGAATGTTGATCGGCATGGTGGTGATCGGCTGGGCGAGCTTGCCCGCTTGGGCTTGGATCCTCGCCAACTTTGACATTTGTTTTACTTTTGTCGAAGAAGGTACGGCTAAGGCCGTAGTGCGGGGCAAGGAATTCCACAAATTTCTGCTCCAATCCAAGGAGATGAAGTTTAGGGAAAGAAGTTGGGACATTGTCCCACTTCGGCCAGATGAACAGCCAGAAAAAAGATACTGGTTCGAGCGCTGGTCTGGCGCTCGTTGGGTAGGACTATGGCCATTCTTTTCTATCTATAACTACAAGTTCAAATGGACTGTGGCTAAACAAGAAGAGAAGGATGGCAAAATAGTGACCACGCCCGACATGCGCGAGAGAACCATAGGCAGTATCTACATTAGAGACGTAGTCTATTACGGCAAGGTAGAATCCGCCGAGACTACCGATAACACACCCGTAGATGTGGAATATCTGCTGACGGTGCGGGTAACCAATCCGTACAAGGCGCTATTCCGTGTTCATCGGTGGTTAGAAGCGGTCATCGATCTAACCAGCCAACGCGGTCGCCAATACATCGGCACCAGAAGCTACAAGCAACTGATCGCCGAGGAAGGTGACGAGCAAAACTCTGGTTTTGCTGGCGGAATTCAGGCTCTACGCGGACATCTAGCCAAAAACTTTGGTGTAAAGTTCGTTTACGCCGATATCGCCTCAGTGGAATTCAGCGGAACAACGAAAAAAGAATACGTTGAAGCCTCGACGGCCGCCTATCTCGCTGATGCTAAAGCAGTGGCGATCGTAACGGAAGCCAAAGCGGAAGCAAAAAAAATCGAGATCAAAGGTAAAGCAGAGGCTAACGCGCTCAAAGCGCGGATGGATCAATTCCAAAACAACCCGGACGCCGCCCAAGCCACTATCAATGGTGATGTTGGCAAAGCAATGGGCCTCGACAAGCTAGTCGGAGCCGTAATCAAAGGAATGAAAGGATAAAGCTATGTGGAGCATACTGTCTTTTTTGGTAACTGGTTTGTTGGGGGGTGTGATAGTGTTGTTTGTTGGCGCAATTACAGCGGTTGTCATAATCGCTGTGAGAAATCGCCGAGCAACTACCACTACTCCTCCTGCGCCAACCACCCCAACAACACCAACCCCGTCGACCCCTTGGTACAAGTCGTACCGAGACAATGTCCTGCTGGTCGGGATTGCCTCGACAGTGTTCGGAGTGTTAGCCTTCAGTGTGCTTTTCCCAGAAATGTGGGGAAAGTTCATGCACGACGAACAATACGGGCAACTCCGAATGGGACTGCTACTGTTGGCAGTGTTTGCGTTCGGGGTAATGAAAGTGTCAGTGAAAGCGGAGACAATCTCCAAACGCACGGCTTTCATCATGGTGGCTCTTATCGCCACTTCTCTGGTCAACTGGAGCCAAGTTAAAGCTGGATTAGACCAAGCCCGCAAGGAAGCGAGTATGGGTTCTCCGGCCATGGCTTCGTCCGGACCACTCTATATCATCGATGTCGATGGCAAGAAGGTGGTCCAGCCAGGGGTCCGCGGAGTGATCGAGGACGTTGTTGCCCCACCCCAGACTTCCGGCCGCTGGTCAGAAAAGGTGTTAATCCCCAACGGCATCCGCTACAACATGAGCGTCGAGGAAGGCGACGTTCAGGTCAAAAAAAAGAACAAAACCTGGACTTTGAAATATCGAGTCGAGCCCAGTCAGAAAGACATCGTCTATGACTTGGGCCACGGCTACTTCGAATTCCAGGCCATAGGGAACAAGGAAGTTCCCGTCACGATTTTGTTACGGTAGTTAGAGATAACTTAC
>MHTH01000015.1 GCA_001823055.1 Candidatus Vogelbacteria bacterium RIFOXYB1_FULL_42_16
CTTCGGCATGTTTTTATTTATTGTGTATGGCATATCCTTGATGATATTTCATCAAGTGATGCGAAGCTATTGGGATATTACGTGCCTCTTGCTTTTTTCTGTATGTATGGTATAATAGACAGAGAATAGAAAGGAGGAGAGATGAAAAATATCATTTTTCTCATGTTGACAGCTCTTTTGGCTGTTGGTTGTATCACCGCTGAAAAGAGGTCGTTGCGGGGCGTTGTTGTCTCAAAACCGATTGTCATTCGGGACGGTGAGGAGGTTGAGTCAGCCGAAAAAAGAAAGCCTGCGGTAAGTGATCAACAAAAGATAGAGGCTCGAGAAATTGTCCTAAAAGACATCCTTTATCTGTTTGTGATTAAGTAGTAGAAAATGGTGGCCCAGGAGCGACGACTTGTCGTCGCTCCTGGGCCTTTCTTTTGATTAAAATTTTTGATTCACCCTGTTTAGTAAGACTTTAATTTTAGTAAAAATTAAAGTCTAGATTTGACCAGTGTATGATGCTAGAATTAGGTTAGTTTTAGTGAAAGGTTGTTCAATAAAATCAGTTTTTTAAAATTAAGGTCAAATCTTACTTAACAGGGTAAATGCAATTAAAATCGCTGGAAATTGGCGGGTTTAAATCGTTCGGCAAGAAATCGTCGCTCTTTTTTGACGCGCCAATTACCGCCGTGGTGGGCCCGAACGGTTCTGGTAAATGTGTTGACGGGTCAACCTTAATTCAACTTGAAGACGGTTCTGTTATTTCAATCAAGGAGTTATTTTTAAAGGCCAATCGTGTCCCTAGCTTTGTTGAACAGTATGATGATGGTATGGCCATCAAAGGTAACGGGTCTATCAAAGTGGCATCATTGAATCTCGAGACCTTAAAAACAGAATGGCAACCGATATCAGCTTTTATTCGTCGGACAGCGCCAACGTCGATGATTGATATCACCACTCGTTCGGGGCGAGTGATTAAGGCTACACCGTATCACCCTCTTTTTTCGTATGTTAATGATCGAGTTGAAACCTTGCGTGCTGATGCCATAAAGATTGGGGAAAAAATTGCCGTGCCACGAATAATCACAACGGAAGGCCAATTACAACCTCTGTTGATGTTTGAAATTGCCACCATGTTTGGTCCAGAAGAGGGTATTTATGTTCCATATAGTTCAGCTTTACTTGGAGTCTTGGATAGTCAGATGGAACTACTTGGAATAAAAACCACTACCGCTTTTGCCAGAGTTTGTGGAACCCCAGAGAAAGTTTTTGCTCGATTGCGTCAAACCCAAGCTCTGCCGGCCTGTTATTTGCCGAATCTTTATCGGGGGAATGTTTTTGAATCTGCTTTATCGCAAAGGGTTTTGAAATCGAGAGGTTCGGGGACGATGAAAGTGCCTGAATACCTTGATAAAGAATTTGCTCGATTTTTGGGTTATATAATCTCCGAAGGACGAGTCAGTCGATCGGCTCAAGTGTGGTTTGTTAATGAGGAGCCAGAAATAATTGATGATTTCATTGATTGTTCAAAGCATTGCTTCGATCTCGAGCCACATGTTTTTTCGTATAAAAAAGGAACAAAGGATGTCATTATTTTTTCCAAGATTCTTACTAAGTTACTAGATAGAATGTTTGGTTTGAAGATAGATGGTGGCTCTCGGGATAAAATTGTGCCACCGCAAATTTTTCAATCGCCTCAAAATGTGATTACGGCTTTCCTATCGGCTCTCTATTCCGGTGATGGGTATTTTCATTTGATTGAAAGACCTAAACGACAACAATATATCGAATATTCCACTGCTAGTGAAGATTTGGCGCGAGGGGTGGCTACATTATTATTACGTTTGGGGATTGTTGCCTTGATTAGAAAAAATAATAAATGCGCGACAAACACCAAAGCAAAAACCAAGAGAATTTATTGGTCAGTCTTCGTGTATGGCAATGAGCAAATCAGTCGCTTTGTTGAAATAATCAAGCCATATGGGAGAAAACGCACGGTCGCCGAGAAAATGCATTTGTTGAATATCGATAATTCAAATCCTAATCTTGATTTATTGCCAAAGAATATTTTAGAAGATGTCCGCTCCTTGGTGAAAGAAGCCCAAATCAATGTCAAATCAGCGCGCAAAATTTTACCGCTTTTAGGCGCCTACTGTGAACGGCGATGTCTGCCAAGTCGCCAAGGTGTCATTAAAATCTTAGAATTTGTTAAAAAAAATGGTCAGATAAATCCTCGGACCAGTTTGTATTTTAAGAGGCTCAAAACCATCGCCGAATCCGATATCTTATGGGATGAGATCATCGCTATAAAAACTGAAAACGGCAAAGATTATGTCTATGATTTAACTGTGGAAGGAAATCATAATTTTATTGCCAATAATTTTTTTGTTCACAATAGTAACATCGCCGAAGCTTTTCGTTGGGTGCTGGGCGAGCAATCACTCAAGTCTCTGCGTGGTAAGCGGGGCGAGGATTTAATTTTTTCTGGTCCGGTGGCTAATAGTCGACTCAATCGGGCGTCGGTGTCGGTGGTGTTTGATAACGCTGATCGGCATTTTGATTTAGATTTTGATGAAGTGAAAATTACGCGCGAAGTTTTTCGCGATGGACTAAACGAATATTCGATCAACGGCACGGTTGTTCGTCTGCGTGATATTTTAGAATTACTATCCAAAATTTCTCTTGGCGCTTCCGGTCATCATATTATTTCTCAAGGCGAAGCCGATCGAGTCCTGACAGCTAGCCCGATCGAGCGCCGAACGATGATCGAAGAAGCTCTCGGATTAAAATTGTACCAATGGAAACTCGACGAAAGCGAGAAAAAGCTAGCCAAGACCGAAGACAACAAAAAACAGGTGGAATCTCTGCGTCGAGAAATTGCGCCCCATTTGAAATTTCTTAAAAAACAAGTAGAAAAAATCGAAAAGGCGGATGAGTTGCGTCGAGAGTTGAAAGTCTTGTATCGCGAATATTTAAAACGGGAAAAGGTCCATATCGATTTCTGGCAGAAAAAATTGAGTGGCGAAAAACAATCATTGCTGGAAGAATTGCGATCGCTCGATGAGCGGATCAATCTTTTAAGCCAGAAACTACACGCCGACAATTCGGCGAGCGTTGAACAAAAAAAGATTATTGAAGCCGAACAAGCTTTGCGCGCTCTGCGATTGCGACGTGATGAGATTTCTCGTAGTCTGGGGCGCTTGGAGGGTTTGATCGAAGTCAAGACCGCGCGTCTGTCGGCTGGACCAGAGGACGAGACTGATCGGCCGATTTCTTTGTCGGCGGTGAGAAATTTGGCCGGTAAAATTACCGAAGATTTAGCCAAAGCCGAACAAGCGCCGGATTTTTCTTTGGCCCGGCAAATTTTAGCGGAGATCCGTCGGCGCTTTGACGATTTTTTTGGTGCCTATAATCGACCGAAAGAAGAGACCAATTTAGAAGCAGAAGTGGCTAAATTGCAGACCGAGAAAAAAACGTTGGAAAATGAAATTGAATCTAGTTCGACTGAAGAAAAAAATATTTTAGCTAAAATTGCCGAACTAAAACAGGCCATTAAAACCGAAGAAGATTCCACACGCGGAGCGGAACGAGAATTGTTTGAGTTAAAAACGCGTCGCGGTGAATTATCATCGAAGCGGGGCGAATGGCAAGCGCGAGAAGAAACGATTCGGCGGGAAGAAGAAGATTTCCAACGCGAAATCCAAGAAGGTTTAGTCTTGGTGGATCGGGAAATTTTAATGTTTGAAAATGAAGTGGTCTCGATCGATGAAGTCTTGGCTGAAGATCGGCGAGTGCAGGAAGAACGTCGGCGACAGGTGGAAAAAGTGAAAATCCGCTTGGAAGATATGGGGGCCGAACGTGGTGATGTGTTGGAAGAATTCAAAGAAGTGACCGAACGTGATACTCACTTAGAAAAAGAGCTAGGTGATTTAGAAGCGAGCGCTAATTCACTCAAACAAGTGATGCTGGAATTGCGGACCAAGATCGATGTCGAATTTAAAGAGGGAATTATTAAAATCAATTCGGCTTTTCAACAATTTTTTGCTGAGATGTTTGGTGGCGGTTCGGCTAAATTGGAAGTAGTAGCACCGGTGGTGCGGAAAAATCGCGAAGCGCGCTTGTTGTCCGATGATGAAGTGATGTTGGAGATGGATAAAGAGGAAGTGGTGGTGGGTAAAGAAGGGATTGATATTAATGTCACTTTGCCACGGAAAAAAATCAAAGGCTTGGCGATGTTGTCTGGCGGGGAGAGGGCGCTAACTTCGATTGCGCTTTTGTTTGCGATGTCACAAGTCAATCCGCCGCCATTTTTGATTCTGGATGAAACTGATGCGGCCCTCGATGAAGCCAATTCACGCAAGTATGGCCAGATGGTGGTCAATTTATCTAAAAGTTCACAACTGATCGTCATTACTCATAACCGCGAAACCATGACTCATGCCGGTATTTTGTATGGCGTGACTATGGGCAGTGATGGCGTCTCGCGCCTGCTATCGATCAAGTTTGATGAAGCGACGGCTTATGCAAAGTGAGGTATTACGCATGTTAAATTTAAAAGCACAGAAACCCCTCCAGCGAGGGGTTTCTTCCGCTACGCGTGGCCATTTTGCCATTGTTCTCCGCTTCGCTACGAACGCTAACGCCAATGTCAAAAACCGGCTGGCCACCGCTTCGCGAGGCTTTTAAATTTAACATGCTCCATACCCGATTTAGTGGCCATCTTTCGATATCCAATCTCGAATATTTTGCTTTGCTAAATAAGCGAATTTTGGACTCTTGACTCTGAGCGTTGATGGGTATATAATAGCAATGTATCAATACGAAAAAGGAACCGAAAGGTGTAAGTGCCTAAGGTCCCTTTTTCTTTTGGTGCAAATATTTAATTTTTGCCACAATGTCGGGATTGTTTAGATAATCATAAAAAGCCACAGTTAAATTTTTGTATAGAGATGAAGCAAATTTTTTGTTGGGAAAGAGTATTTTTCTAAACTTATCTTTTTTGATTAAATAATCAACAACTTTTTTATAGTCGCCATCGCCGGAAACCAAAACTATTTTATCAAAATCTTGGTTGTCTACTAGGTTTTTCATTATCTCAAAAACAATATCCGTATCAACATTGCCTTTCTTGTTGCCCTTAAGGGTTGGGATATGTTCTTTGAAAACAATAATAAAACCAGATTTTTGCAGATTGTTATATAAATCTTGTTCAGTTTCAGAAATATAACCCAAGAAATAATAAGCTTCACCGACATGATATTTGTCTTTAAGATAAATTCTAAATTTTCGTAAATCTACCAGCCAATCATCTTGTTTGGTGCCAAGGTGCAGGTTTTGTCCATCAATAAAAGCTAGGTTATTTTCTCGCGACATTATTTTATTATAACAAAATTTTTACTATTGTCCGAAATAAGGGAATATGTTAGTAATTATTTGGGTTTGAACAATTTTTATGAAAGGAGGTGGTAAGTATGACAGAGACAAAGGTGCCGTCTCTCAAAGAGGTCGAGGATTCGATCCTATCTTTTCTTGATGGGATTGAAGTATCTTCTGAACGAACGGAAGCGATAGATGATTTACTTCATCGTCTCAATTTCGAGCGTCGTGTGACCATTCTTACCGATGAAGAAAGGGAGCGTATGATGAAAGAAGGTCTTTCTCCAACTGAAAGAGAGAGTCTCAACTGCGTATCGTCTGATCCAAAGGCTTTTGAGGAACGTCTACAATCGTATGCTAGATCAATATATTTCAGGCGATGTGCCTGGGAAAATTATCTGAATGGCCTTACCGATCAAAAACCATTCTCCTCTAAAGTCTAAGGTAGTCTCGGTTTATATCCCGCTTAACAGTGATTTTACTGTCGAGCGGGATTTTGTATATAAAATTATTCGATATCCAATCTCGAACAACTTGAATGGTCTGGATATTTTTTGAGCGAGTGCTATGCTTGAATTAGAATGTTCTCATGTGGTACAAAACAAATGGCCATTGGCCTAGAAAGGGATTTGGTATGTGCTTGGCAAAGAACCCAAAGAAGGGGCAGACTTCCAAAGATGCTCCAGACAGTATCAGTGCGCAACAAGACCAATCAACACCTGTTCTGCGTGGCCTCGACATATTCAAGGTGTGTCCGAGTGCTAAACGATACGCTGATGAGATGGATGCTTGGGCTCAGCGCTCGAGAGATGCCCCTCGTTTGGTTGGAGGGTGTTCGCCTCGTCCCGGGTTTGAACACACCAACTGTACTCTTGAGTGAAAAGCAAGGAGAACCTTATGGACAGGCATGGCGAAGAGAACGGCATCTCAAAAGGAGATGATCCGCACCACGGAAAGGTCTATGGCGTGAATGTCCTTCCATTTATGCCGGCGGTGGAGGCCTACCTTAAGGAGATGGCAGAAGCCAGAAGGCAATCAGCCTTTTCTCAACGGGTGATCGGCCCTTGTAAGCCAGCATGGTGATGCTCTGTTCACCTCGTGGCAACAAGCCTTGACCTTGCGGTTTCCGCAGAGTTGAGGCTTTTCTTTTTAAAAAATATTCTAGTCAATCCTTACGCTTTTTCTCACGACCGTGAGAAAAAGCGTAAGGATTGATACTCTCTAAAATCTAATAGCTAAAAGCGATAACCTAACAGCTGTTTTTAAATCAACTCAAAATCGATCCAGCCACGATCGGGATTGACTTTTTTGATGCGGGCATGGACTTTGTCGCCGAGACGGTATTGTTTTTTGTGACGGCGACCGATCAAGGCGAATTTTTTTGGTTTTAATTCGTAAAAATCATCGCCGAGATCACGAATACGGACTAGGCCCTCGCCACCCGTGGCGCTGTCTTCCACAAAAATGCCGAACTCGGTGACACCAGCGATGACGCCATCTATTTCTTCGCCCACATGCTGGGCAAAATATTCGGCAATCTTGGTTTTCTTGGATTCGCGTTCGGCTTCGGCGGCCGAGCGTTCCATCAGCGAAGCATGAATAACTAGTTCGGCGCACTGTTGTAATTGCGCTTCAGTTGGTCTTTTGCCGGCTAAATACAAAGCAAGCAGGCGATGAACTAAGAGGTCGGGATAACGCCGAATGGGCGAAGTGAAGTGAGTATAGTGGGGAAAAGCCAAACCATAGTGACCGATATTATCGAGAGAATAAATCGCTCGGCTCATGGATTGAATAGTGGCGCGGTTGATAATAGCTTCTTCGGGCTGACCAGAGGCGGAAGCCAGTAATTTTTTCAAAGCGGCGGTGCTGACTTTTTTATTTTTAATTTCCAGATCGTAACCGAGGGGTTTGAGAAAGAGTGCTAGGTCGCGCAATTTGTCTTGATCGGGCGCGTCGTGAATACGATAGACAAAATACCCCATTTTATTTTTGTTGTATTTGGAAGCAAATTCGGCTACGCGTCGATTAGCCAAGAGCATCAAGTCTTCGACTAATTTGTGAGAACGAGTCAACTCGACGCGATAGATTTGTTGCGGTTGGCCGTGATCATCTAAAACAAATTCGGTTTCTCGATCGACAAAAGCCAGAGCGCCGGCAATTTGTTTTTGTTCGTCGAGTTTTTTGGTTAGACTATCGAGAATTTTTAATTCCACCAGATAATCACCTCGGCCGTGTTCGAAAATTTCGTCGACTTCTTCGTAAGTAAAACGACGATCAGATTTGATAACCGTGCGACCAAACCACTCGCTTTCGATTTCGGCTTCGGGCGTTAAAACAAACACGGCAGAAAAAGCCAAACGTTCTTGCTGGGGCTGAAGACTACACAGATCGTTTGATAGAATTTCCGGCAACATCGGTACCACTCGATCGACATAATAAACTGAAGTGGCGCGTTTACGGGCCTCTTTGTCGACGACTGAACCTTCCGGCAGATAGTAGCTAACATCAGCAATATGCACACCGACTTCATAACGATTGTTTGGCAATTGACGCAGAGAGATCGCGTCGTCAAAATCTTGAGCGCGTGGTGGATCGATCGTGAGGGTGGTGACATTACGAAAATCACGGCGTTGGCGGATTTCTTGTTCCCAATTTTGGCGAGCTTTTTCGGCGATTTTTTGGCTTTCTAGTAAAACTTTTTCCGGAAAGGCTGGTTTAGGGAGAGGGGGCAAGGGAGTTTTAATGATCGGTTTATCGACTATGTTTGGCTTATTAAAAAACTTCTCTGGCTGTTTGTGGCCATAGTATGGTCTGGAGGCGGGATGGGATTTAGTCATAATTGTCGGTCAGTATAACAGTAATTTGACCTTTTGTCCTTTTTTTGTTAGGATTGCCCAGTATGTTAATCATTCGTCTCCAGAGAGTCGGCCGAAAAAATGACCCCGCTTTTCGCGTGGTTGTTACCCAATCGGAAAATGCGGCCAAGAGTGGCAAATTCTTAGAAATTCTCGGTTCTTACAATCCTCGCAAAACAGCCAGCAAAATTATCTTGAATGTCGAGCGGATCCAATATTGGATTTCCAAAGGGGCCAAAACTTCTGATACCGTCAATAATATCTTGGTCTCCAAGAAAATCATTGAGGGCAAAAAGATTAATGTGTCTTCCAAAAAATTAGGTAAAAAACTAAAAACGATGGTCGAGGCCAAGGCGTCAGCTGAAGCCAAGAAAAAAGCGGACGAAGCCAAAGCGGAGGCTGAAGCAGAAGCGGAAAAGGCTAAAGCCGAACCTACCTCCACTGAAAGTTCTGACGAGACAAAGTCTGCCTCTGTCGAAGACTCCGGTGAGACACAGGAAGCTCCAGTTGAAGTTGCCCCAGAGTCTGTTATTGAAGAACCGGTGGTCACCGAAGAAACGCCTATTGTTGAAACTCCTACTGAAACTGTCACTGAAGAAGTAGCCGAGACGGTTTAAATCTAAAAAAGCTTGTCGGCTTAACGAGTTCTATATAAAAAATGTGCAACACTTTGTGTTGCACATTTTAGGTTTCTGAGTTTGCTTCAAATTTCCGGCTAAACTATAATTGATTCTAATGTTTACTGTTAAAAGTGATTTGGCTTGGGTTGGTCTAGTGATGGCTGGGCTTTTTCTTTTGTGGCTAGTGACTGGTGGTCCAACGCGAATTCAAAATGGGCCATTTATTAAACCCTTAACACCGGTGGGGACAGGCGAAAGTTACGGTCGTCTGCCCGGTTTTTCTGGTTTGATTCCAAAAGTTAGCACTACTTCCACCAGAACTTCTTTCATCAGTCGACCAACGGTTTCTTCCGGTTCGAATCGACCATCAACCGCAATCAAAGCCGATGAAATTGAAACCAGTCGTTATCACGGTTTGGTGACTATTAATCGGGGCAATTCGTCATCAGAAAAAAACTCTTCCCGTGAATATATTACTTTGCAAGGTTCTTCCCAGATTAAAGAGTCGATCAATATTTCCAGTTGGACTTTACGTAACGGTAGTAGTGAACGATATTATAATATCTCAGGACAAACAGTGCAGGGGCAATCAGCTTTGGTAAAAATTCCCCGTGCCGTTTTAGTCTGGCAAAAAAACCAGCCGATGACAGTCGTACCGGTCAAAATCGGTGCCGGTTACAAAGTGCAGGTGATTTCCGGTTCTTTTCCGCCGGTTGGCGCCTACCAGATTCGTGACAGTTTTCGCGTTAATAAATGTATGGGTTATATTGCCAATCAGGCTGGTTATAATAGTAGGATTTTCTATCCCTCGATGAGTGGTCGTTGTCCACGTCCGGCTGATGAGCCGGGTGTCAGCACTCTCTACAACGAATGCTATGACTACGTGCGTTCGTTGAACACTTGTCACACACCGGATTTTCGTGAAGATTGGTGCCGAGCCCATGCCGAAGATCAGGCCCGCAATGTCGCGGTTTGCAAATTGCCGACTTCTTGCAAGGATTTTGTTCGGGCCCGTTACAACTATGAAGCTTGTTTAGCTCTCCATCGTCAAGATGAAGATTTTTTGTTGCCGGAATGGCGAGTCTATCTCGGTTCGATTTGGGAATTGTGGGCTGATCGACGCGAATCGATCACTCTCTATGATCAATTTGGTGAAATTGTTGATCAGGTCAAATACTAGATTTAGGTATTAAATTAATTAGAAAATATGTTTGGTAAAATTTTTAACACTACGGTTTTTAGAAAAAAATCAGTGGTGATTTTTGGTTTGGGGTTGGTTTTGCTGGGGTGGCCGATTTTGACTTTGGCAACAGTAGAAAAAATTGTTTTTACTACTAATCCGCAAACTGTCAGTCCCGGTCAAATGTCCAGCGAAATCACTATTCAGGCACAAAATAATGAGGGGGTGAGTGAAAAGGTTACCGAAACCATGGATTTGGTTTTTACTTCCAGCTCGGCGACCGGTGAATTTTTAAATAGTACCGGTGATCCTGTGCAAAAGTATATGAGTAAAAATTCAACTAATAGAAATTTCTATTTTAGAGATTCGGTACTAGGTGAGCAGACGATTACTGTTACAGCGACTGGTCGCGATAGCGGTCAAACCTTTTTGGCTAGTCAAAAAATAATTATCGGTGAGACGGTCAACGAAGAAAGCAAAGCCACTTCCACTGATGATTCTTCATCGACCACTCCGACCACTTCAAATTCCGGCGGAGGTTTGGGCAGTGTCTCGGCTCATTCCGCTCAGACCGACTTGAGCGACAGCGAAGAGTCAATGCCAGCGATTGGGGCTGGTCGCAAACGGTTGGCCAGTACTGGCGCGCCGATGGCTTTTCGAGTCGAAAAAAGTAAAAGTGCGCAAAACAGTGCCGGTCGTTTTGTCTGGTCTTTTGGCGATGGGTCCTCGGCCGAAGGCGAGAAAATAGAACACACTTATCAATTTGCTGGTGAATACAATGTCGTCGTCAATGGTTATTTTGGCGCCAACCAGTCGGTGGCGCGCACCAAAGTTATCGTCGAGGATGCTAAGGTGACGATTTCTGAAGTTAATCTGTCGTTAGGTTTCGTCGCCTTGCAAAATGATAACAAAAAAGAGATTAATTTAGGTGGTTGGAATTTGAAAGGAAGTGTTGATTATGTTTTGCCGGCCGATACGATTATTGATGCCGGAAAAAATATTAAAATTCCTCTAAATTTAATTGCTGGCACTAGCACCGTTTCGGGTTTGGTTTTATCGACACCCGACGATCGTCTGGTCGATAGTTGGGGAGTGGCTGTCGGTTTAAATGGTGATATTACGGTGGAGGAAGTAGAAAATAAATTAGCTATTTTAAAATCACAATTGGCACTGTTGCGAGTTTCGTCTGGACAAAATTTGGCACCACAATTTTTAGCGGAAAATATTGCCCCTGACCATCAAACTACAACGGCCGATCGAATTATCCTCAAATCAAAATTGTCTTGGTGGCAAAAATTGATTAAAATAGGCCGATGAACGACTCTTGTCTCAATCGCAATTTTTGGCTGATGACCGGCATCTTTATTTTGATTGTTCTGCTGGCTTTAGTTTGTCTTTATTTCATCATCCAACGCGCCGATTTCCCCGGGGTAGTTTTGTCTAGACTTTTGGTAGGCTTTGTGTAATAATAGTCATTGAGCCGGAGACGATAGGTAGCCCACCAAGTGGCAGAAATCCTATCTAGGGTCGATACTCTAACGGCTTTTAGTCGTTATTTTTTGTTTCTGGCAATTACCTAGCAGAGTGTCAGAGACAAACCACACTCGGTAATGGTTCGCAAAAATCGAATGTGGGTTAAGAACAATTATAAATAAAATGGCTATTTCTAAACAAAAAAAGGAGGAAATCGTCGCGAAAGTGAAAGAGGCCGCAACCAAAGCCAAAACTTTGGTCTTTGTGAATTTTCACGGGTTGCCAGTGGCGACTGCGACCGAAATGCGCAAGTCTTTGCGCGAACGAGGGATTGGTTATGTGGTGGCGAAGAAAACTTTGATTCGTCGAGCTTTGGCCAATCTGTCTTATGGTGGAGAAATGCCGGAATTGCCTGGTGAAATTGCTTTGGCTTATGCCGAAGATCAATTAGCGCCGATTCAGGAGGTCTACGCCTATCAAAAGAAAAATTCCGATGCCTTAAAAATGGTGGGTGGAGTGTTCGAGGGTAATTATGTCGATGCTGCCTATGTTTCGCTTTTGGCGACGATTCCATCACGAGAAGTTTTGTTGGGCCAGTTTGTGAATATTATCAATTCACCGATTGCTGGTCTGGTGATGTCGTTAGACCAAATAAGACAGAAGAAAGAGCAATCAGCCTAAAGTTGAAAATTAAAAGTTATTAAAATTAATCATTATGGAAGAAAACAAAGTTGTAGACCCGCAATCATCTGCTGGTGCAGATGAAGGGGTAAAAGTTCCTGCCAAATTCAAAGCTTTGGTTGACCAGATTGAGTCAATGAGTGTTTTGGAATTGCATGAATTGGTTAAATTACTCGAAGAGAAGTTTGGTGTTTCGGCTCAGGCCGTAGTGGTAGCGGGTGGGGCCGGCGCTGGTGCTGGTGAGGTGGCCGAAGAAAAAGATTCTTTCACGGCGATTATTACCTCGGCCGGTGAACAAAAAGTGCAAGTGATCAAAGCGATCAAAGAAGCTTTGGGTCTCGGTTTGAAAGAGGCTAAAGATTTGACCGATGCCGCTCCGGCGACTTTGAAGGAGGGCTTGAAGAAAGATGAAGCCGAAGCTTTGAAAAAAGCAATCGAAGATGCTGGTGGAAAGGTTGAGTTAAAATAATAAAAAAGCCCCATTCGGGGCTTTTTTATTATTTTAACGAAATCCCGCCCTATTTCGGCCTTGGGCGAGTGCGAATAGCACATCCTGTTTTGGGCGAAGACCAAGGCCTGTTTTAGAAATAGGGCTGGGATTGAGCTCAATTAATCGAGCGTTGACCCCGCTAGGGCAAATTGCTATGATTTAGCCACATGGAAATTTTGAGCAAACTTTTTGGATCTAATGGCAAGGTAAAAATTATTCGCCTCTTTCTCTATAATCCGGAAAAAGTCTTTTCTCTCGAGGAGGTGGCCAAAAAAGCCAAAGTGGGAAAAGCGGAAGTTCGACGGGAAATAAATATCTTGGTGGCCGGCCGGTTTCTAAAAGAAAGAAGGGCTTGGACTAAACGAGGAAAAGTTTCTTCCCGAAAAAATCATATTCTATCTGAAGATTATCCCTATCTTGAAGCTCTGCGCTTGCTTTTCAACTCTGATTTTTTCAGCAATCGCCGTCTAATTGCTAATCGTTTTAAAAAATGCGGTCGTCTGAAGTTGTTGGTGATTTCCGGCGCTTTTGTTCAAAGATTGGATGGACCGGCCGATATTGTTATTGTCGGTGATGATCTAAAGCGACCGGTGGTGGATAATGTGGTAAAAAATATCGAAGCGGAAACCGGTCGGGAATTGACCTATGCTGTCTTTGATACCAGCGATTGGCTTTATCGTTTTCATTCCAGTGATCGTTTTGTTCGTGACTTGTTGGAATTTGATCATGAATATCTGGTCAATAAGATCGGTTTTTAATATCCACAGATTGGCGCTAGACTCTACCCAAAATTCTCAAGAAGTGGTATCATCTTAGCAAGGGGTAATATTAAGTGGTCGAAAGCCAAAAAGACCCATTTATTAAAAGCTTTTAAAAGTTTATTTATTAACTAAAATATATGTTATTGCAAACTTGGAGTCAGGTTCTCACTGCTTCTTTTCAAGGATTGTGGTTGGGATTGATAAAGTTTTTACCCAATATCTTGATTTCAGTAGTCCTCTTTGTTATCGGTTGGGTATTTGGAGAGACCGTTGGTCACTGGGTGGCCAAATTGGTCAATGCTCTCAAAATTGATCGAGTGCTGGAAAGCATTGGTCTGCGGGAGTTGATGGAGAAAGCTGGTTATCGCTTGAATTCCGGTAAATTTATCGGTTTCTTAATCAAGTGGTTTGTGATCGTTGCTTTCTTGATGGCAGCTTTGGAAGTGCTTGGTCTCAATCAGATCAATATCTTCTTGCAGACGGTGGTTTTGTCCTACATCCTAAATGTCGTCGTTTCGATCTTGATTTTTATGGTTGGTGCGGTTTTGGCTGGCGCCTTGCAGAGAATCGTTGAAGCTTCGGCAAAAGCGGCCGATATTAAAGCGGCGGCGGCTTTTGGTGTCATTACCAAATGGGCGGTGATTATTTTCACTTTCGTTGTCGTCATTGGTCAATTGGGCATCAAAGATAATTACTTCCAGATTCTCTTTACTGGGGTAGTGGCGGCGATGGCGATTGCGGTTGGTTTGGCTTTTGGTTTGGGTGGCAAAGATGCCGCTGGCCGTTTGGTCAACAAACTGGAAGACGAAATGAAGAGCCGTTAAAATACTTTTTGTTTTGTTTTTTCACCGGCCGATGGCGTTTGCCATCGGCCGGTGAATTGTTTTTGGGAATCCACTTTTTCTTTTTGACAGCGGGCTTCGATTTGGGTAAGATACTCGAAAGTCAAGGTCGACTGTCTTTAGTAGTTTGTATGTTATTACCATGTCTGACAAGCAAATGGACCAGGAATTTCTGGAATCTGTTGTGAAGGCTTTGGTGGATAATCCGCAGGATGTCAAAGTTGATCGTAAGGTCGACGAAATGGGAGTGTTGATCACTCTCGATGTCAATCCTGCCGATATGGGCAAAATTATCGGTCGTCAGGGCAATACTGCCAAGGCGATCCGCACCTTGCTCCGCGTCGTGGGTATGAAGAATAATGCCCGGGTTAACCTGAAGATCAATGAACCGGAGGGTGGGATGCGACAGCCGTCGTCATCCAACAGCGCTTCGGCCAGCGTTGACCAAGCCATGGCTGACTTAAAGTTTTAGTTTGAAAAGAAATGCCACACCTTGCGAGGTGTGGCATTTTGTGTTATATTTAAGAAGTTAAATTTATGATTACTTTTCATATCATTACTTTGTTTCCGGAAGCCACTCGCTCTTATCTCGACGAGTCGATTCTTGGCCGAGCCCAACGAGAGAAAAAAATCGCGATTAAATATTACAATCCCCGCGATTTTACTTTGAATAAATTTCGCAATGTCGATGGTCGACCCTATGGCGGTGGCCCGGGTATGGTCTTGGCGATTGAACCGATTTTAAGTACCGTCAAAAAAATTAAATTAAAAAAAACTAGTAAGGCTAAGACAATTATTTTTACGCCCGGCGGTAAACAATTTGATAATAAAATAGCGAAAAACTATAGCCAAAAAATTACCGACCTAATTTTGATCTGTGGGCGCTATGAGGGGATTGATGCCCGAGTAAAAAAGATTTTGAAACTCGCCTTCGCTACAGGCTCCGGCGAAGCGAGGGCCGAAGTAGAAGAAATATCGATTGGGCCGTTTGTGCTTTCTGGTGGGGAAGTGCCGGCCATGGTGGTGGTGGATGCGGTGGCGCGTCAGATCCCAGGTGTCCTTGGCAACGAAGCCTCGCCAGAAGAAAATCGGGTCTCTAGCCACGAAATGTATACTCGGCCGGAAACATTTGAACATAACGGCAAAAAATACAAAGTGCCAAAAATTTTGATCTCTGGTCATCATGCCGAAATTGAGAAGTGGAAACTTAAAAAAAGTCCTAAAAAATAGAGATACCAGACTTCATATTCAGGCAAGTGGATAAATATTTGACATTACAAAAGCTTTAATATATATTGTCTAAGCAAACAGGCAAGATTGAGTTACGGCAGATTATCTTGCTACTTCCATCTTTATTCAACATCTCCCGTAGGGGACGGGGGATTTGGTTTTTGTGCCCATTATTAAAAGGGGTATTTTATATATTAGGGGAAAAATTAATGCAACAAAAAACTTTTTCACGGCATCGGGAGCCGTTGGCCAAGTTGCCAAACTTGGTTCAGGTGCAGACAGATTCGTATCGGTGGTTGGTCGAAGAAGGTTTGAAAGAATTATTTAAAGAATTTTCTCCCATTCGTGATTATTCGGAGAAAAAGTTTGAGCTCGAGTTCACCAGTTTTCAACTCGATGAACCGAAGTTTGATGAGATTTATGTTAAGGACAATAAACTGACTTACGATGCCCCTTTGCGGGTGCGAGTGAAGTTAAAAAACAAGACTCTTAATTCTGAAAAAGAACAAGAGTTATTTTTGGCGGATTTTCCGTTGATGACCTCGCACGGTACTTTTATCATCAATGGTATTGAACGAGTAGTGGTACCCCAACTGGCTCGGTCTTTTGGTGTGTTTTTCACCGCCAATGAATTGCGCGGACGTAAGTTTTTTGGCGCGAAAATTATGCCGGCGCGAGGCGCTTGGGTAGAATTGGAAACCGAAATCGACAATGTCATTTATGTTCGCATTGATCGCAAGCGTAAATTCCCCGTTACCGCCTTATTGCGGGTTTTTGCCAGTCAGGCTGGTAAAAATTTGAGCGAAGAAGAAATCATCTCTTTATTTGAAAAAAAGGGAATTGATTCTTCATTTATCAAAAAATCTTTAGCCAAAGATCACGCCAAAACTGTCGATGAAGCCTATCTAGAAATCTACAAACGTCTGCGCGATAGCGATTTGGCAACGGTGGCCAATGCTAAAGAATATATTGACGGTCTCTTTAGCCGAGAAAAATACGATTTGTCGGTCGTTGGCCGTTTCCGTTTCAATCAACGTTTTGGTTTTCCAATCAACGATCAGGAAAAAGAAAAACGCACTGCCAGTTTTGATGATTTGATTTTGATTATCAACAATATCATCGCTCTCAACACCACCAAAAATGCCAAAGAAGATGATATTGACCACCTTGGTTTTCGCCGTGTCCGTTGTGTCGGTGAAATGTTACAGACCAAATTGAAAGTGGGTATGACTCAAATGAAGCGCAATATCCAAGATCGGATGTCGACGATTGATGTGGCGACGACTCTTCCAATTCAAATTATTAGTCCGCGACCGCTTCAAGCCCGCTTGAAAGAATTTTTTACCACCAACCAGCTGTCGCAGTTTATGAGCCAAGAAAATGTTTTGGCCGAAATCGAACACTTGCGCACTTTGTCGGCGCTTGGTCCGGGCGGGCTCACTCGTGAACGCGCCGGTTTGGAAGTGCGTGATGTGCACTCTAGTCACTATGGTCGGGTCTGTCCGATTCACACTCCAGAAGGTCCAAACATCGGTTTGATTTTGCACTTGGCGGCTTATGCTCGGGTCAACGAATTTGGCGTGATCGAAGCGCCTTATCGTAAAGTGGAGAAAGGCCGAATTACTGACGAGCTGGTTTTTCTCAACGCTTTGGAAGAAGAAAATTTTATTATTGCTCACTCGGGTATTGAGTATGATGCCAAGGGTCAGATTGCTGATGAATATGTTGAAGTTCGTCGTCATACCCAACCGGGTTTAGCTCATCGTCATGAAGTCCAATATATCGATGTCGCTCCCAACGAAGCTTTCTCGATTGCCACTGCCATGATTCCGTTTTTGGAACACGACGATGCCAACCGCGCTTTGATGGGTTCCAACATGCAAAAACAGGCGGTACCTTGTGTTTTACCAGAAGTGCCATTGGTCGCAACTGGAATGGAACACCAAGCGGCCCTAAGTTCCGGCCGTCTGATCTTGGCTCGCTCGGCGGGTACGGTTTCGGCGGTTGATGGTCAATTTATTAAAATCAAAAAAGAGGATGGTAAAGAAGACGCTTACGAATTGTCGACTTTCAAAATGAGTAATGACTACACTTGTTTTCATCAACGACCAGTAGTGATGATTGGTCAAAAAGTGAAGAAAGGTGATTTGTTGGCCGATGCCTCCTCGAGTGTTGATGGTCAAGTCGCTCTCGGTCAAAACGCCTTGGTCGCTTTTATGTCTTGGGGTGGTGCCAACTACGAAGACGCGATTATTTTGTCGGAACGATTGGTCAAAAACAGTAAGTTCACCAGTATTTATATTGAAGAATTTGAAATCAATGTTCGCGACACCAAACTTGGTCCGGAAGTAACCACTCATGATATTCCCAATGTCGGTGAAGCAAAACTGCGCAACTTGGACGAAGACGGCATTATCCGCATTGGCGCCGAAGTCGAACCCAACGACATTTTGGTCGGAAAAATCACACCAAAAGGCGAAACCGAATTGACGCCGGAAGAACGCTTGCTCCGCTCGATCTTTGGCGAAAAAGCGCGCGATGTCAAAGATTCTTCTTTGCGGGTTCCTCATGGCAAAAAAGGCCGAGTGATTGGTGTCAAGATTTTTTCGCGCGAACATGGCGACAAATTAGAGTCCGGTATTTTGAAACGAGTTCATGTTCAAGTAGCGCAATTGCGTAATGTGTCAGTCGGTGACAAATTGGCTGGCCGTCACGGTAACAAAGGTGTTATTTCTCGAGTTCTGCCAGAAGAAGATATGCCCTATATGGCTGATGGCACGCCAGTGGATGTGATCTTGACTCCGTTGGGAGTGCCTAGTCGTATGAACTTGGGCCAAATTTTTGAAATGCACCTCGGTTTGGCGGCCCACACTTTGGGTTACCAAGCTATCACCCCGACTTTCATGGGAGTCACGGACAAAGAAATCAAAGCGGAATTAAAACAAGCCGGTTTCAATGAAAATGGCAAAGTCACATTGTACGATGGTCAAACCGGCGAAAAATTCTCCGATCAAATCGCTATCGGTTACATGTATATTCTCAAATTGGCGCACATGGTGGAAGACAAGGTCCACATGCGTTCTATCGGACCCTACTCGCTTATCACCCAACAACCACTTGGCGGTCGTTCTCAAGGTGGTGGTCAGCGCTTTGGAGAAATGGAAGTCTGGGCGCTCGAAGGTTACGGCGCGGCCTATTCTTTGCGTGAAATGTTGACTATCAAATCCGATGATATTTTGGGTCGCTCGCAAGCGTTTGATTCGATTGTCAAAGGCGAAGCCATCAAGGCACCAAATATCCCAGCTTCGTTCTCGGTCGCTTTGAACGAATTGCGCGGTTTAGGTTTGGATGTCGAACTTAAAAATATCTAATTAACGAGCATTAAAATCATGGAAAACTCAAATAAAACTTTTTTCTCGAATCAGGCTGGCGATGGGCAAGCTGATTTCAATGCCGTGACTTTGAAATTGGCTTCACCGGAAAGAATTGTCAGTTGGTCTTATGGTGAAGTCACCAAACCAGAAACGATCAATTATCGGAGTGGTCGTAGTGAACGAGGTGGTCTGTTCGATGAACGAATCTTTGGTCCGGAAAAGGATTATGAATGTTATTGTGGTAAATATAAGCGCATTCGTTATAAAGATATTATTTGCGAAAAATGTGGCGTCGAAGTCACTCGCAGTATTGTTCGTCGCGACCGCATGGGTCATATCGAATTGGCCAGTCCGGTCGCTCATATTTGGTTTTTGCGCAATATCCCGTCGCGGATGAGTCTATTGCTCGATTTACCGATGGGGGAACTGGAGCGAGTAATTTATTTTGCTGGCTATATCATCACCCATGTCAACGAGCAGGAAAAAGCCAAAGTCTTGCGCGATTTGGACGGTGAATACAAAACAAAATACAAAGTTTTGCCGGACGAGGAGAGTCGCGAGAAATTGAAAAATTCTCTCATGGAAGCCAAGCGCCAAATCGAAGGTCTGCGTGAATGGCAAGTTTTGGATGAAGTGACTTATCATCGTTTGTCTCTAAAATACAGCACCGTGTTCGAGGCTAGTATTGGCGCCGAAGCGGTCTATGATATTTTTCGTAAAATCAATCTGGAAGAATTGTTGGCGGAAATTTCCAATCGTTTAGACAAAGCCGGTTCTCTCGATCGAGTCAAATTACAAAAACGTTTCAATTTGGTCAAATCGATGATGCGTTCGACCGTGCGTCCGGAATGGATGTTTATGAAAATGATTCCGGTTATTCCGCCGGCTCTGCGACCGATGGTGGCACTCGATGGTGGTCGTCATGCCACTTCGGATGTCAACGATTTATATCGTCGGATTATCAATCGCAACAATCGATTAAAAAAACTGATCGAGCTCAACGCGCCGGAAGTTATTTTGCGTAATGAAAAGCGGATCTTGCAAGAAGCCGTTGATGCCTTGATCGACAACTCGATCCGTTCGGGTGGTGCTGGCGAAGGAGCGATGAATCAATCGCAACGTCGACCACTCAAATCTCTGGCCGATTCTCTCCGAGGCAAGCAAGGTCGTTTTCGCCAAAACTTGCTCGGTAAGCGGGTTGACTACTCTGGACGATCGGTAATTGTCGTTGGTCCGGAATTGAAGATTAGCCAATGTGGTTTGCCTAAACATATGGCGTTGGAACTTTTCCGACCGTTTGTGATTTCTAAAATTTTGGAACGCGAATTGGCTTTCAATATTCGGGGTGCCGGTCGTCTGATCGATGAGGGCACGACCGAAGTTTGGGCGATCTTGGAAGAAGTGATCAAGGGTAAGTATGTTTTCTTGAACCGCGCGCCGTCTCTACACCGATTGAGCGTCCAAGCTTTTCAACCGGTGTTGATTGAAGGCAATGCGATTCAGCTTCATCCGTTGGTTTGCGCGCCGTTCAATGCCGACTTCGATGGTGACCAAATGGCGGTGCACGTCCCTCTATCTGATATGGCTCAATGGGAAGCGAAAGAATTGATCGCTTCCAGTAAAAACCTACTGAAACCGGCTTCGGGCGATATTGTCGCCAACATGCGTATGGATATTGTGCTCGGCGCTTACTGGACCACGCAAATTGCCGAAGGTGAAAAAGGCGAAGGTAGTTTTTACTCTACGCCCAATGCCGCGATTATGGCTCATGATTTTGGCGAACTGTCTCTACGCGCCAAAATTACCGTGCTGGGTGGCAAGCCGGAAAAATATGGTGAGTTTTCCGGTCAACGTTTTGAGACTTCAGTTGGTCGGATTCTTTTCAATATCAATTTGCCGTCTGATTTTTCTTTTGTGAACAAAGAAATTTCCGGCAAAGTGATGACCAAATTGATCGAAGATCTTACTGCTCGTTATGGCTTGTCTCGTCTGCCGGATATTTTGGACAACTTAAAAAAATTCGGTTTCAAATATGCCACCAAATCTGGTATTACTTGGGGAATGGATGACGTCAATGTGCCGATTGAAAAAGAAGGCATTATTGTTTCGGCGCGACAAGAAGTGGCTCAAGTGGAAGATAAATTTCAAGATGGTTTGTTGTCAGAAAATGAACGTTATCGTTTGACCATTGAAATTTGGAATCGCGCCAAAAGCAAAATTGAAAAATTAATTCCCGGCACTCTTGATCCCAAAGGTCCGGTCGCGGTGATGTTAAATTCCAATGCTCGTGGTTCGATTAGTCAGATTTCTCAAATGGCCGGCATGAAAGGTTTAATTATCAACACGGCGGGGATGCTGGTGGACTATCCGGTGATTCCTTCTTATAAAGAAGGTTTGTCACCGATCGAATACTTTATTACGACTCACGGTTCACGCAAAACTTTGGCGGATACGGCTTTGAATACCGCCAAGGCTGGTTATTTGACCAGAAAATTAGTGGATGTGTCGCAAGATGTGGTCATTCGCGAAGAAGATTGTGGCGACAAAGAAGGCAAGACGATCAATTTGTCTTCGGTTACCGGCTTTAATACCGGTCTGGCAAATATCATCAAAGGACGTATCATTCTCAAAGATATTATCGGGGCCGACGGCCAAGTCTTGTTTAAAAAAGGCCATTTGTTGACCTTGGCCGATGCTCGAGCGGTGGATACTGCCGGTGTCGGTTCGGTTGTTGTTCGCACGCCGTTGACTTGCAAGACGATCAAGGGTCTCTGTCAGAAATGTTATGGTCAAGATTTGGGCCGAGGTGATCTCGTTAAAATCGGCGAGCCGATCGGGGTGGTCGCAGCTCAGGCTATCGGCGAGCCGGGCACGCAGTTGACGATGCGGACCAAACACTCGGGTGGTATCGGTACTGGTGGCGTTGACATTGTCGGTGGTCTACCGCGAGTCGAAGAAATTTTTGAGCGCCGTCAGCCTAAAAATCCGGCCTTGATTTCGGAAATCGATGGTGAAGTGTCGGAAATTAAAAATGATGGCAAAGAACATCTCATCACTATTTTGGTTGATTTGGAAAGTCGCAAAAAATCCAGTAAATCAAATACCGTGGAATATTCCGTGCCTCAAAATCGCACCCTCTATACTAAAAAAGGCGAACGGGTGACCAAGGGTCAAGTTTTGACTGATGGTGCGGTGGAGCTAACCTCACTCTTTAAATTGGCCGGTCGCAATGCCACCGAAGATTATGTCATGAAAGAAATTAACGCTATCTATGAGTTGCAGGGTGTCAATATTGCTCGCAAGCACGTGGAAATTATTGTTCGTCAGATGTTTTCTCGTCGGAAAATCAAGACGGCAGGTGATACCAAGTTTTCGGTCGGCGAAGTGGTAGAAGAAATCGAATTGTTTGAAGAAAATAATTTGATTCGAAGTCAAAGTCAAGAAGAAGCCATTGCCGATTCAGTTCTTCTCGGTATTTCCGATGTGGCTCTGTCGACCAGTAGTTTCTTGTCTGCGGTTTCTTTCCAGCACACCAACAAGGTGTTGGTAGAGACAGCGCTCAAGGGTGGTTTGGATCGTTTGCGTGGTTTGAAAGAAAATGTCATCATTGGCCGTTTGATTCCGGCTGGTACTGGTTTGACGCCAAAGGCGGAGATGGAGGATAATGTGGCTGAAGCGCAAGAAGAATAACAATTAATGTCTTCGACGGTAGAACAAATCAAGGCCCGACTCTCAATAGATGACGTGGTCGGGTCTTACCTGAAGTTGGAAAAGGCGGGTCTCAATTTTCGAGCTCGATGTCCTTTTCATAACGAAAAAACCCCATCATTTTTTGTTTCGCCCAGTCGCCAAAGCTATCATTGCTTTGGTTGCAATAAAGGCGGTGATATTTTTACTTTCGTGCAAGATATCGAAGGAGTGGATTTTTTGGGCGCTTTAAAAATTTTAGCCGAACGGGCCGGTGTGGAAATTGTTAATGACCATCGTGATGGACCGCGACCGAATGAACGTTTGTTTCAGTTGATGGCTTTGGCCACCAAATTCTATCAAGAAGCTCTCGGCAAAAATCAGCCGGTGCTAGCCTACCTCGCTGATCGAGGAATTAAAACCGAAACACAAAAACATTTTCAGATCGGTTTTGCTCCAGATGGTTGGCGTCAACTTCACGATTTTCTTCTTGGTCAGGGTTTTATTCTCAACGAAATGCTGGAGACGGGGATGGTGATCAAAGCTGAACGGACAACTGGCGTCAGGGGTGAAGTTTATTATGACCGTTTTCGTAGTCGAATTATGTTTCCGCTTAGCGATTCGGCGGGACGGATTGTCGGTTTTTCCGGTCGGATTTTTCCGGCTGGTCGGTCGGCTGAAGCGTCAGCTGGTCCGGAGGTAGCCAAATATGTTAACTCGCCCCAGACATTTTTGTTTGATAAATCCCGACTCTTGTTTGGTTACGATAAAGCCAAAGTAGAAATGCGTCGTCACGATTTTGCTATTTTAGTCGAAGGACAAGTAGATTTGATTATGTCTCATCAGGCCGGATTAGCCAATACCATTGCCGGATCGGGGACCGCTTTATCACCGGAACAAATTACTTTGATCGGACGGATGACTAAAAATTTGATTATGGCTTATGATTACGATTTAGCTGGTCTCAAGGCCTCGCGTCGGGCGATTACTCTTGCCCAAGGGGCCGGTTTAAATGTGAAAATTGCCAAATTGCCGGCTGGTCAAGATCCGGCCGAAGTTATCAAAAAAGATCCGCAAGACTGGCTGTCAGCGATCAAAAATTCTAAACATCATATCGATTTTTTGATCGACGCTCTGTTGGCCGAAGGCAAGACTGGTTTGGAATTATCGCGTCTGGTCAATGAAAATGTTTTACCGATTATCAAAGCTTTGGGTAAAAAAATGGAACAAGCCCACTTTGTCGCCAAGTTGTCGCAATTGTTGGGGATTGGCGAGGAAGCGATTTGGTCTGATTTGGCCAACTTGCGTTTAGAACCAGATTCGATCGTGACCAATCGTCCGCCCACCGACCAAACTCTAGTTTCCGATACTCGTTCTAGTGCTATTTTGAACAAGATTTTTGGTTTGATTTTTTGGTTGGAATCTCTGCCGGAAAGAGCGGTTGATCCCAACCAATTGATTGACCGGTTGAAAGAAATCATTGGCCCAGATTCGTATCAAGCCGAGAGGGAAGTGCGGATCAAAAAAGAAGGGGCGTTAGTAATGGAAGCCGAATTCTTTTTTCAGGGATCGGAAAAATTGCAAACCGAAATCCTCGAACTCTTTAATAATTTACATTTAGAAAATTTGCGCGAACAATTGCGAGAAGCGATGCAGGCGCTGAAAAAAGCCGAGGCGGTCGGTGACCAACTCGAGCTTGATAAATGGTTGAAAAAGTGCCAAGCTATAACTTTGGAATTAAATCAATATAGAAAGTAATTTTAAATAACATGATCAAGAAAAAAACTAGCAAAAAAGGTGGAAAAAAGACGGTGAAGGTTGTTAAAAAAATTGTTAAGAAAAAAGTGGTTAAAAAGTTATCGTTGAAAAAAACTAGCAAAAAAGTGGTGACGAAAAAAACCAAAAAATTGACCGCCAAAAAAGGGTTGGTTCGAGCTGGTAAAAAAACATTGAAAAAAAGCGGTGGAATGCCGACAAAAATTTTTGGTCCAAAAAATAAAATGGAAATGGAGGAACGAGCCAAGATTTTGGTGATGCGTGGTCGGCAACGTGGTTTTATCACTTATTCCGAATTGTTGAAAGAGTTTCCCAGTGTGGAATCGGATCTGATTTTTTTAGAGGAACTCTATAATCGTTTTGATGAAGCTGGTGTTGATGTGTTGGAGGAAAGCAATTTGTTGGATGATTCTCTGGCGATTCCGGAAAAAGTTAAATTGGGTCGGGGTGAGACTGGTTCATCGCTCGATTCAGTCCAAATGTATTTGAAGGAAATTGGTCGTCACAAATTGCTCAATGCGATGGAAGAGAAAGAATTGGCGCGGCGGATTTTGGCTGGTGATGAGGAGGCGCGTAAAGGTCTAGCCAATGCCAACTTGCGTTTGGTGGTGTCGATTGCTAAAAAATATGTTGGTCGCAGTTCCGAATTGACCCTCCTCGATCTGATTCAAGAGGGGAATATTGGTTTGTTTAAAGCGGTGGAAAAATTTGATTGGCGCAAGGGCTACAAGTTTTCCACTTACGCTACTTGGTGGATTCGTCAAGCGGTGACGCGGGCTTTGGCCGACCAGTCGCGCACCATTCGGATCCCGGTTCACATGGTGGAAACGATTGCCAAATACAAACAAATCTATCGGCGCTTGTCACAAGACTTGGGTCGTGAACCTCTGCCCCAAGAAATGGCAACGGAAATGGGGGTAGATTTAGAAAAAATTCACACCATTGAAAAAATCGATCAGAGCACGGCCAGTCTCGACAAACCCACCGATGACGATGATGACAAATCAACTCTCGGCGAATTTATTGCGGATGATAAAATTGCTCCGCCCGACCAGGAAGTGTCCCGCCGAATTTTGCGGGATCAGATCGAAGAAATTTTGTCCGATCTGTCGGCTAAGGAACGGAAAATTTTAGAAATGCGTCATGGTTTGACCGATGGTGTTTTGCGGACACTGGAAGAAGTCGGCAAGGAATTTGGTGTCACGCGTGAACGTATTCGCCAGATCGAAGCCAAAGCTCACGAGAAAATTCGCCAACATGACAAGGCGCGGAGATTGTTGGGGTACCAATAATAAGTAGTAAGTAAAAAATCAAAACTAAAAATCCCCCCAGCGCGTCTTCGGGCGCGCTGGGGGGATTTTTACTACTTATTACTTCAATGCTTCGCTAACCACTTGCTTCAAATTTTCATAAGGCAGGGCACCTTTGAGGGCCGTGACTTTACCTTTGGTGTCAATGATGACTGGATAAGGCGTGCCTTGAGCGCCAGCCGAAATGGCTTCTTGAACCGCTTGTTCGATCTTGTCGGCATATTTGTTGCTGGCCAAACAAGCCTTGAAAGTTTTAGCATCCAAACCGATTTGAGAAGCAAATTGAGGCAGGAGTGCTAGATCCAAACCGTTATTGGAAGGAGTTTCGGCGTAAACTTTATCCAAGTATTGCCAGAATTTTTCACTGCCACCCATTTCGGCGGCACATTCGGTGGCCATCGCTTCAGCGCGAGCTTTACTGTGGAGATTGTCGAGCGGGAAATGGCGATAAATGATCGCGACTTTTTCTGGTCCGAAATCTTTAGCGACTTTCAACAGATCAAAATGAAAGCGTTTACAGAAAGGGCATTCCAAATCGGAATAGACAATAATTTTGACCGGCGCCTTGGCGCTACCCAAAATGTGATCTTGCTCCGATACTGGTCGGACATTGATCGCGCCACCTTGACTATTGTTTCCACCTAAACCCAAATTGACTTGATTGATCGGCTGGTCGGAATTTTTATCAGCGAACAAAACCCCCGAACCAATCAACAGGACGACCGCGCCAATCACAATCCCGCCCCAAATTAATTGTTTATTATTTTCCATGGTTTTTTAAAAAACTTTTAAACTTATGACTTGATAATTTTGCTATTATAAACCAAAAAAGACTTTTTTTCTTAAAAAAATCGTGTTGTAATTTAGATCGGTTGGCGTTAATTGTTGTGGCTGGAAGTGGCTTCTTCGCTACCGCTGTCGGTCGAAGTCGCAGTGGTCGCTGGTGAGACTTTTTTTGTCACGTTTATCTTTTCAATCGAGTCGTTCATTTTTTGGAAAAAGATGGGTAGACGAATTTCTTGATCCTGACTTTTTAGGCCGGAGGGATTGTCTTTAATTAAAATCAATTCGCCTTTTTTAGCTTCGGGATTTTTAAAATTCAAAGTGGCGGAAAAGGTGACAAATTCGGTGGTCATCCATTCACCCTTGGCTTTGGCGGTGGCGGTGGCAACAACATTGTTTTTATCGTCAATCAATTTGATTGGAAACTGTCCTTCAAAAAACCAAAAACCGCGCGCTTCGCCGGCTAGGTTGAGGGGACTGACCAAGGGTCGCGACAGGTCTGGTGCGAGAATGATCGGGTCGGTATCAAGATCGCGATTGTCGGTTTTTTCGACATACATTTTTCCACTTGGTCCCTGACATTGTCGAGGATAGGACTCCATGATCGGCCGGCCGGCTTTTTCACAGCTGGCAAAATCGGTAATTTTTGGCGCTTTTTTAAGATTGGAAAATAGATAAGTGCTACCGAAATAGGTGAGAACGGCGATGATAATTAAAAAAAGTATTTTGCGCATCCCGTTAGAGACCGCGATCGCGGCGATATATTAGTGTTAATAATGTAAAATTGGCCATAAGATTCAATATAATTCTCTGATATTAATGTAGATCGCGATCTGTCTCTAATGGGATTAGCTTATTTCCGATCCAACTGGCACCTCTTTGTCTGGCGACAACAAAACCGCCTCGCCATTTTCGCCGTGAGCAGCTAGAATCATCCCTTGGCTTTCTAATCCCATCAGTGAGCGTGGCTCCAGATTAGCCACGATGACAATTTGCCGACCGACTAAAGTGGCCGGTTCATAAGCTTTACCAATACCGGCAATGATTTGACGCTCCGAATCACCGAGCGCCACTTTGAGGCGCAACAACTTGTCCGAATCTTCAACTCTCTCGGCCTCTAAAATTTTCACTACTTTTAATTCGGTTTGTTTAAATTGGTCGTAATTTATCGTGGCCATCTTGGTTATTTTCTTATTACCTCTATCCTACCATTTTTGTCGATTTTGACTAATGTGGATGGTTTGGTTTTAGTTCGGCCGGCCAAGTAAAAATTTACCTTGTCGCCAAAGTATTTTTTGGCTTCGGTGATATTTTTGGCGGTCGGTAGACCTTCTGGATTGGCGCTGGGGGCCACTAGAGGCCCTGTGGACGCGAGCATTTTTAGGAGTGGTTGACTAGACGGCTTGTCCGCATGATTGTGCGAAGCGTTATCGGCGGGCAGACGAAAGGCCAGAGCCTTGGTGCCTCGATGCAGGTATTTAAATTTAACCCAATTGGCTTTTGGCAGGGGGAGAATGATGCTGACCGGCCCGGGTCCGCCTCTGCCTTGCTCTGGCGAGATAAACCAATTTTTAGCCAAAAAATTTTTTTGCTCAGGGCTTAATTCAATCCCGAATTTTTTTAAATCAGCGATTTTACTGATCAAAATAATCAGCGGTTTGGTCGGAGTCCGTCGGCGGACTTTATAAATTCTGGTTACTGTTTCTGGCAACAGAGCCAAACCGACCAGACCGTAAACCGTGTCGGTTGGTAGGACTCCGATCCCACCAGTTTTTAAGATTTTTACGAAATCAGCTTTTTTGACCATCTTTTTTGCCATTATTATAAAACTAGCAAAAATAGACGATTTTTACTATAATCGGTCAATTAAGGGCCTATAGTCTAGTGGTACGACGCGTCATTCGCATTGACGAGGCGCCGGTCCGATTCCGGCTAGGTCCACAATTATGATAACATCCGTTCACGATCGTGAACGGATGTTATAAGATTAAATTTTGCCTAGTTTTTTGGCCAGGGCGACGGCAGTGGCGAGATCACGACTAGTTTCCGCTAAACCTTTTTGCCAAAAATCCGGTTGGCCAATGTCTAAACCAGCGTGAGCAAAAATATCTTTCGGTGCCAGCGAAGAACCGGCCGATAAAATTTCAATGATTTTGTCGATAAAATTTTTGTCTTCTCGCAATTTGTTGCGTAGAGCTTTGGCGATGAGTAAGCCGGAAGCATAGGAATAAACATAAAAATAACGCCGGAAATGGCTCCAATAAATCCACCATTTTTCGTGTTGGGTTTCGAAGGACACGGCTGGTCCCAAATAGTCTGTCATTTTTTGTTTGAAAAGTTGGCCAATATTTTGGGCAGACAGGAAACCGGTTTGACGAAAATCTTCATGCAGACTTTGTTCAAAATGATAAGCGGAGACTTGGCGAAAAATCGTGGCAATATCATCATCGAGACGTGATACCAGCAGGGCCAACTTGGTTTCTTCATCTACCCCCGCTTCCAATTCTTCGGCCACCAGCAATTCCACTAAAGTGCTGGCGACTTCAGCCGTGCTGATCGGTCCGCCAAAATCTAGGGCGTTTAATTTTTCGCGCATTAGTTCGTTGTTGAGAGCATGACCCATTTCATGAGCTAGAGTCAGCACATCTTTAAATTCACCGGTATGATTGAGAAAAACATAAGTCGGCGCCGAGAGTAAATCGTGAGCGCAAAAAGCGCCACCGTTTTTGCCGGTTTTAGGCAAGGCGTCAACTTGGCCATTAGTCAATAAATTTTTAAATTTTTCAGCTAATTTTGGCGAAACAGCCAACAGTGTTTTTTCGACGATTGCTACCGCTTCGGTAAATTCATAATGTCGGCCGATTTGACCGTAGGGGATGGTTCGTTCGTGATAAGCCAGCTTGGTTTGACCGAGCAATTTGGCTTTGAGTTGGTAAAAATCATGAGCTAATTGAAAGTGGTCGGTAACCAAAGCCAACATCGTGTCAACAGTGATTGTTTCCAGATCGTCTTCAAGATGGCGCAATTGATCGGGTCGAGTCGTGCCCCGCAATTCATCATCAATTTTTTTGTATTCCAAAACCGAATTGATTTCGGCTTCGGCCATGTCGATTTTTTTAGCCAAAAATTCATCAAAAGCTTTGACGGCCTCTTGATGAATTTTTTTATCTTGACTACTGATCAAACCGGTGATTTCAGCGAAGCCTCTTTTTTGGCCGGCGATCTCCCGTTCTTCTTTGGAGAGAGAACTTTCAGTCATTTGGATCCAGTTGCCATAAGCGACGCCGGAATTAAGATTGAGAATTTTTTCTTCGGCTTCGGATAGGAGATAGGGAGCGGTGGCAAAAACGTTAGCTAAAAAATGTTGGTAGTTTTTTAGCTCTGGATGTTGTAAAAATTCGGTTTGAATTTTGGTTGAGACTCGGGCTAGGCGCAAACCAAAAAATTGGGTTTTGTTGGTTAAATTTTGAGCTAGGTGTCGAGCTTGATTCAATTTGGCACGGATTTGGGTATCGCCTTGGTTTAGCTCTGATGATAGCCATAGATAATACATCGCCAAACTATTGTGGCCTTGGTCGTGCATCAGACGTTCGTATTCATCCAGCACTTCTTTGAGGATAGTGGGGTTCACGAGCCAGTCGTCGCGGTCCTGCCATTTGCGAGCAAAAGCCTCGACAGTCATGGTTGAGGCTTTGGCCACTTCGGCTAGTTTTGGATCGTCCAGACCGGAGAAAAGAGGACTTAGGTTCCAAGCGGTTTTGATGGTCATAGTGCCAGCATTGTAGCAGAAATACGTTGTTGATTAAAGTGATTTCCTTTATTGCCTTTTTGATGGTTTTTGCTATTATAATCTCGTTAGTTCGTTAAAAAATTAATTCCGCGGTAGCTCAGTGGTAGAGCGGTCGCCTGTGAAGTGACGCAGCTTCCTAAAGAAATTTAGGAATGAATAACGAGGTGAATTGTCTGGAAGCCCTAATCCGCCCAAGGCGGAAGGGTAATCAGCAGCCAATCCTTGGTTGAATTTTGGAAGGCATTGCCTTGCCGAAGCTTCAGCGAAGGCAGGTTCAGAGACTATCCCTAACGGGAGTAGTTCGCCAGCTGGCGAACGAAGCGCCTCGCGTCTAAGTCCTTTTTATGGATATGATGGTGATATAGTCCACCCCTAGAAGTAATTTTAGGATCAGTGTAAGCGATTGGTCGTAGGTTCGAATCCTACCCGCGGAGCTAGATAGTAATGGTTGACAATTTGAGCCAAAAGCATAAAATATCGATATAACCATGAAAAAGACCCTTATGTAGATACGTCTGCATTGGGGGCTTTTTCTTTTTAGAACATATTGTTAGGGAGATTTTTTAGAAAATTTATGATAATGATCATTGAGAAAAGTGATTTCAATATTTTTGTTTCTTAACAAAATCGAGCACTTATTCTCATTAGGGGAAATGACTCGATCAAGCACAGAATTATTTTGCAGAAATTCTACCAGACAACCAAAATCACCATCGCCAGAAACAAGGATGCATCTATTAAACGCTTTAGTGTAAAAATCAGAAACAGTTTTTAAAACCAGCTCGGCATCACAATTACCCTTAACCACGCCGCCAACCGAAACAGTTTGCTTAAAAACTAAAATAAAACCACATTCTTGTAGGTGTTCATAAAATTTAGTTCGAGCCGGAACCAAACCGATAAAAAGATAGACGTTAGTTGTGTCATATTTTTGTCGAAGCCAGCCATAAAACTTTTTGTAATCAATTTCATGTCCAAGCTCTTTGGCTCCACGATATAGATTATTACCATCGATATAAATATTAGTTTTATTCACAAAATTATTTTAACACATATCTGTTCTAATCAAACAAGTTCTAACTCTCTTCATCCAACGGAGCCAAACTTTTTAGCTTTATTTCTCAACGTGTTTTAGTGTACCCCTCGTCGGACGTAGAATCGCTGGGGGATTTTTGGTATACTTGTTTGAGTTATTATTAATATTTATAAATTATGAAAAAGTATCTAATTGGAGTTATTTTGCTAGTTTTGGTTGCTGGGGGCGCATATTATTGGGGATTAAATAAAAAAGAAAATAATATTAACCAAGAATCAGCGGTAACCCAAGAACAAGAAGTAGTAATTCCTGTTTCTGAAAATCGGGTAAATAATTCTGGTTGGAAGAAGTACTCTGATAATTCTATTGAATTTGAGTATCCCGATAATATTATTTCTGTAATGAAAAGTGGTGATAAAGTTAGTCTCAATCATTTTTTGAATTATAGACATAACGATTTTTGTGATATGAAGGGGACTGGAACCGTCTTAGAGAAGTTTACTGATTTTAATGTTTCTTTCAGAATAATTAGTAAGGATATAAAAGGAGCTTTAGATGAAACTCAGGAATGGTTAGCTAAAGATTATTTTGCTAACGGCACTTTTAAACTATCTCCTGGTTTTGTTGATTCTTTTATGGCGGGCACCCTAAAAGGCCATCAGATAACATCGGGTACAGAGGGATGTGGGAATTACACTTATTATTTTTCAATTAGCTCGACAAAAACTCTCGTGGTTGTTCGCACCTTTGTCCCAGAACTTAATTCAATTAACGCTGATAATAAAACCTATCTTAATTTACCTGGGGTAATTATTCCTGATAAGGAAAGAGAGCTTTTCACAAAAATCCTGTCTTCTTTGAAGGTTAAGTAATCCCAACAAGTTCTAACCTTATGCACCCATTGGAGTCAAGAAGTAAAATAAAAACGCCCAATCTGGGCGTTTTTATTTGTGTGGAGTTGAGGACTCATGATTTACGGGATCTGTTTCTATTGCTATACTAAAATCATGCAAAAAATAGCAACGCGAATTTTCATTTATTCATCGATTGCTTTTGGTATTGTCGGGATTTTATTAATCCTGACCGGATTTGGACCGGGTAATGACGATAAATCGCCATTAAACCAAATGATGTTTAAACTTCTATTTACCACTATTTTTATTATCTTACCTTCATTTGCCTTGAGTGTGGCCGGTAAGTATCTAAACGACAAAACTTAATTTTCACTAAAATAAGGGTTTTTTGCGTCACAAATAGGATGTTCAAACCCTTGAGGTGGTCCCAAGCTATTGAACCATTACGGGGTATTGACATATTCAATATATTTTGTTTTATTGTATGCAGAGTATTGGTTCTTGTTCGTCAACAGATCATTACCGATTATGGTATTTGATCGAGGAGGAGGTTTAAGATGTATGCAGAGGAGTCTGGAATGAAAGGTGTCCTTAGTTTCTTCATGTTTCTTCTTTCGGCTTTTCTCTCGTTGTTTGGGATCTCGTTCAGTATTACGTGGTAGATGGGACCCCAAAAGTGCCGATGGCGATTTTTTGAAAAATCGCCATCGGCACTTTTATTTTTAAACAATAATTAGAGATCAGTCTCTTTAAGGTATTTTTTCTTTATTATGTTAAACTGTCGGAGTAAGGATTAATCAACTAATTAATCTCGTAAAATCCGAAACCGGATCACGGGACAAGTAATATATACATATGGGAAAAAGAGACACCGGGGTAGGGAAGCCGAGAAAATCGCATTCGCCAAAAACCAAGAAGCGCTTGGCGATCAAGAAATTGATGTTGGAAGCAAAAGCGAAAAAGAGACGGAAGAAAAAATAATTTCTAGGTAAAAAATTATTTGTCTGGATTTATTGTCAAGCTCATCTGATCGAGCACGCTTTTAATATGTTTTCTGGTGGAATGCTCCAAATTTTTACTGTTTGATTTTATTGATCTAACGAAATCGTTCGCGGCTTTTTTGCGAGCATTTTCTGGCAAGTCCTTTTTCAATCCAGACAGATATTTTTCAACTTTCTCTCTGGTTAGATCGACTAAACCTAAGCCGATCAAAAGCGATTGTTTTAGAGCGCTATCGTTTTTGATTGCCTTGTGGCGCTTTATTCTAGTGATAGTGTTCATGAATATTTTTTATCTTAATTAATTATGTTCGGGTTAAAGCTTTGACGATAAAAATCAAAATAATCGCACCGAGGATTGCGACCACAAAACTGTACAAATTGAAACCGTCGACGCCACTACTGCCGAGAAAGTTCATTATCCAACCTCCAACTACGGCGCCGACCACACCGACTACCACATTGAGCACCAAGCCCTGTTGGGAGTTGGTTCCCATCAACATAGAAGCAATCCAACCAACTAAAGCCCCAAAAATAATCCATAGTATGATTCCCATATATTTAAATTAATTAATCTTGCTAATATTCAGACCTTGTTATAAAGGAGCCGTTAAAGAATCTAGATTATTACAGCGTTTTGGTTTAGGTTTTTTATGCTACAATAGCTGGCATGGATATGAGTAAAATTCCAGTCGTTGGACATCTGATCTTGACGACCATGTTGCTGGTGGCGTTGGGATTAGGTGGCTTTTTTTATAAACAATTGAATGAAAAAAATTTCGGTCTGAAAGCGCAAAATCAAGAACTTCAGAATTTATTGAAAATTGCTCAGGGTGATCTGGCCAGCACTTCTCGTCGTCTACAAGAACAAACCAACCGCACCAACGCTCTCGCTGACCAAGTCCAAAACATTGCTTCAACGGTGGGCACACTCGACAAGTTGAGTAAAACCGACAAAGAATTGTTGCAAAAGTATTCCAAGGTTTATTTTTTAAATGAACATTATGTGCCGGACAGTTTAGCGACGATTACGCCGGAATTTTTAGCCAATCATGAAGCACAGAAAATTCACGCCAAAGTCTGGCCCTTTTTAGAAAAACTTTTACTCGAGGCTTCTTCGACCGCCGTGACTTTGCGTATCAATTCAGCCTATCGCTCTTTTGGGACACAGGCTAAAATCAAAGCTGGTTATAAAATTACTTATGGGGCCGGAACGGCCAACAAATTCTCTGCCGATCAGGGTTATTCTGAACATCAACTGGGGACAACTGTCGACTTTGACACGCCGAGTATTAAGGGCGATTTTTCCAGATTTGGTTCGACCGAGGCTTTTACTTGGTTGACGAATAATGCCTATCGTTATGGTTTTATTTTATCTTATCCCAAAAACAACAATTATTATCAATACGAGCCATGGCATTGGCGTTTTGTCGGTGTTCAGCTGGCTACCAAACTGCAAGAGGAAGATAAATATTTTTACAATTATCCGCAACGATTGATCGATCTCTACTTGGTCAATATCTTTGATTAAAAGCGAGTTTTTAATTAGTCATTAAAAATATGTCAGATGAAGCCAATCAAAACACAGATTTAAAAACCGTTGTGTCGGAAGAAGTGTCAGCCCAAACTTTACCAGAACCAATTCAGACTGAAATGAAAAACGATGATTCAACCAGCCCCGCTGATTTTGTGCTGGCAAAATCGGACAGGGAAGTGGTGAGTGAAGAAATTAAATTTAATACCGCCAACAGTTCTCCGGCGACTCTTATTAAAAATGATCCGGTCGTTAATTCTAACGAAACGGAGCCCGCCTCGGCCGAAGCCAAGACGATCGACGAGCTGGCTGTTTTAGGTTTTACCAAACCAGCCAATACTTTCATGCGTTGGTTATGGAAAAAAGCGCTAAAGGCGAAGCGGGCGCGTCAACGCAAAAAACTGGATCGGATCATGACTTTATTTGCTAAGCATCCGAAAATTACCAACGATCTGGTAGAAAAACTTCTTCATGTCTCGCATTCGACGGCGACCAAATATCTCAAGATTTTGCTGACCGAGAAAAAAATTAGCCGAACAGCTCAAGCTGGCTCGGCCACGACCTATATCAAGCTTTGATTAGGGGGCGCTGTTTTTCCTAGGTATATCCAATCAAGTGTGTTAGACTGCATTGGTGCGCTAGGCACAGAAACAAAGTCGAAGGTTTCAGATAAATAATTTTTAAATTGTATGACCGAAGGAACAATTAAAACCCTGACAGATAAAGGATACGGCTTCATCGCTCGCGAAGGCGAAGCGAAGGATCTTTTCTTTCATTCCAAGGAGTTGGTTGGTGTTACTTTCGAAGAGCTCAAAGAAGGCGACAAAGTGTCTTTTGAGATCGTCGATGGTGAAAAGGGTCCCGCTGCGACTCAAGTGTCTAAAGTTTAATACCCACAAAAACACCCGCCCTTTTTGAAAAAGGGCGGGTGTTTTTAGGTTGTTATGCTATGATTTAGCCCAACTTCTTTTTTTAAGAGATTGTTATATAATGATAAAATGTTTAAAGAAAGGATAAAATCAGATGTGTTAGAAGTCATCTTTGATCAAGATAAACATAGAGAAGAAAGAATTTTAGAGCAATTTACGTCGGAGCAGGTTGAAATCATAAGATCAAAACAAAAAGTTCTTTCGTCTCTAGCCTATTTTATTGGTCGAGATTTTTCTATTCCAGTCGAGCTAAACGAACCTGGGGCTGGTTGGCATTGGAATTTTAAAGCGAATATCATCAGAATTGATCCGATAGATCTGCTGGAAAAACCGATGGATTTTCTACGCTTCGTCATTAGTCACGAAGGTGGGCATCGGCGAATTTCTCGCACGGAATTTATACCAATAAAAGAATGGGAAGAGGAAGGTTTTTCTTTTTTAATGAATTCGATCGAAGATCCACGCGACAATAATTTTGTAGCTGATAATTACCCAGTTTTTGCCGAACAAATGGGTGTGGCTTATGAACCGCAATTTGATCTGGAAGAAAAGTCAAAAGACAGAGCCTTTGATCAGCTGGGCTACACGCCTCGCTTTATGCAGGCCGGTTTTGAGTATATCAAGCAATGGTATCGTCAAAGACAGAATAAACCTCAAGAACTATCTGCCGATTTACCGGCAGAAGTCAGGGAAGTGGTGGAAAAGACATTGGAATCCGCTAGTCGTTCGTGGTGGCTTTATCCGTCAAAATCCGAAGCCGATGAAGATGAGCAAAACATCAAAAATTATGCCCAAGCTTCTTATCACTTGAATCGTGAGAAAATTTGGCCGGAATTTAAAAAACTGGTCGAACAAGATCTGGCTGATCAAAAAATGGAAGAGTTTATTAAGGATATGCAGAAAGATCAGGCCAAGGGTGGTGAGAGGGGGGAATCAGGCGATTCCATTCCACAGAAATTAAAGGATAAATTAAAGCCGGAAGAAGTGGAGGCTTTAGAGAAAGCCATAGACCAGATGACTAAACATGGTGAAGAAGATGTTTCTAGCCATGAAAGGTCCGAGGGGGGAGATCAGACGGAACAAACAGGGGGTGAAATTAAAGAAAGTGATGAACAAGGCGGAAACGGAAAAGCCATATCGTTGGATTCTTTATCGTCAGAATTAAAACAAAAAATAAAAGATTTTATTGATGCTCTGCCAGATGAACAAAAGAAAAAGCTAGCTGAAAAAGCGGTCAAAGCCTTGGCTGATTTTGAAAAAGAACTTAACGAAGAATTGGCCGGTAAATTAGCGGATAATCCGGATAAAAAAGAAGCTAGAGAGCAAGAAGAGAAGACGACTGAAGGGGGAGAGGAACGTGAGGAGATGGCCGATCAAGACCGAGATGATGGTGAATCAGAAAAAGAAAAAGAGCGCAGACAGAGCCTGTCTAAACTGAAAAAAGAATTAAAACGCATCATCGAAAAAGACCAAGGAGCCTATGAAAAAGCACGGCGCGAAGTGGCGCCGATCATCAGCAAATTAACCGATGAGCTTAGGGATATTTTTCGAGAACGTCGGAAGGTCAAACATGAAGCTGGACACAAATCTGGTCTTAGAATCAATATCACCAAAAGAATAGGAGAAATAGCTAGAGGTATCTTGCCTATGGAAAGTCGGGCTTGGGAAAAAAGGGAGGCGCCAGGAGAAAAAGATTATGCCATTACTCTCTTGATAGATTTGTCTGGTTCAATGAGGGGCAAGAAAATAGAAGAAACTTTCAAGGCAACAATAGTTTTGGCCGAGGTCTTGAATAAGTTGTCGATTATGACCGAAATTCTGGGTTTTAATGATCGTATCCATGAATATCAGAGATTCAAAGAACGTCTGTCTCCGGAAATTAGATCGAAAATGGGAACTATGCCGGCAGAGGTAGGTTCAGAGCGGGCCCAATGGAATGATGATGGCTGGGCGGTCAGTGAAGCTTCGACTCGTTTAGCTAAGAGGAGGGAATTGGAAAAATTTCTGGTGGTTTTGTCTGATGGTTTACCTGAGCCATCATCGGCTCATGGTGGTTTAGCCTATGAATTATCCAAGGTAATTAAGGGGATAGAAAAAGACGAAGATCAAAAGATTGTCGGCTTAGGTATTGGTCCCGATACGAACCATGTGGCCAACTATTATCGCCACCACTTGGCCAATGTTGGCTTGACTGAGATGGCTAGCCGGCTAGCCGATTTGCTCAAAGAGATGATTGTCGATTACAATAAGTTTTGATATTATTAAAAAATATGGATAAAACTAACACTGTAAAAGTCGAAGAATTCATGGGTTTTTTCAAAGCCCAGTCGGAGATTGGTTTGCTGGTTTTTAATACCAAAGAAGAACTTGAAAAGACCGAGCAGTTTTTAACTGACAATGGTTTTGTGCTATCTTTTAATTGTTTCCAAATTATGAATTATCTGAAAAACAAACAATCAGTTATCTTATCTCTAAGTGAAAAAATTACGCCAGAAATTTATAGTCTGATTACTCAATACTCCGATCGAGCGGGTGAAATCCAGATGATGAATCCGGCGACAATGGTTTTGGAACAAGTTGAGTTTGATCCCAAGGAATCTCATTTATTGCTTCTAGCCACGGAGACTATCTGGGGAAAAATTGACGAGGAATTTGACCTAAAAAACAAAGTCGGACTAATGGAAAGAATAAAATAATATGGCCGGAGTGGAAAAACAATTTAATATGATGCCTTCGGCCGAAGAAGGTTCTAAGTCAAAGAGGAAATCAAAAGCTATGCCAGTGTTGGATAGTTTGGAATTGCCGAGCGAAGATAGAGAGGTTTTATTGCCAGTAAAAGAGAGTGAGGGAAGCGTTTATTTTTTGGGTGTCGAGGTGCCAAAAGGCAGAGGTGGAGACCGGGTGCCAAATCCAGAGCGTTTTTCCGCTGATGTTTTGACCGACTTTGATTTTCGATTAATGAGAGATATCGCTGTCGCTTTGAAACTCAATCAGCCGGTTTTGATTGAGGGAGGTTCTGGTATTGGCAAATCTCGGACTATTGATCGGATGTGTTCTCAATTGGACCGCGAATCATATTATGCCAATTGTCATGAATTTGACGCTGATGTTTTAATTGGCAAAATGACCACGACCGAAGAAGCCAAGAGCGGTTTTGGCTGGCGTGACGGCTTGGTGGTTGGCGCTATCAGGAATGGCGGGGTTTTGTTTCTGGATGAGTATAATTTTATGAAAGGCGGGACTCGAGCTGCTCTGCACGAAATAATTGACGCTATTCTACAAGGTAAAGATGAAATTACTTTAGTCGATAACCACGGCGAGAGAGTGCCGGTGCATCCCGATTTTAGAATTATTGCCGCTCAAAATCCACCAGGTGGAAAGCATGGCGATCGAGAAGTGCTTGATCCGGCTCAATATACCAGATTCAGCCATGTAAAACTGCCGGAAAATTTGCCTAAAGACAGCAAAAGGGCTAGAGCTCTGGGTTTTTTGGGTAAGGATAATAAAATTACTATTGATCAGACAGAATACTTATTTTCCGGTGGCCTGTCGCTGGAAGCGCTCAAAGAAATTCCAGGTATAGAGGAATTGGTAGATAAATATATTGAATTTACCGAGACGGTGGAAGCGATGGCAGAAAAAGGGGAATTGGGCGCTGATCAGTCTCAACCGGCTTATTTTTCCTTTCAGCGCGATTATGATCGTGTGATAAATTTTGTTCAATCTTTTTATCGAGGTGATGTCAACGACACTTTTCAAAGAGCCTTGAGATATTATTTTGCCAATCGATTTGAAAGCATTTCTGATCGGGCCAAAGTAGAAGAGATGATCGCTCACATTAAATATGTCGCTCCGACTAATAGCCGTCGCCTAGCTTTAGACGAAATCTCTTTTGAAAAATCAAAAACCGAGGAAGGGATAGATTATCTAGTTAAGTCGTTTGGCAAGGGCAAGGAAAAAATTATGCCGGGTCAACTACTCAAAGGTCCAGACGGTAAAATCAGTGTTTTTGTCGGCGTATCCAAAACAGACGGCTCACCAGTTCTTCTCCCACATAAAAGTGTGGAAAGTGATATGGCGGAGATTCCAGCTGATATCCTAGAGAAGCAAACTGACTTTCTTAAAGAGGTTTTTAGTTCATGGGGTGTTAGTGATGAAAAAATAACCAAAGCAGACATCACTCCAGCTTGGCAAGATCCTAAAAGCCTTAAACCTGAAGATTGGGAAAAACTAAAGAGCAATGTAGATGAAGAAAAGTTTGGCGAGTACACACTAAATCCGGAAATGGGTGGATTTAGTGACGCTGATTTTGAAAGTTTGTCCAAGTCTGAAAAATTCAAAAGATTCAAAACAGAAAAATTACCCGATGATTGGAATGGCAAGCCATTGGCGGAAGTGGCCACTTATATTATGGAAACTTACGGCGATAGATATTATCTGCCGGGTATAGAATACTGGCAATGGCTGTCCGCCAATCCCGACAAATCACCAGCTGAACTCAAAGACGGTGATTACCAGTTTTTGTTTGGTTCTACCCTTCGCCACTCCCGTGGCCACTGGAGCGTGCCGTGTGTGAGCTGGAATGGCTCCAAGTGGAACCGGAGCGCGGACTGGCTCGACAATAGCTGGTACTCGCACTCTCGGGTTGTTCTCCTCGAGCGATGATTATCGTTTTTACCTTTTGCTCTTGATCCCTTGCAATTCTTTTGATTCTTGATTTACCCGCCCCAGTTTTTTTTAAAACTGGGGCGGGTTGTCTTTTGCTCTTGAATTTTAAAATGCTAATATATATTCGAGTGGTGAGTATGTTTGCGAGTACGCTTGCGAGCTACCGCTCCAGTCTGACAATACCGAGAATTTCTTTAGACCAAGGTTTGGGAAAGAGTGGGTTGTCGAGATGGTAAAAAACGATAAAGAATCAGCGTAAAATACCAAGGCATTTTAGATGTCGAATAATATTCAACTGCTCGTTGAAACTTGTCTTAAACAAGATCTCGAGTGGTGGTGACCAAGACGATATTTTACGATATGCTTCGCAACTCCAATGGCCACTGGAACGTGCCGTATGTGAACTGGAATGGCTCCAAGTGGAACCGGAACGCGAACTGGCTCGACAATAGCTGGAACTCGAACTATCGGGTTGTTCTCCTCGTTACTCTTTTTCGTTTCCCCACTAAAAACTAATTGGTTTTTAGTGGGGTTTTGTTTCTATTGCTACAGCTGGTTTCGGAATAGGAATTTTTGGGCATTGATTTTTCCAACCATAAAGCATTCGGCCAACTTCCTCGATCTTGATTGATAAAGAGAGAAATTTTTTGCTGTTAATTCCCTTTAATTCAAAGAGAACATAGAGCATAAATTTTAAAGTGTCATTTTTGATAATTGCTTGGCTGACTGGGATTATTCGCATTTCTTTAGGCGAAAATTGAGCTTCGGCGGTTAAACCGATAATGTCGGCAAAAAGTTTATCAATTCCAATACCTAATGAATGTCGTAGGGTTTTAGGGAGACCGTGGATATATTGTTGCCATTCAACATAAATTGTCAATAATTTACTGGCAATGCCAGAAAGCTTCGGGGGGGGGGTAACTTCTTGGTTTGTGTTCATGATATATTGAATCTTGATGGTAATTCAAATTATCATACAATTTTATGCCTAAATATGAAATACCATTTTTTGCTGAAATTATCTCTTTAGATAATCTTTTTGCTAGTTGGAATGAATTTAGGCAAGATAAAAAAACTAAAACCGATGTAGTTCTTTTTTCCGCTAACTTAATTGCTAATCTGCTAAAATTAGAGCAAGAATTAAAAACTGGTCTCTATCGGCACGGACAATATTATCATTTTAAAATCAGCGACCCTAAACCACGCGATATTCATAAGGCGTTGGTCAAAGATCGAGTTGTTCATCATGCTCTTTATCGCGCTTTGTACCCATATTTTGAACGGTTGTTTATTTTTGATTCTTATTCTTGCCGACTTAAAAAGGGGACTCATCGAGCAATTGGGCGATTGGCTAAATTTGCCGGTCAATGTAGCCAAAACCAAACTTTAGCAATCTCGGTTTTGAAAGGAGATATAAAAAAATGCTTTGCCTCCATTGATCACCAAACACTCAAAGCTATTCTTGCCAGACAAGTTAAGGATCCCGAGACGATGAATCTTTTGAGTATGGTCATTGATAGTTTTTCACCCAATGAAGAAAAAGTGGGGTTACCGCTCGGTAATCTGACCAGTCAGCTTTTTGTTAATGTTTATCTCAATGAACTTGATCGATTTGTTAAGCACCAGCTTAAAGAAAAATATTATCTTCGTTATACCGATGATTTTGTGATTCTAAGTAGTGACCAAGAAAGATTGAAAAATTTAATTCCTCAAATTAATTTATTTTTGGCTAACAACTTAAAACTTACTCTTCATCCCACTAAAGTTCTAGTAAAAACTTTTTCGTCAGGTATCGATTTTCTGGGTTGGGTTCATTTTTTTAATCACCGCGTCTTGCGGACAGTCACTAAAAAAAGAATGTTTGCTAAGATTAAAGAACAACCAACCCCGGCCATCATCAATTCTTATCTTGGGCTTTTGAAACATGGCCACGCTTTTAAATTACAGGAAAGAATTAGAAAGCTAAAAAATGTTGACGCCAGCCCTTAATTTAAAAACACAAATATGTTATCATTTGATCGTCTATGGCAAAAGATTACTCTGATTGGCACAACAGAAAAACAAGTATTGATAACACTGCTCTCGAGCGAGTCTTTTTTCATGAGCGTGAGGTTTGGTGGTGTGCCATTGGGCTCAATGTGGGTTTTGAACAAGATGGTAAGGGTGAAGAATTTGTTAGGCCAGTAGTGGTCTTCAAAAAATTTAATAAAGAGGTCTTTTGGGCTATACCATTAACAACCAGAAACAAAACTGGTCGTTACTATGTTCCCATTGATCTTGGTGATGGCGTTGAACGTTCCGCCATTATTTCACAGCTTCGATTGATTGATGCTAAGAGATTGAAGGACAAGTTTAATGTTGTTAAAGAAGCTGATTTTGCTGAAATTGAAAAAGCGGTTATCGCTCTATGCCGATAGCCACTTTCTCTGAAGTTTTTCTGGCGAGGTAACCTCGCCGAGGCCGAAGCCGTTTATATCTTTATACTAGTCTATACTGGCTCAAAAGTCAAGTTATTCGATTGAAATTTATCAACCACTATCATATAATATCCCCATGTCCCCCGAAAACCCCACTAACCCCAACGACAAC
>MHTH01000016.1:0-250 GCA_001823055.1 Candidatus Vogelbacteria bacterium RIFOXYB1_FULL_42_16
CAGCGATTTTGAATGTCCAGCTTGTGCTCAATACAGCGTCTTATTAGAAAAATTAAAGACTGATTATGGCAATAAGTTGGCAATTGTTTTTCGACATTATCCTTGGTTTTTTCATCCGCAAGCGATGAATTCGGCTCTAGCATCAGAAGCGGCGGGTCAACAGGGAAAATTTTGGGAGATGCATGATTTACTTTTTGCTCGTCAAGATCTTTGGACAAAAAAGACTGGCCAAGAAGTTTTTGTTTCTTAC
>MHTH01000016.1:264-8680 GCA_001823055.1 Candidatus Vogelbacteria bacterium RIFOXYB1_FULL_42_16
AAAAAGACTGGCCAAGAAGTTTTTGTTTCTTACGCGATCGAACTTGGTTTAGATATAGAAAAATTTAGACAAGATTTAAGTGATTCGAAATTGAAAGAGAGGGTCGAGAAACAATTAGCTGAAGGAAAAAGTTTAGGGATTGAATATACCCCAGCTTTTGCTTTCAATGGTAAAATAATTACTAATCCCCGCAGTTATGAAGAATTCCGTCAAATTTTCGACCAGGCGCTTGCAAGCCGATAAGTGGTTTATTCCACTGATTTTAATTTTGGCTTTTGCCGGTTTTGTCGACGCGACTTATTTGACGATCTCGCATTTTCGGGGAACGGCTTTAGCTTGTACTATTTCTAATGGTTGCGAAACAGTGACGACTAGTGCTTATGCGACCTTGTTTGGTCTGCCGGTAGCCTTGCTTGGGCTCCTTTTTTATTTAACCACTTTTATTTTAATTATTGCTTATTTGGATCTGCGCAAGGAGGTTTTTGCTAAAATTATTTTTTGGTTATCGTTGGTCGCGGTGTGTTTTTCGATTTGGTTTGTGGCGGTTCAGGCTTTTATCCTCGACTCATTTTGCCAGTATTGTTTGGTTTCCGCGCTGATTTCTGCCTTGATTTTCGGGGTCAGTTTCGCTTGGCATCACCAAGCGAGGATTGTTGACTAATTTTATTTTTAGGAGTATTATCAAATGAGCCCTGCGGGGCATTTTTAAATACAAAAATATGTCATTTATTGATTATCTCAAAGACACCAGAGGTGAAATGAAGCACGTTTCTTGGCCGACTCGCGATCAGGTTCTTAACTATACTTTATTGGTTTTGGTTTTATCGCTCGGAGTTGGAGTTTTGCTCGGGGCTTTTGATTTGCTTTTTACTACCGGTTTAAAAGATATTATTTTTAAATAAAAAATTATTATGGTTAGACAAGAATTAGACCAGGGTCGGAACTGGTATGCTATCCACACTTATTCCGGCTACGAAAACGCGGTCGCGCGTAATCTCAAACAGCGTATTGAGTCTTTGGGGATGGAAGATAAAATTTTTAATGTCATTGTACCGGTGGAAAAGAAAGCCAAGATCAAGGGTGGCAAGCGAGTAGTTCAAGAAGAAAAAATTTATCCCGGCTATGTTCTTGTCGATATGATCGTTACTGACGATTCTTGGTATGTGGTGCGTAATACGCCACGAGTGACTGGTTTTATTGGTTCAGGCGTGGTGCCGGTACCATTGGAAATCAAAGAAGTCGAAGAGCTTTTTTCGCGCATGGGTGATGATAGCGTTAAACACAAAATTGATTTAGTGGTAGGCGAAACAGTGTCGATTGTTGACGGACCCTTCAAAGATTTTGAAGGTAAAGTTAGTGAAATTGATGAAGATCGGGGCAAGGTTAAAGTTTTGGTTTCGATGTTTGGTCGTGAGACGCCGGTCGAGTTAGATTTCCTTCAGGTTAAACACATTTAGTCCTCGATGCAAATGATTCGAATAAAATGCGCGAATCTACGAATAAATTCGGATCAGAAGATAAAATAATACATAAAGAATTATCATTTCTGGTCAATGGTCTTTTATTCAAAGTTCATAATGAATTAGGGAGATTCTGTCGGGAAAAGCAGTATGGTGATGCATTTGAGAAATTGTTGAAGAATGAAAGGGTTAGATATGTTCGCGAGAAAGAATTGTCAGTAGAAACAATTGATAATAGTCGCAGCAATATCGTTGACTTTGAGATCGAAGGCAAAATTTTGGTTGATTTGAAGGCCAAACCAGTAATTAGGAAAGACGATTATTATCAAATGCAAAGGTATTTACAAGCAGGAAATTATAAGCTAGGATTGGTCATCAACTTTAGAAATCAGTATTTAAAGCCGATTAGGGTCATTCGTATCATTCGCATGAATTCGTAGATTGGCATCGCACTCACATAATCATGGCTAAAAAGGTAGAAAAGAAAATTAAATTACAAATTCCGGCTGGTAAAGCTAATCCAGCGCCACCAGTTGGTACCGCTCTCGGTCCGGCGGGTGTTAACATTGGTGATTTTGTTCAAAAATTTAATGCGGCGACGGCTGAAATGGTTGGTTCGATTATTCCGGTGGAAATTTCTGTTTATGCTGATCGCAGTTTTGATTTTATTTTAAAAACTCCACCGGCTTCCGACTTTTTGAAAAAAGCGGCCAAGATTGAAAAAGGTTCCGGTAAAAACTTGGTCAGTCGGGCTGGCAAGGTGACCAAGGCGCAAATTCGTGAGATTGCCGAGAAAAAATTGGTTGATTTGACCGCTTCGGACGTCGAGTCGGCCATGAAGACGATCGAGGGCTCGGCTCGTTCGATGGGGATCGAGGTGACTAATTAAAAAATATTGAAAACACCGGCGCGCTTTACTGAGCGCGCCGGTGTTTTCTTTTTAACTAAGGTTGTGTTAGTTTAGCAGTGGAATTTGTTTGACAATTGGATAAGGAAAAGGGAATCGTTCCCGATGGTAAATAAAACAAAAAGAGAAAGGTAGGTGTTTATGACCTTAGCAGATCTGGGTATGATTATTCGGGGAGAAAAAATCGCTCCGGAACAACGAGTGATTGATAATTTGCAGGTGCTCGCCAGAGTGGTGGGTTATTTGCGGGAATCTGGTTTCAAGATTTCTTCGACGACCGGTGTCTGGGATCTGTTCCATATTGGTCATGGTCGTTATCTCGACCAAATGCGTTCCCGTGGCCATATCAGTATAGTCGAAGTAGATTCGGATGAGGTGGTCAGACAACGCAAACCAGACAACATTCATCGTCCGATCGTGCCCTTGGTCGAAAGGGTCGAGATGCTTTCGTTTGCTCGGCCAGTTGATTTGATCTATCCGCTCGTCGAGGGAGAGGATCCGATCGAGTTCATTCGGGTGATGAGACCAGATGTTTTTGTCGTGTCCGAAACCTCTGAAGATTCCAAGGAACCATATCTGCAGACCGTGCGCGAATTCTGTGGCGAGATTGTTGTTTTGCCGGCTCAGGCCAGAATTTTCACCACCGAACGGATTCGGCGCATGATGATGACGGGTGGGGTTGAAAAACTGATCGAAGTTCGCGATATTATCTCGTCGATGATCGGGGCTTCAAATGGTAGTGATCAAGGACAAGACCAATACGCCAACAGTTCGGTCGTCAGTGAATTGGCTCAAAACAAAAAGGAGAGTTAGTGATGGAAGAATTCGATCTGCGTGATTGTTCGAAAGCTGTCGTTGCTTATGTGCCGGTGGTGCATCGAGAACTTCTCAAATTCTTTCACTCGCAACAAGCACTGGTCTTGGTGTTGGGTGAAGATTTGATTACGGAATATTCGCAATTGGAACACGACCTGCGCGCCGTCAGACCTGACGAATCAGTTGAAATGTTGACTGGTCTAGGTTTTCTCGCCCGAGTGATCTCTCGGGATGACATTCTTCATTTCCTGTCGATCAGCTCGGCTGTTTTTGCTTTGCCACAGGATGAGGTGATGACAGATTTTGCCGAGAGATATCTCGTCGGCAGAACTGTCGAGTTCCACAACATCTTCACTCGTTGGCACAAGAAAAATGTTACCAGCGAACAAGAAGTTAATCCAAACCGAATGATCAGTTTGGATGATTTCGATCAAGAAGTGATGGCGGCCTGTATCGACGAGGCCCAAAAATCGTCCGACTGGTGGCGACAAGTTGGAGCCGTGGCTGTTCGGGAGGGTCTTATTTTGGCCATGGCTTTCAACAAGCATCTGCCGACAGACTTTTCTTCGGTGATCGATGGTGATATTCGACAGTGTTTTGATTTCGGCGAACGAATGGAAATTTGTGGTGCGATTCATGCTGAAGCAGCGGTCGTCTCCATGATGGCTCGGTCGGAGTCTTCTCTCCTTAACGCTGATCTGTATGTCAGCACTTTTCCTTGTCCTATGTGCGCAAGATTGATCGTGCCGGCTGGAGTTCGTCGCCTCTTCTACCACGAAGGCTACTCGGTTTGCGATGCTTTCGAGATTCTCTCCGCCGGCGAGGTGGAAATTATCAGAGTGGATTTTTCCGAGTAGTTATCTCGTCGTGTTATACCGCCCTGAACCAGAAATGGTTTGAGGCGGTTTACTTTTTCTGTATTTTATAACCCAGAGGTGCTTCTAATGGTTTAGTTTTTTTATTTCTTGGCCCTCCAACTATGAGGTGGGCGTGAAGATGTATAACGGTGGCGCCGGTGTAGTCTGAATCACCAAAGCGCATAAAAAAACCGCCAGCCGGTAATTTATATTTTTTAATTAAATATTTTAAATGTTGAGATAGTTCAGAAAAAGCTGGGCCGGTAATTTGCGAAGCCTGTTCGATGTGGCGACGATGGATAAATAAAAAATGCCATTTTGATCCCTCGTAGGGGTAGTCATTTTTGGTTACCGCCCAATATCGTCCCTTTTTTTCAATCGGGGCGTCATGATATTTGGCCAGATATTTAGGACAGAATGGACAAATTTTTTCCGAAGCGATTTTCTTCATCTTTTCTGTTTGTCCGCCGGCTCGCGCATGATGAAAGTTTAGAATTTTTTTGATCATATTTTTCGCAGTATAATATAAAAAAAATACCCCCGCTAGCGACTAGGCGCTAGCGGGGGGGTAAGGTTCTATCTGTCGAAGGTGAAGAAGGCGATGGCCGGGCGATCGGCACTACCAGAATCTGGCATCTCGAACTTGCCCATTTTCCAACCGCTCGATAGCAGACTGGTCGGGAAACGAACATAAGTTCGTTCTGTATCCAGATGACAATCCATACCCACCAGTGTCCAGTAGATTCGATTGGTGAAAGGCAAGAAATCGCGGTAGACACTATGACCACCAATGACAAAGATTTCTTCATTGCCGGGGGCGCTCTCGGCCATCTGCAAGGCTTGAGATATGTCTCTGGCGACAACCACTTTCTCGACATCAGTCATCGTCTGACTCAAAACGATGTTGGTTCGGCCGGGGAGAGGACGGAATCTTGGATCGATACTTTCGAAAGTCTTTCTCCCCATGATGACGGGATGGCCCATCGTCAGATTTTTGAATCGACGTCTATCTATCGGAATGTTCCACGGCAACTGACCGTCGCAACCGATGATTCCACTTCGATCGGTCGCGACAACCATCGATATTTTTTTCATTTAGAATCTCCTTCCTTTCTAAAAGGCTACTGGGATGTTGTTTATGGCTGGATGGGGATCATAATCGGCAATCTCGAAATGCTCGGCTCGAAAAGCGAACAAGTTTTTGATTGTCGGATCAGTAATCCTCAGGGTTGGGAAACGAAGCGGTTCTCGTTCGAGCATTTTTTCCACGTTCTGACGTTGGTCGTCATAAATATGGGCATGATCGATGGAGTGGATATAACGTCTCGGTTTCAAACCGGCCACTTGGGCCAACGTCAGCAACAGCGCTGCATATTGGATCAAATTGGCTGGTAAGCCGATCGGAACATCGCACGATCTTTGCTTCATGCACATATCCAATTGGTCGCCATGAACGTAGCAGGTTATCCAACCATGACAGGGAGCAATGAAAACCTTTCGGTCTCCAAATTCCGAAGCATAGTATGGCACCCAAGGGCTGACGAGATTGGTTCGCGACCACGGTTTTTCGATTAAGCCACGGACCAAAGCCTCGAATTGGTTAAAGCCGCCCTCTCGTCCCGGGGTGGGAAAGTTGTGGAAGGCGACGCCGTAAGAGCCGGGTCCGAAGTCTCCCTCGGGTAGCCCGAGAGAAGTGCAAACCTCTTTGGTGCCCCATTGTGACCACCAATCGCAACCATAAGACTTGAATTGATCAACGGTATGGGCACCGTTAATCATGGCAAAGATTTCGCCGACGGCCTTGCGCCAAAAACCGATTTTGCGTTCGGTGATCAGTGGCGCCCCGTTGCTCAAGTCAAAATCCAAGTCCGGCGGTTTGAAAAAGGTGGTGCAAGGAACCGCTTGATTGTTTTGCGTCTGCCTTTCTCCCTTTTCCAATATCAGACGTAACAGGTCTTGATATTGTTGATCCGGTTTTCGCGAACTGTATTCGTTCATTAGTTGTCTCCTCCAGATTGTTGTTTGTTGTAGGGTTCAAATTTCCACTCCAATCCTAACAGGAAAGAGGGGCTAGTCAATCACAATAATTTCTGACTAGTCCCAGCTCTTTAGCTATGTTAAGATTTCGATAATGATGATAAAAAAGAAAATTGAATTGGCGGTGGAGGAGGCGGTGCAGGCCTCTGGTTTGCCTAATAACGATTTCCTACTGGAACATCCGACAGATTTAAGGTTTGGCGATTATGCGCTCAATGTGGCTATGATTTTGGCCAAAAAACACAATCGTGAGCCGAAAGAGCTGGCGAGTGAAATTATCCAACATCTCTACCGTCAAAAAGAAAATCTGGAGTGGTTGGAAAAAGCGGAAGTCGCCGGTCCCGGTTTTATCAACCTAACCTTAACCAGAAACTTTTTGACTTCTAATATCAAAGAAGCAACCGATCAAAATAACAGTTCAAATTTTAGTCAAGAAGAAAATAAAAATCAAAAAATAATTGTTGAATACACCGATCCTAATCCCTTTAAGCTTTTTCACATTGGTCATCTGATGAGTAACACAATCGGCGAAGCGGTGGCTCGAATTTTGGAGTCGACCGGCGCCGAAATCAAAAGAGCTTGTTACCAAGGTGATGTCGGTCTGCATGTGGCCAAGGCGATTGCTTATTCGCTAGAAACTAAGATTGATTGGCAAGAAAAATCTGCTTTAGAAAACGCTTACGCCGGCGGTTCAAAAAAGTACGAAGAAAATGATGACTTTAAAAATAAAGTTATTGTCGTTAATAAAAAAATTTATGATCGATCGGATGCAGAAATAAATGCTTTATATGATCGTGGTCGCCAATTGAGTTTGGATTATTTTGAATCAATTTATAAACGGCTGGGGACAAAATTTGACTACTATTTTTTTGAAAGTGAGACGGGCCAATTTGGCCGAGAGACAGTCCTGAGTCGACCGGATGTTTTTGTAAAAAGTGATCAGGCGATTGTTTATCAGGGTGAACAGGCTGGTTTACATACGCGGGTTTTTATCAATCGTGAAGGCCTGCCGACTTATGAAGCCAAAGAGCTAGGTTTGGCCAAAATAAAATACGATCAATATCCCTATGATCGATCGATTATTGTCACTGGTAACGAAATCGTCGAATATTTTAAAGTTTTACTGTCGGCAATGAAAAAAGTTTTTCCGGCTTTGGCTGACAAAACCAAGCATTTACCTCATGGGATGTTGCGTTTGCCAACCGGTAAAATGTCTTCGCGGACCGGGGAAGTGATTACGGCTGAATCTTTACTGATCGCAGTCAAAGAGCGTTTGGTAGAAAAAATTAGTGAAAAGAAAATAGAAGCCAGTGGAGAAGTTCTGGATCAGATTGCGGTCGGGGCGGTAAAATATTCAATCCTGCGTCAAGATATTGGTAAAGACTTGATTTTTGATTTAGACAAATCGATTGCTTTCGAAGGCAATTCCGGTCCATATTTGCAATATACCTATGCTCGCGCTAAAGCGGTGTTAGCTAAAGCTGTTAATAATTTTCCCGAGGAGACTCCTCGGGAAACTGGGGAAGGGGGTAAACTTTTGGAACGTTGGTTATATCGTTTCTCGGAAGTGGTGGAACGTTCCGCTAAAGAATACGCCCCACATTACCTCTGTACTTATTTACATGAATTGGCTGGCACTTTTAACGCTTTTTATGCCACGGAAAAAATTATCGGTAGTGAAGATGAGACGTGGAAATTAACTTTAACTCAAGCGACGGCGACAATTATGAAAAACGGTTTGAATTTATTGGGCATCGAAGCACCGGAAAGAATGTAATTTTAATTTGCCAGCCACTGTCTTTTACGGTAAATTGGTCAAATGAATGAAGAAAATTCTCGTGGGGAAAAATCGACGATTGCCAAGCGTGAAGAGGAGATTTTAGCTCGCTGGCAAGAAAAAAAGATTTTTACTCAAACTGACCAAAAAGCTTCTCCTCAAGGTATCTTTACTTTTTATGATGGTCCGCCATTTGCCACCGGCTTGCCTCATTTTGGTAATCTTTTGGCCAGCATCATTAAGGATGTCATCCCGCGTTATAAAACCATGCAGGGCTACCATGTGCCCAGACGATGGGGTTGGGATTGCCATGGTTTGCCGATCGAAAACCTGATCGAAAAAGAATTCAATCTCAAGACAAAAAAAGATATTGAAGATTATGGTGTTGGCAATTTCAATGAACGCGCCCGCGAGAGCGTCTTGCGTTATGCTGACGAATGGAAAAAAATCATTCCGCGCCTCGGCCGCTTTGTCGATATGGAAGATGATTATCGGACAATGGATCCGAGTTATACCGAAAGTATTTGGTGGATTTTTAAAAATCTTTATGATCAAGATTTAA
>MHTH01000017.1 GCA_001823055.1 Candidatus Vogelbacteria bacterium RIFOXYB1_FULL_42_16
TCTTCGAAGTTGGGGGGGAGATCGATCTGGTTGGTGTGATAGAAAGTGGTGAAGTCTTGGAGTTTTTGTTCTAGATCGAGGTGGATGGTTTCGTTCCGACCATCGGGGTGAGAATAATCAACAGTAAGTTCAAGATCTTTATCTTTTTTCTCTCGACCAAAAATTCGACTCAATCGCTTATCGATATCCCCCAAAAACTGGTCAGGCTCTCCACCCTCAAACAAAAGCGCTTCGCCTTTATCGCTAATCGCTTTAGCTCTTTTGTTGAATGGATCAAGTAGGGCTACTTCTTTTAAGGTTAAGTGTCTGATATTACCGGATTTTTCCCGCAATTCTTCGATGGCCTCTTCGCCCCGCATCGCTTTGATAGTGTTTAAAGTGAAGATGTCTTCTGGTAAGCCGAGGTCTTTGGCCGTAATAGTCAACAGGAACCCTCTGGAAGCTAGGATTTTAGCCACCAAAATGCGGTCTTCTTTGGAATATTCTTCAAAAGTCAAAGCGATTTTAAAACGATCATCCAAAAATTCCGAGAAAGTTCTCTCCACCCGTCCAGTCTGTCTCTCTACCAGCCAAGCCGACAAGATAGCTTCAACTGAACCTTGAGTCATGACGAATTTTTTCAAAGAATGAACCTTGCCACTAGCGTCCATGGCACCAGCCGATCTTGCCATATCTTTATTTGTTTCGTTAGTATATGATTCTTGAATTTCCGCCATTACTTGGCAAAGCTTGGGTAAGGTGGTGTTGAGATCGTAAAACGACATATCGAGTGAACCGTCGTTGTTTAGGAGACGAGCGATCATAATATCAAAAGCTTCTTCCGGAGAATTGTAATCCACCTTGATATTGTTTTGTTCAAATTCTCTGGCGATTTCTGGTGGCAAGTCTTGTCTCTCGGGATTTTTTTCGGATTTCAAGTTGGCGGTAAAAATCATTTGAAAGCCCGGCTGGATTTCTACCGTACCATTGCCAACTATATTTATTTTGTCACCTACCTTGGCATTGAAAACACCCTTAATAAAAACCATTTGCTCTTTTGGCAGGGCGGTAAATTCATCAAAAATAACTGTTTTACCTTCGGCCATCGCCTTAGCCAAGGGGCCATAAATCTCTACAGTCTCTATCGCTCCGTCTTTGGCTGGCTTGATGCCAGTCTTGCCCCAGACATTTGATTCTTTGGTTTGTGGATTACAAAAAACCATTTCTGGATTGTGGCCGGTAAAATGAATCGCAGCGTACCTAGCCAAAGATGTCTTGCCTGTACCAGTCGGGCCATGTAAAAATATCGGCTTGCCAGTCAGCATACGATCACCAATGGCTTCTAAGTATTGCTCAACACTGGTGGTAACACAAATGTGCCCACCCTCGGCCAAATTTTCTTTGTACTCGAGCAATTCGGTCTGGCGCAAAACTATAGGGTCAGTCTGCTCCAAAAACTTTTCGGTTTGAGCAATTTCCTCTTTAACGGTTTTAAGCACGGCCTCATTTCTCTTTCTGACCGTCAAAGAAACCTTCGGGTTGAGGATTTCAAACATTCTACGCATTCGAAAATCCTTGAGGTCGGCGATATTTTCTAGTGCTTTTTGAATTTTTTGGATAGCCGGCGTTTCGGCTCCAATGGCTTCATAATCAATCCGGGCTCTATCGGCCAAAATTTGATTCTCAAAAGCGGATTTTTGTTGTTTAAGAAAATCAACTGCCCCTCTGACTCCGCCATGTTCACTAATTTTAAAAGCCGAGGCGGTTTGGTCCAAATCGTCCAATGGTTCTCGGTAATGCTTCTGAAGGATAGTGTCTTTAGAGCCAAGACCAGTTGATCGACTTTTATTATCTAATCCGAGCTCATTGATCGCCCGCCTCAATCCCCGGCGCTCTTCGGCCACACCATGAAAATTGGGCTGATTTTTATCACTACTTTCATTTGGTGTTTGAAATTTTTCTTTCACCTTTTGATTATAACAAAATTTAATTCTTCTGCTACAAAATAGCCCCACCTCGCGAGGTGGGGCTATTGATTTAAGCTTTTTTAATTAATTTGACTAGACGAGATTTTTTACGATTGGCAGTATTTTTTTTGATCACTCCCCGCTTGGCCGCTTTATCGATCGCTTGATAAGCAACTGACAATTTCTTTTGGGCTTCGGTTGGATTTTTAGCCACCACCAACTTTTTGACATCTTTGACCGCTTCGCGCATGGTTCGTCGTCGTCGGTCATTGAAAACACGTTTCTTCTTGGAACCGCGTAAAGCTTTTTGGGCTGATTTAATAATAGGCATAAGGCGGATAATAAAGCATTTTTTCAATAATTGCAATAGCCTGAATAAGCCAACCCGCTTCTACGTCTGAGACCGCTTTATTATCCGCCAAATTTAAAATGAAAAATTCAAAATTAAAAATTTAGGTAAAAAAACAAAAAATACCTAAAAATCTCATTTTGGGGATTATTTTAGAGATTAAATCTTAAGATTAAAACTTTGCATTTTGAGTTTTGAACTTTGAATTTCATGAGGTATCATGGACCCATGATTGGACACTTGCGAGGCAAAACCATCCAAACAGAAGAAAAATACTTAATTTTTGAGGTTAATGACGTAGGTTATAAAATATCCACCACTCCGGCCACCAGACTCCAATTGAACCAGAAGGAAGAAGTGGCTATTTGGACTCATTTGGTCGTTCGGGAAGATGTCTTGGATTTATATGGGTTTATCACCAAAGAAGAATTAAATTTTTTTGAGCTTTTGCTTGGCGTTTCCGGTGTTGGACCAAAAAGCGCTTTGGGAGTTTTGTCGCTCGCTTCACCAGACACTTTGGCTCAAGCCATTAGCACCAACGATACCGACTATCTGACTAAAGTTTCTGGTATTGGTCGGAAATTGGCGGAAAAAATTGTTTTGGAATTAAAAAACAAAATCCCCCACCTTGAATATGTCGGGGCAAATCAAAATATGCGTCAAGACACCGATACCATGCTCGCTCTCCAAACCATGGGCTATACCGAACGAGAAGTGCGCGAAGTATTGAAAAAATTACCGACCGAAATAACCGATACCGGTGAAAAAATTAAATTTGCCTTAAAAAACTTAAACCATTAAAAACTATGCTGGAAAAAACTCTGCGTGTGGTTGAAAAATTAATTCCCAGAAAATTATATCGGGCCGGTCAGCCAATCTACCATTATCTGCTCGCTCTGGCTGGAGCGATTATCTATCGTTTTCCGTCGAGAAAAATAAAGGTGGTCGCCATCACTGGCACCAAGGGCAAGACTAGCACCACTGAAATTTTAGCAACGATACTGGAAACAGCTGGTTACAAAGTCGCCACCACTTCCACTCTCCAATTTAAAATCGGCGACCAAGTTCGACGTAATTTATATAAAATGAGCATGCCGGGCAGAATGTTTATGCAAAAGTTTTTGCGTCAAGCAGTATCGGCCAATTGTGATTATGCCATTCTCGAAACCACTTCCGAGGGTGTTAAAACTTTTCGTCATAAATTTATCAACTTTGATGGTTTGATTTTTACCAACATTTCACCCGAACATATCGAGTCTCACGGCTCTTACGAAAAATACCTCACCGCCAAATTAGAATATGCCAAAGCGCTCGCACACTCGCCCAAACTAAACAAGGTGATCGTGGTCAATGGTGATGATGTTGAATCACCAAAATTTTTGGCTTTCGCTCCCGGCGCTCGGCAAATTTCTTTTACTCTTCACCATGCCGAACCGTTGGAAATCAACGAATCAGGCATCAATTTTACTTTGGCTGATCAAACTATTAAAACCAAAATGTTGGGACAATTTAATCTCTATAATATGTTGGCGGCCACGACCTTGGCTCAAGCCATCGGTATACCAATAGAAAAAATAAAGCTGGCATTAGAAGGATTAGCTGGTATCCGAGGCCGAGTAGAATTTGTAACGATCAATAGTTCGAAACAAGATTTTGATGTTGTGGTTGATTATGCCCACACAGCCGACTCATTAGAAAAATTTTACCAGACTTTTTCTGGTCGTCGATTGATTTGCGTTTTTGGCGCCACCGGTGGCGGACGCGATCACTGGAAGAGACCAGAAATGGGCAAGATTGCCGATAAATATTGTTCAGAAATTATTTTAACCGATGATGATTCTTATGATGAAGATCCGCAAATGATTGCTGGAGCGATTGCCGATGGGATAACCAGTCATCAACCGGAAATTATTACCGATCGCCGACTGGCGATTCGTTCCGCTCTGGCCAAAGCTCAAGCTGGCGATGTCGTGGCCCTGACTGGCAAAGGCACGGATCCATTTTTAATGGGACCAAATGGTCAGAAAACACCTTGGGATGATGCGACAGTGGTGAGGGAAGAACTAGAATCAAAGTTTAAAAGTTTGTAAGTTGCTAAGTTTGTAAGGAGTGATACTATCAACAACAATTCTTTTTAAGAATCGCTGTTGATTTTTTATCTTCTATCTTTAATTTTTTATTTTGAAACGTGCCAGAATTACCAGAAGTTGAAACAATAAAAAGAGATTTGGCCAAAGTTTTAATTGGTCGCCAGATTTCTAAAGTGGAAATTTTATGGGCTAAAACTGTCGCCCCACTTTCACCGGCAATTTTTCAGCGAAAAATTGCCGGTACTAAAATTACCGATCTGGAACGTCGAGCCAAGATGATTAGAATTAAATTATCTGGCCCGCTTGATCTTTTGATTCATCTAAAAATGACCGGCCAATTGATTTTTCAACCTCAAAGAGGGCAAGCGGTCGCTGGGGGTCATCCCCAACCCGGTGGATTAGACAATTTACCAAACAAATTCACTCGACTGGTTTTTCATTTTTCCGACGGTTCCAAACTTTTTTTTAATGATATGCGCAAGTTTGGTTGGGTGAGGTTGGCCGACGATCAAACTATTGCCAAACTTTTTGCCGAACACGGTCCCGAACCGCTAACTAAAAATTTTTCTCTAAAATATTTTCAATCGATTTTAGCTAAATATCCGCGCCGACCAATTAAGCAAATTCTCCTCGATCAAAAACTAATCGCCGGCATCGGTAACATCTATGCTGATGAAAGTTGTTTTTTGGCCAAAATTTTACCAACGAGATTGGCGGGAAAAATTTCCGCGACAAAAACAAAAAAACTTCATCAAGCAATTATCACTGTTCTCAAACTATCAATCAGTAAAAAAGGCACCTCTAGTCGCAACTATGTCCGAGGCGATGGTAGCCAAGGTGGTTTTATCCCCCACCTTTATGTCTACGGCCGAGCTGGCGAACCCTGCAAAATCTGCGGACAAAGAATCAAGAAGCTAAAATTGGTCGGTCGCGGAACCCATTTTTGCGACCATTGCCAAAAATAATTTATTTTATTAAGATAAAATTTGGCCATCACAGCCAGCCTACTGGTGAGAAAACTTCTAACCAAGGCGATTCGGACCGCCCAAGTAGTGGCGAGCGAAAAAGGCACCGACTCAGTGATGGCCTTTTTCTATAAATCATAAATAATAAACTATAACATCCGTTTACGACCGTGAAGTGATGTTATATGGGTAATTATCGTCAAAAAAACCACTTGGTAAGATTTATCGCAAAGTGGTTTTCTGATTTTTTACTTTTCGACAATTTCTACCGTCTTCACCTTGACCGGATTGACGGGTTTAGAATTTTCACCCATCGGACTGGCTTCGGTCGGCGCGGTCGCAATTTTGTCCACCACTTCCATGCCCTTTACTACCTGACCAAAAATGACATAGTTTTTCGGCAAAGGATAATTTTGATGCATGATAAAGAATTGGGAACCGTTGGTATTGGGACCGGCATTAGCCATGGCCACCGTGCCCCGATTGTAGTCACCAGCAAAAGGCTCATCGGCAAAAGTATAGCCG
>MHTH01000018.1 GCA_001823055.1 Candidatus Vogelbacteria bacterium RIFOXYB1_FULL_42_16
ATTTCCGAATTGGCACCATTTCGCGTTGATCGCGTTACTGATGTAGTGCAAATCGGCGATCAGGTGCCAGTGATCGTCAAAGAAGTGGATGAAAAAGGTCGGGTTAACTTGTCACTCAAAATGGCAGACCCCGACTATGCCACGCGTAAAGGCGCTAAACCGTCTACCAATCCACCGCTGGGTGGCAACGGCGGTCCTCGACGTGATGGTCCACGACCACATTACGACCGACCAAGATATTAAAAAATCCTCAACAAAAAAACGAGCTCCCGCTCGTTTTTTTGTTGGCACAAAATTAAAACAAAGTTATAATTAACCCTGTTAAGTAAAAATTTGCTCGCAAATTTTAATTTTAAATTGCAATTAAGTTACGCAATTAGCTAATTATGATATTTTTGTAGTAAAATGAGATTGAAAAAAAAGTCATTAATTTAAAATTTACTCAATAGGGTAAAACTTATGGATGAAAACAATAAAACTACACCGAATATTCAAATGCCAATCGATGCCGACTTGACGACCATCAATGATGCAACCGATTCGCTTGTTGATAAAAAAATCGACGAACCGACGCCGATCATTTCCAATACGCCGGTTTTTATGACGACCACTTCGGCGGAAGATATGAATACCAGCGAATCAAAACCAGAACCAGCCAAAGAAGTTGCACCGGTTGAGACACTCGCTCCAACCATTAAAACAGGAGCCGAGATACCACAACCAACGCCAGCCGTAGAAGAAAAAATAAAAAACGATAACCAAGACGAAGTTAAAAAAGAAATACCAGTAGCGGTGCCGACAATAACCAGCAGTGAAACACCAGACCAAAAAACTGATCCAGTCGATGAAAAAATCGAACGCGCCAAATTGGCAATGGAAGGACCAGAGAGAACCGCTAAACGCGAAGAACGCGAACACTCCACCGATGTTAAAAATCAACTAACAATTTTAGAAAAAAAATTAGCCGTCATTGCCGAGGAAAAAGAAACCTTGGAAATCAACTGGATTAAACTTGATGAGAATCGCACTGGCTTGCGCAACATGATCAACCCGATTGTCGAACGCGAAACAAAATTAGAAGCCGATGAAAGCCAACTGGAAGAACAAGAAAAAAATACCGTCAATGAAAAAGATCGCGTCACCCTAGAACAAAAACGTTGGGCACTGCAAGAACTACGCCATAAAGCCGAAGAAGAAAAATGGGTCTATGAAAATCGCCTGTTCAAGATCGAAGACCAAATCAAAGATAACACCACTCGATATCAAAAATTTCTGGATGAAGAAGAAAAACTTTTTGCCGACAAAGAAGAGCTGGAAAAAACTGTTTAGAAAAAATCATGATAAAAACCAAAACGAATTAGAATTCGTTTTGGTTTTTTGATTAGCTAATTTTAATCTTTTTGTAGTAAAATGATATCTATGGATGAAAAAGAAATCCAAGAAAAAAGACAGCAGGCCCGTCTGGCCATGGCCGGCGCCGGTTTTACCGAACGTCAAGAATTAAAGGAAGCAGATTTGGTCAAGCGCCGACAAGAAGCGATGATCGCCATGGAGAGCTCGGAACAGCGAATGAAGCGCGAAGAAAAAGAAAGATTGATCCATCAACGAGAAGAGGGTCGACGCTTGATTATCGAAGAGAAAGAACGCCATGCCGAAGACCGAAAATTGCGCCAAGCTCGTGAAGAGGAGCAGGATCGTTTGACTAAAAATCGATTAGAAATGGAACGCCTGCGTCGCCAAGAAAGATTCCAAGCTAAAAAAGATTTAATTGAAGAATTAAAACAAGAAAAAAATATCTCGGTCTCGCCGATCAGAACTTTGAGCGGTGATATGCTTAGAAATAATCAGGGTGGGATAATGACATCTGATTCGACAAATTATCGTCAGGCTCCGGAAAAAATAACTTATCGAGCCGGTCTGGAAGAAAATCTACCAGCAGAAAATCGCTCTCGCAAAAAACTTTTATTTTTGACGATTTTTGTTTTGTTAATTGTCTCCGCCAGTTTCACTGCTTTTTTCTTGCGTCAAAACAAAACAGTTTCGACCAACACTGAAATAAAGTTGCCAGCTGTGACCGCTTTTATTTTTACCGAGAAAACAAATTTTTTTGCGATCGATGATTTACCACCGCTAACCATCGCCAACACCATCAACGCTTTTTTAAACAGCCTGTCAGACAACAACACCATCGCCAATTTGCAACCATACTTAACCGCCAGCACTAGCGACGGTCAGTCAAAAGTTTCACTCGTCGGCTTGAATGATTTTATAAAAAGATTGCGTTGGTCTTTGCCGGAAGAATTGACTCGAGATCTGGGCGACCAATTTATGATCGGTTCTTACGCTCATGAAAATCAAAATAAATTATTTTTTATTTTTAAAATTAAAGAATATGAATATGCGCGTAGCTGGATCTTAAACAACGAAGCGGATTTCATTTTAAAAACTTTCAGTCCCTTCCGTTCCGAGGCCACGATCAATCTTTTTGGTGAAGTGAAAAAAGACGGTTTTATCGACACCGCGATCAAAAATAAAGATCTGCGCGTCGTTAAAAATCAGGGCGGTGAAACGCTAGCTCTCTACGCTTTTTTGGATACCAAAACTTTATTGGTGGCTTTGGATGAAGCCACTTTTTCTCGAGTAATCGATGCTTTTAACACATCCCGTCCTTAAAAAGTACCAGTCAGAAAACTGCATCCCCAAATTGGCAAGAAATATCACGCCATGATATACTCCCCAATATATGGAGACTGATAAATTCAAAATAAAATTAGAAGAAGAGAAAGCCCGAATTGAAAGCGCCTTGAGTGACATCGGCGAGCGTGATCCACGTAATACCGAAAACTGGGATATCAAAGCTGATGACACGAGTGAGGTGACTTTTCATGACGAGGTCGCCGATCGCTTTGAAGAAATGGACGAAAGAAAAGCGACCGAATTTTCTCTGGAGACAGAGTTGCGCGCCATCAACGACGCTTTGACAGCGATTGAAAGTGGCCGTTATGGTCAGTGCCAAGTTTGTCAAAAAGAAATCGAACTGGATCGCCTGGAAGCCAACCCCTCTGCTCGCACCTGTAAAGAACATCTCGATTCTTAATTTCAAAAAACAATTATGTTAGCGAAAACAAAATCCGCTCAGCTGACTGGTCTGCGAGCGGATTTTGTTGAAGTGGAAGTCGATGTCTCAAAAGGCCTGCATTCTTTTTCCATCGTCGGTTTGGGTGACAAAGCGGTCAGCGAAGCTCGCGATCGGATTAGCGCCGCCATTAAAAATTCTGGTTTTAAATCACCCCAAAAAGGCAACAAAAAGGTCATCATTTCTTTGGCGCCGGCCAATATTAAAAAAGAAGGCACTAGTTTTGATTTAGCCATTGCCGTCGCCACTTTGGTCGCCCAAGAAGAATTAAAATTTGATCAGCCAAAAAAATTATTGTTGGGCGAGTTGGGTCTAAACGGCGAACTCCGTCCAATCAAAGGCGCTCTACTTATTGCCAAACAAGCCAGTAAAAACGGTTATGAAGAAATTTATTTGCCGGCCGATAACGCTGTCGAAGCCGGTTTAGTTTATGATCTGAAAATTTTTCCGGTCAAAAATTTACGAGAATTAGTCGAACATTTTTCCGATCATCCACAAGCTAGAAAAATTTTACCGCAGACGCCAACCGAAGTTAAGCTGACAGAAAAAAATCTGGGTATTGATTTTGCCGATGTGGTCGGTCAACCATTAGCCAAAAGGGGATTGGAGATTGCGGCCGCCGGCGGACATAATATCGCCATGTACGGTCCACCCGGCACCGGCAAGACGATGCTGGCCAAAGCTTTGGTCAGTATTTTACCACCACTATCATTTGAAGAAATTTTGGAAACCACCGGTATCCATTCCGCCAAAGGCATGATAGAGGACGACGAATTGATTACCGCGCCACCTTTTCGTAATCCGCATCATACTTCATCGCATATTTCTTTGGTCGGCGGTGGCACCAATCCGACTCCCGGCGAAATCACTTTAGCTCATCGCGGAATTTTATTTCTCGATGAATTTCCGGAATTTGAAAAAAGGACGATCGAAGCTTTGCGCCAACCACTCGAAGACAGAACAGTGTCAGTCTCTCGGTCACGCGGTTCGATGATTTTTCCCGCCAATTTTGTTTTAGTGGCCACCATGAATCCTTGTCCCTGCGGTCAGCGCGGTTCACGCACTAAAGAATGTATTTGTTCACCATCGCAACTGTTTAAATATCAACGCAAAATTTCCGGCCCGATTATCGACCGTATTGATTTATGGCTCGAAGTCGGCTCGGTGCCAATGTCAGAATTGTCAGGAAAGGAAGCCGGAGAAACTTCGGAAAAAGTGCGTCAACGCGTGACCGAAGCCAGAAAACTGCAGGGAAAACGTTACGCTCATTTACCCAAGATTTCTCAAAACAGCGACCTCAATGTTCGTGAATTAAAAAAATTTGCACCCCTTGTTCCCGCCGACCAAAAACTATTGGAAATGTCCGCCGACAAATTAGGGCTATCGGCTCGAGCTTACCATCGAATTATTAAAATCGCCCGCACCATCGCCGACTTGGACAAAATGGAAAATATCGAGAGCAAACACCTCCTCGAAGCTCTCCAGTACCGCCCGAAAAATATCTTCGGGTAATAAAACAGATTTCGTGTCCTGACCCCAATGAGATATTAGACAAAAGATACCATGGCTGTTTTTTGAAACAGGAATGGGCCACTGGCTATTCTAAACATGGCGTGTGTTTTCATTCCACGATAGCAGAATTATGGGATATTCAAACATCGCCCTCCAATAACAGATGGGGAGCGAATGCAAAAGATTTTGTTGAGGCATATTTTAATGTCAAGGTGTCACCTTGACATTTTCAGGATATTTTTCAAGAGCAAAAAGCAAAAAATCAAGATTCAAAACTCAGGCAAGAAATTCAATCCGCCATCCGCCTCCGCTAACTGGCGGATGACGGAGGCGGACAAAATC
>MHTH01000019.1:0-356 GCA_001823055.1 Candidatus Vogelbacteria bacterium RIFOXYB1_FULL_42_16
CCAAGTCGATCAATTCGCCAAGTCTCACTTTATCAAGATCTGGTCGAGCGTAATTCTTAGACAAGACACCCTTCAAGCTAGGATTATCTTTCTCAATAGCAATCATGGCGTTATCGATGAGTTTACCAATCTCGGGCTTCTTGGCATTAGTCTTCAAGAAGTCCCAGCGAGCCTCTGCTGGCACCCAGAATACGCCCTCAGCAGAGTAGGCATCTTTATCTTCCTCTTGCCCCTCGTAAGAATCGCCAGCTCCTTTAATTTTATTAAAAACTTCTTCAAAAGAATCAGAAATATACTTAAGAAAAATCAAACCCAGCACCACATGCTTATATTCGGCAGGATCCATATTGTTCCGC
>MHTH01000019.1:373-18103 GCA_001823055.1 Candidatus Vogelbacteria bacterium RIFOXYB1_FULL_42_16
CCAAAGCGTCTCTTCAAAGCCAACATTAGCACCGTTTGATTTTTGATTGTTTTTTGCCATATTTAACGTTATTTTCAGCCTCACAGTACCATATTTTCCACTACTTAACAAATATAAAGTAAAGGGTAAAAAATTGGCAAAAATTATTTTTTTAGAGGAAAAACCGCAGATGACATGATTACCATATGGTACCACCAGATGTGGAAGTGGCGAAAAGATTCATCAAGGTTCATCGCCTACAAGTTTTGACTCGTCATCACTCGTCAAACTCGCAGGCCACCCCTCGCGATTTTGCCTGCTGGCAAAATATCGCTGCGGTCTTCGATTCCCGCCCGCAAGTGCCTCAAGGCACTTGCTCACTTCCACCGTAAAAGTAAAAGCCCGCTTTCGCGGGCTAAACTTTTATCGGTGGAAGTGGCGGGAATCGAACCCGCGTGTAAAAAAGTTTCCGACTAGACTCTATATGCGTAGATCGTCTAATTTGTTTAGATCAAAAAGCTGAAAGACGAACAGAAAACTTTTTAATCGATCTTCGATTATTTTAGTTCAAGAAAGCGAAGCGCCTCTCTCAAACGATTCCGACTCGCGAAATGTTTACTCTAGCTAGCCGGAAAAAAGGCTAGAGTAAACACCAACTTTGGGTCTAACTTTAAGCTAGAGCGAAAGCCGGAGTGTAATAAGGACTTACTACACCTTTGCCAGTTGAATTGGCATTTGCGTTTTTCTAACAGTTTTTACGAGACAGTTAGAATCCTCGGCATACACTAGAAGGATGAGCTTCTCTATCGAAGCCGATCACTCCCATATTAAAATGCTATCTTTTCAAGGTTCGACCTAGATCGCGCTCGGTATCGCGTTTTTTGATATCTTGGCGTTTATCGTATTTTTTCTTACCCCGCGCCACCGCGATTTTAAGCTTGACTAGGTTCCCCTTATTATACATCGAAATAGGGATAATTGTCAATCCTCGCTGTTCACTATAGTCATAAAGCTCAACAATTTGCTTGTGGTTCAAAAGTAGCCGTCTGGCGCGAGTCGGATCATAATCTTCTTTGGTATTGCTAGCTTGATAGGGTGGAATAGTAGCGCCGACTAGGAAAGCCTCGCCACCCCGTACCAAAACTCGCGAGCCATCGAGTTGAGCTTGGTTGTTTTTGGCCGATTTAACCTCTATACCCAAAAGCTCAATACCAGCTTCGTATTGTTCCAACGCTTCATATTGGAGAAAAAACTTCTTATTTTCAGCCAAGTTCATAACATAGCAATAATAACATAAAATATTCTATTCTGTCTTTTCCTTGTTTTTCTCCTCTATTTTGCTATAATACCCCTAACTTGAGTACTAATCGTATCCGGATCAACAACGAAATTCGCGCCCAGGAGCTTCGCGTCATCGATGACGAAGAAGGCAACTTGGGCGTTTTGTCTACCGCTGAAGCCTTGAAGTTGGCCGAGGAACGTGGAGTGGACCTGATCGAAATCTCACCTGATGCCGTTCCGCCAGTGGCTAAAATCATGGATTTTGGCAAATTCCAATATATTCAGTCTCGCAAAGCTAAAGAGGCTCGGGCCAAAGTCCATACCACCGAAACCAAGTCGCTCCAAGTTAAAATCGGTACCGGTGAACACGATCTCGAAATGAAGGCCAAAAAAGCCTCGGAATTCCTCAAAGACGGTCACAGGGTCAAAATCAACCTTTTCCTCCCCGGCCGATCCAAGTATCTTGACCCCAAATTTCTCCACGAACGATTAGAACGAATGCTCCGTCTAATCAGTGAAGACTTTAAAATCGCCGATCCAGCTCAAAAAGGACCTAAAGGGATTACCGTGGTAATCGAGAGAGACAAGAATCCCAAGCCTGCACACCAATAGGGGTATTGCCCTCTATTTTTTGAAAATAACTATAATTAACCCTTTTTCGCTAGAAAAATCTAACTGTTTATATCAAATCATTAGGGGCGCATAAAAAATGATACCCCTATTGGTGTGCAGGCTAGACATTAACCTTTTTTCGTGTATATTATATAGGTCTTATGAAAACTAATAAGTCTTACAGTAAGAGGCTAAAATTGACCAAAACCGGCAAGGTTTTGGCTCGAAAATCAGGCCAAAATCATTTCAACGCCAAAGCTTCTCGTGGTAGTCAATTGGCGGGTAAAAAAATGAACAATTTTGTTATGAAAAATAAAGATCGAGGGCGATTTTTGCCTGCCAAATAAACAAATATGACTAGAGTCAAAAGAGGAACTATTTCCAATAAACGTCGTCGCAATGTTCTAGCTAAGGTCAAGGGTTACCGATTTGGTCGCAGTACCAAGGAACGCGAGGCCAAAGTCGCGATCGTCAAAGCTGGCGTTCACGCTTTTGTCGCCCGTCGCGACAAAAAAGCTGATTTCCGCGGCTTATGGCAGACTCGGATTTCCGCCAGCTCTACTGCCAACGGTATTTCCTATAGCAAATTGATGGGCGCTTTGAAAAAGAAAAATAATCTCATCAACCGCAAAATGCTGGCTGAAATCGCGCAATCCGCTCCCGACACTTTCGCTCGAATTATCACTAGCACCCAAGGCTAGAACACAGCTTTTAGGTGCTAAAAAACACAAATCAAAATCAGGACTCTGGCATAGCCAGAGTCCTGATTTTCTAAAAGCTAAAACCTATCACCTAAAAGCTGTATTCTAAAAGCTATTTAACTTTCCCCTCCTCCACCATCGCCATAATCCTTTCCACTAGATTTTTAGGATCTGGATCAAAAATAATCTTATCATTAGGTCGATGAGCTCGATCTAAAATCATTTGCAAGGTCTCATCCATATCCCACGGCCCCTGCAAAACACCGATCGGTTTTTTATCTTCAAAAGCAACGGCAAATTCATGAATAGTGCCAATCCGACCACAGCCAAGAATAACCGCATCGGCCGAACGAGTCAGTAAAATATCGCGACCGGGATAGCCCTGACCGGTGTAGATAATATCATCCATGAATTCCACCGGTAATTGATAGCCTTCGACGTGTTCTTTTTCCGTCGCCGCCGGTGACAAGCCAAGAGAAATACCTCCCGCTTCTTTGGCTCCTCGCGCTGACCATAAAGGAAAACCGGTGGTAGCGCCGGTAACAATTTCTGCCCCTTGGCGAGCGATTTCCCGACCCAATTCCAAAGCTAGTTCTAAAGCCCCCTCGCCACAATAGGTGGTTTCGGCGGCGCCAGAAACACAGATTTTTACTTTTTGATAACCGTTTCTGATAGTTTGTTCGATAGACATTTGCCTGTTAGATATATTTTAAATTAATAATTCAGTCGACTATACCTCAATCTCTACTTTCTGACCAGCACTCGGCACCATAGCATCGACGCCTAGATAATCGCGAATCCTTTGCGTTAAGAAAAGTGAGGCGCGCGGTTCACCCATACAGACGAAAACTTTTTTCAAATGATCGGCGGAACTTTCGACAAATTTTAATAAATGATCAGAATCTTTATGGGCCGAATAACCCTGAATACTGACAACTTTGGCCCGAACCGGAATTTCTTCGCCGTGAATTTTGACCAATCTGGCTCCTTCTTGCAGTTGTCGGCCGAGACTGCCCACTTCCTGATAACCAGCCAAGAGCAAATTGCTTTTGGCATCGGGCAGATAATTTTTCTCATGATGGATGATTCGACCGCCATTAGACATACCAGAACCGGCAATAATAATCTTGCGTGCCGGTGAATGAAGGATAGCCTTCGACTGTTCAGCTGTCGGCGTCAAATGCAATTGGGGAAATTTAAAAATACCATCACCGGCCAAGCGAATATGAGTCGCTTCTTTGTTGAAATAATTGCTGTATTTTTTGTAGACGCTGGTCACGGCAATCGCCAGTGGTGAATCCAAAAAAACCGGCACTAAAGGAATACGAGAATTTTCCATCATATTTTCGATCTCAAACAATAACTCTTGGGTTCTTTCCACTGAAAAAGCCGGAATCATCAAAGTGCCACCTCGGCGCATTGTTTCCTCAATAATATCTTCCAGATTATGTCGACGCAGATCTCGATCTTCATGATTGCGATCGCCATAAACACTTTCCATAACCATAAAAGTAGCGTCGGTCACTTCCTCGGTATCACGCAAAAGCGGGGCCGGCGAATTGCCTAAATCGCCGGTAAAAACAATTTTCTTGCCATTGATCATAAATTCAATCATAGCCGAACCGAGAATATGACCGGTATCACGCAAAACGATAGTGGTCTCGCCAATTTTAATCGGTTGATGATATTCCACTGTCTGCCATTGAGACATGGCTCGATTGACATCAGCTTCATCATAGAGCGTCGGCAGATTTTGTTCAGTCGCATCGTGGGCCAAAACATTCATACTATCCAATAAAGAAACTTGGGAAATTTCTTTGGTCGGCGGAGTAGAGTAAATCGTCCCAGTAAAACCGTCGTGAACTAATTTGGGAATCCGACCAATATGATCCAAATGAGCGTGAGTAATGAACAGTGCCTCGATTTTAGACGGATCATAAGTAAAAGGATCGTAATTTTCTCTTTCGCTAGCTCTCGTCCCCTGAATCAAACCGCAATCAACCAAAAATCTTTTATCTGATTCCAGATCTTCCAACATAAAATTGGCGCCGGTTACCTTGCCTGCTCCGCCATAAAAATAGATGTTTAATTTTTTATTCGTCGCCATAGATATAATAAAGATGCCCCTAATAATCCGCCAACCAAATCACTGATAAAATCTGTGGTAGTATCGAGCCAGCCCGAAGTCAGGTCGGCAAAATGTTTAATCCAAAGAAAAGTCGCTTCGTGCTTGTAGGCGTTCCACTCGATCACCTCCCAAGAGCCGCCAATAGCTAAGACCGCCAAACCAACCAAGGAAAATAAGTCGCGTTTTTTGAGTGGTAAAGATTTTTTCTCTCGCCACCAACACCACAAGCCGGCCACCGTCAAACCGATCAACAAACCGCCGAGCAAGTGCATCAATTTATCAAAACCATAAGCATCAAAACGCCAATACCAAAAATAACGCCAAGCAAAAAAATTAAGCCCGGCGATAACCAACAGCAGGGCCAGATCTATCAACCAAAACCAAGACCAGAAACGCATATCTATATTTTAACAAATTTCTAAACCAAGTCCACGGAAAACCGCCAGCAAAAAATCGCCTTTTAAGGTGCGATTTTTTGCTGGCGATCGGAAATATTACCCTAGAAAAAATCCAGGTGGGTGCCCGCAGTATTTATCCCAAGGGACAAAACAATATGAGGCTCCCTAAAAATATTTTTTAGTCTAGATAATAGACCGACCGCCAGAGGTATTATAACTAGTCAAATGAAAAAGACAAATTCCCTGTGCGTCACCGCTTTTGACTACTAATTTTTTAACCTTGCGCAGTGCGTCGGCACGAGCAGAGCAATCGCCACACCTCACGAGGTGTGGCGATATGTGTGTTAAAAAATTGGGAACAAAAAGCCGGGTTTAAAAATTAGTAGTCAATTTTAATCCGCGCAGATTTCTTCTTTTTTAAACCACAAATCTATTTCCAACTTGGCTTCTTCCGGTTTGCCCGAGGCATGAACCAAGTTGTAAACTGAACGATTTTCTATATTAGAGTTAAAGGGCGAATCTACCGAAAAATCACCTCGGATCGTTCCCGGCAAGGCGTCACTGGGATAAGTCGAGCCCACAATTTTACGAATAATCTTGACCGCTTCTACCCCCTGCCAAATCATTGCCACCGTTTTACCAGCGGTCAGATAATCAACATTCCATTTTTGAACCATTTGACCAATGGCGCGATTGGGCAACTGACTGAAATCTTCGCCCGGATCATAACCGATCTTTTCGTAAAATTCTCGCACTTTGATACCGATATTTTCATACCACTCATCATTGGCACCATAATGTTTCAGAGCTAAACCTTCATCAACTTGGACCATTTTTATGCCCATTAATTTCAAACCGATTTTTTCAAACCGACTAGTAATTTCTCCGACTAAACCGCGTGCCACCCCATCCGATTTAATTAAAACTAAAGACTGCTCTACAAATTGTTTGGTCATAAAAAATATTTTTAAACTTTTAATTACTTATTTGGTCAGAATTTCGACACCAGTTTTGGTCACAACGACAGTGTGTTCAAAGTGACTGCTCCGCTGTCTATCTTTGGTGACAAAAGTATAGCCATCCGCTAGAAGTCTGATCGCCCCTTTGCCAGCCGTTACCATTGGTTCAATCGCTAGCACCATCCCCGGTTCAATCTTTTCGCCCTCTCCAGCTCGGCCATAATTGGGAATAAAAGGATCTTCATGGGGCGCATAACCGACACCATGACCCGCCAAACCCCGCACCACATTTAAGCCCTGCTTCTTCACAAAACCCTCGATCGCCAAACCAATATCACCAACCGTCACCCCGGGCTTGATCGCGCCAATTCCTACCTCTAAAGCTTGGCGAGCGACACTGACTAACTTTTTATCTTCTTGACTAGCCTGACCAATCACAACCGTAACAGCCATATCGGTAAACAAATCTTGATATTCCAAGCCTAAATCAAGTCCCACCACATCACCAGTTTTCAATATTCGCTCACTAGGAATACCATGGACGATTTCATCGTTAATGGAAACGCATAATGAAGCCGGATAATCGATCGAAGCGCCCTCAGGACGATAGTGCAAAAAAGCCGGTTTGGCACCCGCCTTGATGATCAAATCATAAGCCAACCGATCCAAATCGAGAGTTTTAACACCGACGACAGCCTGCTTGGCAACCTGCGACAAAATATCGGCTAAAAGTTTGCCCCCTTGCTTTAGAATCGCAATATCTTGTGGCGATTTAATGGTAATCATAAGCTCGCCAAAAGATCGCGACTGACATCTTCAACAGATTGTTCGCCATTGATGCGATGAAAAGTATAATCGGAATTTTTTTCATAATAATCAACTGCCGGCAAAACATCAGCGTCAAACCAGTCGAGGCGTTTATCGATTTCTTCATCAGTATCATCAGCCCGACCCCGAGCCAGTAGACGTTTTTTAGTTTCCTCACGCGAAACATCAATATAAAAAATATGTTTTTGAGTATAACCATAAAAATCAAGTGCGGTATGCAAAGACTTGGCTTCATTGAGAGAGCGCGGTGTGCCATCGAACACCAACCATTCGTTATTGGTCAAGTTGTCAATCATAAAATTTGACCAGCTCCAAATAGCCAAAAAATCAGGCAAACGACGGCCCGTGTCCATCATCATCTTGGCTAACTGGCTAGAGTGATTGGAATTTTTAACAAAATCACGCAATCGACTACCGGTTTCAGCATACAAAAGCTGACAATCACCCAATTGGCCAGTTTGTTTTAAATGATCAATTAAAAGGTTGGCTTGGGTGCCCTTACCACAACCAGACCGACCAATAAAAATATAAACAGCTAATTCTTTTTTCATTCCGCTATCATGGCACAAAATCATCTCAAAAGCAAAAAACTATTCTATTCATATCGCAGAGCATCAATCGGGTTCATGGCCGAAGCTCGACGCGCCGGATAATAGCCAAAAATAATCCCAATCAAGGCTGACACCCCAAAAGCCAGCAAGATAGAATACCAAGAAACGCTGGTTTGAAGAACCCCAAAATAAGTCACCAAAAATGATACGAGCCAACCTAAAAAGATACCGATGGCTCCGCCAATAAAAGTCAGGGCGATAGCTTCAATTAAAAATTGCAAACTAATGTCGCGCCTTTTAGCGCCAATGGCTTTACGTAGACCGATTTCGCGCGTCCGTTCCGTTACGGTCGTCAACATCATATTCATAATACCAATACCACCCACTACCAAAGAAATACCAGCAATCGAAGCCAAAAACATCGTAAAAGTATTAATGACCGTCGACATCGTATCTAAAATATCTTGTTGAGAAATAATTGAAAAGTCGGCTTCTTTGACTCGATGTTTGATCATTAAATCATCAGTGATTTGGGTCTGAACTTGAGCCATAGCTTCTTTATCTACAACACTGACCGAGACTGAAGAAAAATTATCCAAACCGCTGACTACTTTTTGCATCGTTGGAAGCGGGATAATAACCATATCGTCCGGACCGGAAAAACCAAAACCCCCTTTGGCTTGCAAGACCCCGATCACTCGAAAAACCGAGCCATTGATCCTAACTTTCCTACCAATAGGATCAATCTCGCCAAACAAATCACTCGCCACCGTTGCTCCTAAAATAGCTTGGCGACCCAAACCCCGAACCTGCTCGGCTGAGAAAAAATTACCGTTGGCTAAAATCAAATTATGGACTTCGGCATATTTAACCTCCGCACCCATAATGGTGGTATTGGTATTATTACCGGTATCCGCCACCACCTGAAAACGACGGGAAAGTTCGGGCGAAACAATAGCGACACCCTCAACCTTCTCGATCACCGGCAGATCTTCGTTTTTTAAAGTTTCAGCGCTTCCCCGACCGGATGAGACAATCCCTCGTCCGGCTTGAATAACGCCGGGCATAATCGTCAACAAATTAGAACCTAGACCTTCAATACTGCCTTGGATATTTTGTTTAGCTCCTTGGCCGATCGCCAACATGGCAATAACTGAACCGATACCAATAATAATCCCGAGCATGGTCAAACCGGAGCGGACTTTGTTGGCCAAGAGAGCCGATGATGTTTCTTCTAAAATATCGCGGTATTTCATTTTATAATATTTAGAATGATAAAACTCGTTGAAGCAGAAACTTTTTAGGGAGTCGCGAGGCTGACGAGCCGAGCGTTTCAGGATTTTTCAAGCTTCGAAAAATCCGTGCCCTAAAAAGTTTGCTGGTGATAAAGAGTTTTATCATTTTACTTTCGATTGATTATTCTCTTGGCATGCTGACCATGATCTTCGACCACTTCGCCGTCACGAATAAAAATAATCCGATCGGCATGTTCGGCCACTTCCCGCTCGTGAGTAATTAAAATAATCGTCTTGCCTTGTTCTTCATTTAACCGCTGAAAGGTGCCAAGTACGATTTCACCGGTCTTGGTATCTAAATTGCCGGTTGGTTCATCGGCTAAAATCAAAGAGGGGTTATTGACCAGCGCTCGTGCAATGGCCACTCGTTGAATTTGGCCACCGGACAATTGATTGGATTTATGATAAAAATGGCCTTCATCCAAGCCAGCAGAAAACAAGGCCTCGCGCGCTCGTTTATCTCTCTCCTCGTGACTGACTTGAGCATAGACCAAGGGCAACATCGCATTACGCAAGACGGTCGTCCGAGGCAAAAGATTAAAAGACTGAAAAACAAAACCGATTTTGTCACAGCGAATTTCAGCCAATTCATCATCGGATAATTTCGAAAGATCTCGACCATCTAGAAAATAGGTGCCACTGGTCGCCGTATCCAAAGCACCAAGAATGTGCATGAGGGTCGATTTACCAGAACCGGACGGCCCCATAATAGCGACAAATTCACCATCTTTGATCGTGAAGCCGACATTTTTAAGAGCCTGAAAATCAACATCGCCAGTACGATAAGTTTTAGTGATATTTTTTATTTCAATCATAGATTAGTGCGGAAAACTGCTGTTTCGAGCGCTAGCGCTACTTCTAGTGCCAGTGCCACTACGCGAGCCACCACCAGATGAACCAAAGATACTAGGGGGGGCCGATTGCTTGGTGGCAGAAGAAACGATAGTTCTGGCAATCACTTTGTCGCCCTCTTTCAAACCGGAAATAATTTCGGTGTTGAGGTCGTCAGACAAACCAATCTTTACTTGTTGACTAGTAGTAGCCGAGGATAAAACAACCCCCCTATTGCTAGAAATTTTCTCGCTAGCAGAAACGGTGTCAACGTAATTACCTCGAGCCGAATTCTTGATGGCCCCACTCGGCACCACTAAAATATCTTTTTTGACTTCATTTTCAATACTAGCACTGACACTCATACCCGATTTTACTCGTCCATCTTGAGTATTAAAAATAATTTTTACATTATAAGACACCACTCCGGACGAAACAGTTCCAACGGCATCTACTTCCGTTACGGTGCCAACAATTTCCAAACCGTCAATCGCATCAAAAGTCAGGGTCGCTTTTTGACCTCTTTTGACTTTAACGACATCAACTTCATTGAGAGAAATATTGGCTTCTTTTTGATCGGAAGCCAAAATTCCGATCGAAGAACCGGCACTAACCGTATCAAAACGATCAATGGTCATTTGACCAATCACCCCACTAAAAGGAGCGTAAACAAAATAATTTTGATAGGCTAATTCTTTTTGTCTGACCGCCAAAACTTGGGCTTGAATATCTAATTGACTATTTTTAAGAGTATTATGACTAGTGCCCAGATCAGAGAGAAGGGTGCTGACTGTCGCGATCCAAGTATCAAGATTGGTTTTGTCGGTAGCAATATCGCCAGTTCTGGTGCCTACATCATAGTAGTAATAAGTGTAAGCAACAAAAGTATTCAGATCTTTGAGTGCTTGAGTGACCAATTTAACCATTTCATAAGTGCTATCATTTAAAGAGTCGACGACTGAATTAGGAATCGGTCGGTTTAAGCCACGATAGCTGTTTAGATCTTTATCGTATTGTCGGTAGGCGGTCCAATAACTTTTAAGAGCTTGGTTATAATAATCTCGGGCCCGCTCATTGACCGGATTAGTTTTATAGACCGAAACCGTATAGTTGTTGACGATCTGGTTCATCCCCTCAAGCACCACCGGTAAATCAATAAAAGTATCATCGATATTTTTCAGACTGTCTTCATAGTCCTTAGTTTCTCCGGAATCGCCACCAGCCCCTTCGGTGATTTTAGCTAAAGCAATTTGGGCATTTTCTAAAGCAATTTGGGCATCACGAGCATCTAATTGGACGAGTAATTGACCAGCCCCAACTCGATCACCACTTTTAGCACCAAGATAAACTACTTCACCAGAAGCCTTGGGTTTGATGTCAAATTCACTAGCCGATGACACCTGACCACTACCGGTCACCACAGAAACAATTTCCCCTTTTTCTACCGCCGCAATGACATATTTCGTCTCACTACTGCCGGCCCAAAAATAACGATAACTGTAATAGCCGATCACAATTAAGACAATCAGGCCGATGATGGTAATAATCTTGTGTTCTAATAAATATTTTCTAGTTCTTAAATACCGATTCATAAAATAGATTTTTTATTTTTAAAAATCAGACCAAAACGTCTGGCTCTTAGCCATTAATTATTAATTACGGATGAAATCCGAAAAACTTTCAAAAAGGCTGGCGACTAGTATTCGCGCATCGAAACTTGAGCGTCGATCTGTTTGATAAAATCAAGCGCCACCGACACGACAATCAAAAGACTGGTTCCACCAATGGCTAAAGAGCTCATATTGGTGAGTGATTGCAAGATGATTGGCAATAAAGCCACCACCCCCAAAAAGAGGGAGCCGATCAAGGTCAAACGGGTGAGAATTTTAGAGATATAAACAGCCGTGGAATGACCGGGTCGCACGCCGGGAATAAAAGCGCCATTTTTTTGCAAATTGGTCGAAATGGCTTCCGGATCAAAAGTGACCGCTGAATAGAAATAAGTGAAAACCACCACCAGCAAGAAATAAGCCGAACCATAAAGCCAAGTTTTACTCAAAAAACCGAGCATAAAATCAGCCATCATCTTGAGCACCGGCTGACTGGTCCCCGCCAAAAAATTGGCGATCATTTGCGGAAACAAGAGAATCGACATGGCAAAAATAATCGGCATCACCCCAGCATTATTGACCCGAATCGGCAAATAAGTAGAAGTGCCACCATAGACTTTCATCCCCCGTACTCGTTTAGCATAAGTCACGGGAATTGGCCGTTCGGATTCGGTGATAAAAACTACCGCCGCTAAAGCAATCAGAGCAATCGCCGTAAAACCGAGATAAAGAGGAATTTGGGTCGGCTCAAAAGTTGTCGCGAGTTGAGTGGTAATAGCTGGCAAGCGAGAAACGATACCGGCAAAAATGATCATCGAGACACCATTGCCAATACCGTACTCGGAAATCAATTCACCCAACCACATTAAGAGAACCGAGCCAGCAATCACTACGATCAAGCTGATGATTTTTTCTACCGGCGACAAAGGTAAAAGCACTCCTTTGTTGCTCAATAGGACCATCAAGCCGATCGCTTGAAAAGCTGCTAGTGGTATCGATAAAAGTCTGGAATATTGAGCCACTTTACGTCGGCCCATTTCTCCTTCTTCATGATAAAGTTGTTTTAAAGCCGGAAAAATCAGAGTCAAAAGCTGAATAATAATCGAGGCAGTAATAAACGGTCCGACGCCCAACATAAAAATAGAGAGGTTAGATAAACCGCCACCGGAAAAGATATTTAAAAAGCCTAAAAATTGATCGCCAGAAAAAGCTCTTTCTAATTGGAAACGATCAATGCCGGGCATCGGAATAGCTGCCCCCAAACGAGTCAGCGCTAAAATCCCAACCACAAAGAAAATTCGTCGACGCAGATTCTGATCTTCAAAAATCAGTCTAATTTTGGTTAAAAAATTATTCATAGACGTTAGGAAACTTTACCGCCGGCTTGTTCGATCTTGGCCAGAGCCGAAGCGGAAACTTTCAAACCTTGAAAATTTAAAGCCTTGGTCAAGGTGCCAGTGGCTAAAATTTTCACTGCTGGCATTTTACCCTTTTTAGAATCAATCAAGCCTTTTTCTAGCAAAGTCTTGGCCGACACCTCTTCACCAGACACAAACTTCTTATCAATCGTAGCCAAATTGACCGGTAAAGCGTTACCGCTATTTGGTGAAAAACGATAACCGCGCAGTTTGGGCAACTTTTTGATTATATCACGAAGTTCCGGACGTTTCTTGTTGCCGGCGCGAGCACTTTGACCCTTGGTCCCCCGACCGGAAGTGGTACCACGTTTACCACCCCGACCAATTTGTCGGCTTTTTTTCTGTTTAGTTTTCGGTTTTAGATCGTGAATCTGCATAAAATTTATTTAGTCTTGGACAATTTTTTTAAAGCTAAAATCGTCGCTCGCGACAAATTTAATTTGTTTTTGCTCTTTGATAAAACTTTAGCATTAATATCGTGCAAGCCAGCCAGTTCCAAAACAATGCGCAAAGCGCTCCCTGCCACTAAACCATGACTAGGGGCCGGCTTGATCATTACCCGAGAAGAACCGAACTTGGCTTCCACTTCGTGAGCGATAGAATTGGTTTTAGTCATGGGAACGATAATCATATTTTTGATGGCATTAGCCATCGCTTTGCTGATCGCCAAAGAAGTATCACCAGCTTTACCGATTCCTACCCCCACTTTGCCTTTTTTATTGCCAGCAATTAGAACCACCGAGAAACTGAAGCGACGTCCACCAGACACCACCCGCGCCACTCGACGGATATCGATCGCCTTGTGATCATATTCCGGCTTGACCCGTTCAGGTCGAGGACCGCGACCATCACGGCGTGGACCGCCACGGTAAGGGCCACCAGGTCGGCTCGCGCCACGACCACTGCCCGGACGAGCCGGGACAGATGAATTGTTTTTGTTTTGAGATGTTTTTTCCATATTTGTTTAAAAATTCAAACCGGCTTCTCTGGCGCCATCAGCCACTGCTTTAATCCGACCGGTATAACGATAGCCACCACGATCAAAAACGACTGAATTGATACCCAGACCCTTGGCTAGACCGGCAATTTGTTTGCCTACCTCTAAAGCCTTGGCGACCTTGACCAATTTATCACTCTTTTTATTGGCTGATTTGACGTCACTAGCCGAAACTAAAGTCTTACCAGTCTGATCGTCAATAATTTGAGCATAAATAAAACGATTGGAACGAAAGACCGACAGACGCGGTCGAACAGCCGTACCAGTGATTCTGGCGCGAACTCGGCGATGACGACTCTTTCGTTGTAAGGTTTTAATCTTCATCCCATTAGAAACAGATCACGATCAAACGACCGTTTTCTGTATAAATTAAATTTTGGTAATTGATTTTCATATTATTGGTTTTAAGTTTTCGTAGTGATCGCGGTTTCTAACGGGATAAATATTTTTTAAGCGGCAGTTTTCTTACCTTGCTTGCGACGAACATGCTCACCAACATAACGGATCCCCTTGCCCTTGTAAGGCTCGACTGGCTTCAATGACCGAATCTTGGCCGAAAAACTACCGACAACTTCTTTATCGATACCAACAATTTTCATATCACCTTTGGTTGTCTCCACTTTTAGGCCGGCAGGAATTTCCACTTCCACCGGATGAGAAAAACCGATATTGAGAACAACTTTTGAACCAGCAACGGCATAACGATAGCCAACCCCTTCGATAATTAAACTCTTTTCAAAACCTTTGGTGACACCGTCAATCATATTGGTGATATGCGAACCATAAGTCCCCCACAGAGCCCGATTGTCTACTGTCTCTTTTTCTGGCACCAAATTAATAGTCTTATTTTCGGCATCAATCTTGATCACGATCTGCTGTTTGAATTGACGCGATAATTCACCAAGCGGACCTTTCACAGTCAAAAGACCATCAGTCAAACTGACTTCGACTTTTTCCGGAATAACAATAGTTTTTTTACCGATGCGAGACATAATTTTTACCAAATTTTGAACATTAATTCGCCCCCGACTTTTTGGGCTCGCGCCTCACGATCAGTCAACAGACCTTTGGGTGTGGAAAAGACCGCCAAACCAAAACCATTGCGAACATTTCGAATTTCTCCCACCGGACAATAGACCCGACAAGATGGTTTGGAGATTCTTTTCAGGTCGGTCAATTTGGCCGTCTTTTTGTCAGTGCCATAAACAATATCGCAAGCAATAAACTTTTTGACTTTCTTGCCTCGCTTGTTCACATTTTTAATATATCCTTCTCGTTCGAGCAGACTGGCAATGGCATATTTTAAATTGGAATGAGGAATAATCACGGTCTCTTTGCCGGCTTTAGCACCATTTTTAATGGCGATTAACATGTTGGAAATAGGATCGGTTACCATGATGATTTTCGGATACCCGGGATTTTGCCATCGTTGGCTAATTCGCGGAAACAAATTCGACAGAGATTGAAGTCTCGCATATAGCCATGTTTGCGACCGCAACGAAAACAACGCCGAACGATCCGACTAGCGAATTTCGGGGTTTTTTGTGATCGAGCAATGACTGATTTTTTGGCCATTTAAAAAAATTAAACTCGGTCTATTTTGCCCCGTAAATGAGGAAAATCTAGACGAGTGAAAAGTCTGTTTAAGACTGGGGTCATCCTAACAAAAAGCCCCCACCCTGTCAAACCTGCACACCAATTAGGTCATTGCTTTTTGTGCCTCAACACCAGACGAATATTTTAGCCAAATTTCTTTTACTAATCCCTTACTTAAAACCAACTTAGAAAAAGCGGCACAATGACCTGATTGGTGTGCAGACGAACCAGAGCTGTTCTCAAAAAGGGAGGCTTTTGCCTCCCTTTTTGAGTTTTAGTTTTTAGATAACAATCTGTTCTGGAGGGATATTTATAACCTGACTTATCTTCTCGGCGTTAAGAACACTACCAGCCAAAGTAACCTTGTACTTGAGAGTTCTTTTCCCTCTGGTGTGATCAGTCTCCACCACGATCACTAATCCATCTGATGAAGAAACAGAATTAATGTTCTGAGCAGCCCCGGCAACCATGCTATCTGATAATTCAACAAACAAAACTCTACCGCCTAGCAATTTGAAAGCCCAAATAGACTTGCCACAAGAAGCACCGCAAGAGGTATAGGTCGCTAATCCTTCTTTAAACCCATCATTATCTATGTCTGCTAAAATTACATCGCTAATATAAGCATACGAATGTTCATCAATTTGTTTTCTGCCGTTGATAAAACCATTACTATTTAAGATTCTACTTGATGAGATGTCAGCATTATTATCCCCCCCCACCACCACAGTCAAACTAGTTTGAGCTGAATTATCAACTGCAACGCAGGTTGCACAAAACATTCCAACTGGGCAGGGTGGACAAGAAGTATTTGGCGCTGATACCTTAAATTTAATTGTATATGTTCCTGCTTGGCTATACGAGTGAGTAAAAGTGGAAGTTTGACTGATCGCCGATTTAACAGCAGTAGCCACTGCTGGATATGAAATCCTCTCTCCCCAATCAACCGAATAAGTTAAGTTGGTTCCAGCTGGGGCGGTAGCACTGACTTTCCAAGTCCCAGTTTGACCAACACTAAGCGAGTTCGGACCAGAGACGGAATTGATGGTTATTCCAGAATTATTTCCAATGGTCAAATAAACAGTATTACTTTTACCATAAGAATTTTTAACATAAACAGGATAAGTACCATTACCAATATTATTTGGTGGCCAAAAATTTATCATTCGAGACGAAACATGTGCAGTATCAACAGAAGAACCATCAAAATAAACTTTGGAATTTTCTAATCTTTCTCCCTCTATACGATACATAAGACTTTCATTTATATGGTAGACGGTGTTAATCCATGGTGCTTTACCAACTACCGGTGGCTCCACCGGCGTAATACTTCCGCACAAGAAATTTCGGTCATTTTCTCCAATCGCACCAGTAGCTGGTACAGATGGGATATTAGCTCCTTGCCACTTCTTCACCGCCACTTGAGTCATCTTACCAAACCAACCCGTCGGATTTTTGATGTTTAAATAACCACCCTTGATCAGGACTTTTTGCAGAGCCGAGACTTCCTTGGACAAGCCATCACCTTCTTCTCCATCACCGAGAGATAAATCGTGGACGAAAGTACAAGCCGGCACCACCGGAGTAATAGAACCACGACGATAGAAGTTTAGTTCAGCCGTTAGTTTGGCGATTTGATTTAACAAATCTTGCATCGAAACAGCTTGGGAAGTGACTGGAATCAAGACCAACGACATCAGCAATGTTAAACCTAAGAGATATTTAAACTTAGACATAAAATTAGCTTTTCTTTTAATGATTAAATTAAGACTTTTAAACTTTACTCATAATAGCACCCCCCCCTCATGAAAGCGAGAGGGGTGGTGGATAAGTTTTTACATAAGACGGTCTTCTGTAAAAACTTATCCACTTTGCCAACATGTTCTCGAGCAGTTTTTGGACGACATATTTGACTTTAAAAATTGCGAGGTGTATAATGGATGAATTATGGCTTCGGCCTCCGAGGAACCCCGCAGAAATGCGGGGTTCCGATGTTTTAGATAAACTCTTTAAAATTGTTATAGATTTTCTCAAACACCTCTTCTGAAAGGATATCTACCTTTCTCAATAATCGCTTATTACTAATAACACGAGCCTGGGTCAATTTTATCCAAACTGGTCGGCTAAAAAATTCTCCCAAATGTCAAGGTGACACCTTGACAGTGGCTTATACAAACTTTTAATTACGAAACTCGTTGAGACAGAAATTTTTTAGGGGGTCGTGAGGCTGACGAGCCGAACGCTTCAGGATTTTTCAAGCTTCGAAAAATCCGTACCCTAAAAAGTTTGCTGGCGAGAAAGAGTTTTGTAATTAAAAATACCAAAAGCTAGCGAGAGTGGGATAGCGACGCGTAACATAAGAAAAAGCCCGCTGAGTCTTTTTCTGTGTTTAAAAATGAGATGATTCGAGCGTTTACTTTACCTTCTTGAACGGAAATTCGATCGCTTCGAAGAAAGCTTTGGCGGATTTTTTATCTTTAGCGGTGGTGACAATGGTAATAGCAAAACCGAATACATCGCGGATATCTTCATCGGCCGTTTCTGGA
>MHTH01000019.1:18203-18345 GCA_001823055.1 Candidatus Vogelbacteria bacterium RIFOXYB1_FULL_42_16
TTCATCGATACACTTGGCATCAAAACCCTTGAAGTCACGGATGCGAGGAAAAACGACATTGAATAGACGGTTAAGGAAATCGTACATCCTCTGACCGCGGAGAGTGGTAGAAAAACCAATCACTTCCCCTTCGCGTAATTTA
>MHTH01000019.1:18477-42345 GCA_001823055.1 Candidatus Vogelbacteria bacterium RIFOXYB1_FULL_42_16
GAAATCTTGGGCAGAGCCAGAGCATTCTTGACCCCCAACTCCTCTTTGAGTGTCTTTTCGGCCTTCTCTATTTTCTTTTGAATTGAAACAGATGACATAATATTGTAAATATAAAATTAAAAATAAAAGATCAAAAATAGGGACGCGTTGCTATCTATAGATTGTAGTATTTTATCTTTCATCTCTATCTTTGATTATAAACTGATTTATTTCTAATAAATGATTTTTTATCTTTTATCTTTTATCTTAGATCTTAGATCTTTAATTTTTTATAGTTCTTTACCGCACTTGGCACAAACTCTGGTTTTTTTGTCTTTAATCATTTTGACTTTGGCCCGCACCCCTTTACCACAACTACCGCAGAACAAACCAACATTCGACACATTGACCGGATGAGTGATTTTGATCAGTTGACCCTTCTCACCTTGCTTGCGTGGTTTCTGACGTTTGTTTTTTTGATTAACGCCCTCGACTACGACCTTGTTTTCACTCGGCATCGCTTTTAGCACCTTACCCTTTTTACCTTTGTCGGTGCCGGTCAGCATTATTACATTGTCTCCTTTTTTAATCATGGTATTTAAACTACTTCTGGCGCCAAAGACGCGATTTTCTGATAACCTTTTTCGGCAATTTCGCGCGGAATGGGACCAAAAATACGACCACCTTTGGGATCTTTTTTGCCTTTTTCAATAATCACCACGGCATTTTCATCAAAGCGAAGATAGGAACCGTCCTTGCGTCGGAAAGGCGCTCGCTGACGCACCACCACCGCCTGCACCACGTCTTTTTTCTTGGTCGCCTTGCGTGGTTCAGCCGTCTGCACGGACAAGATCACCAATTCGCCAATCCGCGCATAACGCTTTTTGGAACCACCAAGCACTTTGAAAACCCGGCCGATTTTAGCACCGGTATTATCTGCAATTTTTACAATAGAGCGGTCTTGGATCATGATGTTATTTCTCGAAAACTACTTCAAAATTTTTATCTTTCGACATTGGTCGACATTCGCGAATGGTAACTGTTTCACCCACTTTACAACGATTCTGTTCATCGTGAGCTTTATACTTTTTGTCACGCTTTAAAAACTTGCCATATTTAGGGTGCTTGATATAGCGAGGCACTTTGACCACTACCGTCTTAGCCATTTTGTCGGACACGACGATGCCTTGCAAAACTTTAGAGTTGTTATCTTTAATTGTAGACATGATAATTATTATTTATCTCCTTCATTTAAAGTAGTTAAAATCCGAGCGATATCTTTACGCAAATCACGACCAGCTTTAACATTTTTAGTCCGACTACCGGAAATACCAAATCGAAAAGCCCGGGCTGATTCCCGCTTGTCAGCCAGTAATTGATGTAAATCTTTTTCCGTCTTATTTTTTAATTCTGAAATCTTCATCCCGTTAGAAACAGATCGCGATCTTTCGATCGTTCACTGTGTAAATTAAATTTTGATAAATATCTTTCATATAATTGGTTTAAAATTTTTGGCGCGATCGCGGTTTCTAACGGGATTCATCCCGTTAGAAACCGCGATCAAGTGACCGTTTTCTGCGTTTATTAATTCCTGATAATTTTCTTGTTTATAATACATTTTTTTAATTTTTGCAAGCGATCGCGGTTTCTAACGGGATTCATTACCCTAGCGACTGATGATGCGAGTTTTAACCGGTAATTTAGCGCCAGCTTTACGCAAAGCTTCGCGGGCAATGGCATCGGTCAAGCCATCAACTTCAAAAATAATTCGGCCCGGCGTTACTTCGGCCTGATAGCCTTGCGGGTCACCCTTACCCTTACCCATACCCACTTCGGCTCCCTTGGCAGTAAAAGGGCGATCAGGAAAAATGCGGATCCATAACTTGCCAGTTTTTTGCATTTGGCGAGAAATAGTCTTGCGAGCGGCTTCGATCTGATTGGATTTGATTCGGCCAGTTGTCTCCGCCTTCAGACCAAAATTACCAAAAGACAAATTTGCACCACGAGTAGCTAAGCGCACCTTGTTGGGATTGGTCCGGCCGGTCTGCCATTTGCGAAATTTTACTTTTTTGGGCAACAACATGTTAGTTTAATTAATTCTTGGCTTTATCATTAAAAATTTCTCCGCGATAAATCCAAACTTTAACTCCGACCACTCCATAAGACAAATAGGCTTTTTCTCGAGCAAAATCAATATCGGCGCGCAAAGTCTGGAGAGGCACTTGACCCAAACGCAAACTTTCTACTCGGCCCATTTCCGCTCCACCCAAACGGCCAGACAAAGTCACTTTGATCCCTAGCACTCCTTTGGATTGCATCGTCTTTTCCATTGCCTGCTTCATCACTCGGCGGAAAGGCAAACGCTTTTCCAAACCTTCGGCAATCATATAGGCAACAATAGCGGAATGACTTTCCGGATCTTTGACTTCTTCAATATCAACTCGAACTTCCCGAGGCATCGTCAACTTAGCTTTTTGAATCTTGGCTAGAATCTCAGCTTTCAATTTGGTTGAACCTTCACCACTGCGACCGATCACCATACCCGGGCGAGCAGTTTTAATAATGATCCGATAAATATTTTGATTGCGTTCCATTTCTACTGTATCAACATACATCCCGCGCAAACGCTTTTCGAGAAATTCTCGCAATAAAACATCGGTCTTTAAAAATTCTTGATACTGACCCTTGAGCGTGCCAAACCAGCGCGACTTCCAGTCGCGAATAATTCCTAGACGATGAGCATATGGATGAACTCGGTGAGTCATGATGGTTATTCTTTTACCCCTAGGACCAATTTAATATGGCTGTTTTTGCGTCGCAGAGGATAAGCTCGACCATGAGCGCCGGGAAAAAATCTTTTCATAACTAAACCTTTATCGACAGCAATCTCTTTAATAAAAAGTTTGGCTTTTTCCACTTTATTATTATGAACAGCATTCGCCACCGCTGAAGCCAATAATTTTTTCAAAATCGGCGAAGCTTTTTTAGTCAAAGCGTCCAACTGTGCTTCGGCATCAACTACCATCTGGCCACGCAAAAAATCTGCCGCGAGACGAACCTTGCGAGGAGCTTGACGATAATTGTTCAAGATAGCTTTCATCCCGTTAGAAACAGATCGCGATCTTTCGATCGTTACTGGTATAAATTAAATTTTGATAATTGGTTTTCATATAATTGGTTTTAAATTTTGTCGCGATCGCGGTTTCTAACGGGATTCATGTTATTTTATAAATTTTAATTATTTTTTCTTAGTATCAGTGGTCGCTTTGGCCGCTTTAGCAGCCGAGATTTCGGCATCCTTTTTCTTTTGCTCTAATTCTTTCTGCATTTTACCGCCGTGACGAGTAAATTTACGAGTGGGAGAAAATTCACCCAAACGATGGCCCACCATTTCTTCAGTCACAAAAACTTCCAAGTGAGACCGGCCATTGTGAACGCCAAAAGTGAAACCTACCATTTCCGGACTAATCTGACTGCGACGAGCCCAAGTTTTGATCACACCAGAATCAGCCGGTTTCTTGCCGGCAATTTTTTTCAATAATTTTTCATCCAAATATGGACCTTTAGCGAGTGATCGTGACATAAAAAAGCTCGCCATGAGCTCGGTTAATATCCTAGCAAATTAAGGCCCTTTGTCAAATTTTCTCCCTCTGGAGAAAATAAAAAACTCCCCGAAGGGAGCTTTTTATTTTCTTTTCTTGTTTTTGCGACGAGAAACAATCAGAACATTTGAGTATTTTTTGGCTCGACGAGTTTTGCGACCACCAGTCACCTTACCCCAAGCCGTCTTTGGCCGACGAGTACCACGACCTTGGGCGCCTTCACCTCCACCGTAGGGGTGATCAACTGGGTTCATGGCGCTACCGCGAACCGTCGGACGAATACCCTTCCAACGACTACGTCCAGCCTTGCCATAATTCATCAAGCGATATTCTTCATTGGAGACCGCACCAATCGAGGCCCAAGCCTTTTCACTGATTTTTCGCACTTCCGAAGAAGGCATTTTTAAGTTGGTATAGCCAGCATCCGAAGCTAAAACTTCAGCATAAGCGCCAGCCGAACGGACCAGTTTGGCACCACCATTTGGTTTGACTTCGACATTATAAACAAAAGTTCCAACCGGAATTTTAGACAAAGGCAGACGATTGCCCGGTTTGACCTCGGCTTTAGCCGAAGCGATAACCATGTCTCCCACCTTGACAGTCGCCGGCGCTAAAATATAGCGACGCTCACCATCAGCATAACAAGCCAGAGCGATAAAACCGGAACGGTTAGGATCATATTCTACAGATTCGATCTTGGCGGGAATCTCTAATTTATTAAAAACAAAATCCAATTCACGATAAGCGCGCTTGTGACCACCACCTTTGTGTCGCACCGTGATCCGACCGTGATTATTACGGCCAACTGAACGCTTGCCACCCTTGGTCAGAGCTTTGTGGGGAGCATCGGTCGTCAAAACTCCGCGATAGGATACCACGCTCATTTGCCGTCTCGATGGAGTTGTTGGTTGATATTTCTTCATCCCGTTAGAAACAGATCGCGATCTTTCGACCGTTACTGGTATAAATTAAATTTTGATAATTGGTTTTCATAATAATTGGTTTTAAATTTTTGGCGCGATCGCGGTTTCTAACGAGATTCATAATATTAGCTTTCTATTTTCTCCCCCGCCTTCAAAAAAACCATGGCTTTTTTAACCGCCGCTCTGGTTCCAACTTTGCCCTTGCGCGTAATTTTCTTGGCCGGCAAATTGATAATATTGATTCGAGTTGGCACCACTTTGTAAAGTCGAGTCACTTCTCTTTTGATTTCTGTCTTGTTGGCGGAAGGATCGATAACAAAAGTGTAGACCGGATATTTACCTTCGGTCAAAACCGTCGCCTTTTCGGTAATACGAGGTTGCGATAGGATCGTTTGATTATTTAAATTTTTACCGATTTTAGACATGATATTATTTCATTCTCTCTTTAAAAGAAGTGATGATTGGCTCGGCCCCAGCCAAAACAACATATTTGTAAGTGATCAAATCCAGCGGATTAACATTACGCGCTTCGGACACTTGAGTGCTCTTGAGATTGGCAAAAGCTTTTTCCAGTTTAGGATCTTTGGTTGGTGTTACCACCAAGGCTCGACGACCGCGCAAATAATTAATTTTTTCAAAACCTTTAATAGTTGAGAATTTCTTCATAACGTCATCGGCCGTCTTGGTTTTACCGGCGACATCAAATTTGTCGACAAACAGCATTTCGCCATCTTTAAATTTTTGCGATAACAAGACCGTCAAAGCTTTGGTCTTCATTTTCTTGTTAATTTTCTTCTTGAAATTAACATCTTTGGTCGGACCATGAGTGACACCGCCACCAATCCAAATCGGTGAACGGCTAGAGCCGTGACGAGCGCGACCGGTGCCTTTTTGGCGCCAAGGCTTTTTACCACCACCAGATACTTCACTCCGGTCTTTGGCATGAGCGATCACCTCGCGCGAGTTGGCCACCATCGAAAAAACCACTTGATGAACCAAATCAGCATTCCATTTCTGGCCAAACAAAGCAGTATCAAGCTTTAATTCGCCCGCTTTATCGCCCTTTTGATTGTAGAGAGTCGTTTCCATAAGCTATTTCATCACTATTTCCACCAAAGAACCTGGCCGACCCGGCACCGCGCCCTTGACCAAAATTTCCTTGGCTTCTTGGTTGATTTTAACAATTTTGACATTTTTTAAAGTGATTCGATCAGAACCCATTCGGCCGGCCATGCGCATACCCTTGAAAACGCGTTGAACACCACCCACGCCAATAGAACCCGGCTCACGCTCGGAGTGCTTCTGACCATGAGAACGTCGGCCTCCTTTGAAACCGTGACGTTTAACGACACCTTGGAAGCCTTTACCCTTGCTGGTACCGGCAATTTCTACCGTGTCACCCTCGTTAAAAATGGACAGATCGATGGGGTCGCCGATTTTGTAATCAGCCGAGTTGTCGGTCGTAAATTCGCGCAAGTATTGAAAAGCGATATTTTCTTTACCAGACGCCTTTAGAGCCGGAGCAATGTGACCGCGTTCAGCCTTAGAGGTATTTTTAGCTCGTTTTTCGCCATAACCGATTTGGACCGAACCGGCCTGATTTTTATCAGCGGTTTTAACTTGGACAACCATCGCTGGGGCAACAGCAAGAACCGTGCCAACGACCGCTTGGCCATTGTCATCAAAAATCTGCGTCATTCGCTGTTTGGTGCCTAATAAAAACTTCATCCCGTTAGAGGTAGATCGCGATCCAAAAGAACGCTTTCTAGATTGATTACTGTTATTTATAAATATTTAAGCTCTAAAACAATACAAAAAATGGGCGATCGCGACCTCTAACGGGATTCATAACCGCAAAAGACGCAAATATAAAAGCCCTAGCGAGCTTTAAAGAATACTAGCAAAAAATTGCGGAATGTCAAACAGGGATCAGACGATCTCTTTTGAAATTATTTTAATTACGGACAATTAGATACCGCTGAAGGGTCAAAAGTTGCGACGTTAAAACCGGGCTGTCCATCAGTTAGCTCTTTACCCTGATTGCTACTGTCTACACACCACCACTTTGATCGATCAGCGGAAATGCTAGCGATCGCTACATACTTACTACAATTTGCACCAGAACAACCGGAAGTTTGGAAACCATAACAAGCAGTATAATTACTCATACCACTCGAGCTACTACATGCGACATTAGGAGTATTATTTATATATTTTCCAGAACAAATCACGGTACCAACAAAGGCGGTCCCACCAGAATTTTTAACGATATCACCCCATTGATTCTGAAAACCACTGTCTGAACAAACAGATAAGGGAATCCAAGTATTGTTTGTATTCATAATTACACCCATCACATTTCTTAAATTCGTCATCTCTTGTTTGACCGCCGCCCCTTTTGCTTTCTGTCTCGAAGCGCTTAATTGAACCGAGATGATGCCGGATAAAATACCAATGATAGCAATGACGACGAGAAGCTCGATGAGAGTAAAGCCTAGTTTTTTAGAATTTTTCATATGCTTTAAGTATATATCTAAAAAATGAGAAAGGTTGTGGATAACATGTCCCCAAAAAGTTCCTCAATGCCCAACCTTACGGAATCATTTAGCGAAGCCAATCACAATTTGTCAGCCTTGCGAAGCCCTCGCCGGCATGGTTCCCGCCCTTATGAATTTTCGTTCTGAGCTTGTCGAAGAATTAGGGCGGGACGGCAGGAGCGAAGCAGAGAAAAAGTCCCCGCTGGGGACTTTTTCGTGCTGACAAATTGTGATTGGCGAAGCGCCTACATCATTTTGACATCAATGTTCACCCCACTAGGCAAATTCAAATTGGTCAAACTCTCGATAATCTTGGGCGACGGACTCATAATGTCCACCAAACGCTTGTGGACCCGCATTTCAAATTGTTCCCGAGAATTCTTGTCGATAAAACTGGAACGATTGACGGTATACTTTTTAATCTCGGTCGGCAGAGGAATCGGGCCTTGGATTTTGGCGTCATGACGAGAAGCCGTGTCCATGATTTGCTTGACACTGGCATCCAAAATCTTGTTTTCGTAGGCCGAAACCCGAATGCGCAATTTTGAAGCCTCGTCACCTCCAGCTTTGCTTTTGGCTTTAGTTTTAGGTTTTTTAGTCGTAGTCACCACAGTATTATTTCTTTAATTAGGCGGTAATTTTAGTCACCACCCCAGCACCAACCGTGCGACCACCTTCGCGGATAGCAAAGCGTTGCTTTTCTTCCAAAGCGACTGGGGCCACTAACTTGACCAAGAAAGTCACGGTATCACCAGGCATGACCATTTTGGTATTTTCGTCCAAGGTCACTTCGCCAGTCACATCAGTCGTCCGCATATAGAATTGAGGCTTGTAGCCGGTGAAAAACGGAGTATGACGGCCACCTTCTTCCTTTTTCAAGATGTAGACTTCGGCGGAAAATTCAGTGTGAGGAGTAACCGAACCCGGCTTGGCCAAAACTTGACCGCGGGTAACATCATCCTTTTTCAAACCACGAAGCAAGAGACCGGCATTGTCGCCAGCGATACCTTCGTCGAGTTGTTTGTTGAACATTTCGATACCGGTGACAGTCGTCTTGGCAGTATTTTTCAAACCGACAATTTCGATTTCTTCACCAACTTTAACCGAACCGCGCTCGATACGACCAGTTACGACCGTGCCCCGACCTTCGATCGAGAAAATGTCTTCTACTGGCATCAAGAATGGCTTGTCGGTCTCACGAACTGGATCTGGAAAGAAAGTATCCATCGCTTCAGCTAAAGCCAAAATCGGTTTGGCCGATTCATCATCGACAGACTTGGCATCCAAAGCTTTCAAGGCAGAACCGCGAATAACCGGCACATTGGCGCCATCATATTGCTGTTTGGTCAAAAGCTCGCGGACTTCTTCTTCTACCAAATCCACTAATTCTGGATCATCCACCATATCTACCTTGTTCAAGAAAACAATAATTTTTGGCACACCAACTTGGCGAGCCAAAAGCACGTGCTCTCGAGTCTGAGGCATAATACCGTCAGTCGCGGCCACTACAATCACCGCACCATCCATTTGAGCGGCACCGGTAATCATGTTTTTAATGTAGTCAGCGTGACCCGGGGCATCAATGTGCGCATAGTGACGCTTGGCGGTCTCGTATTCGTTGTGCGAGAGAGCAATGGTAATACCACGCTCGCGTTCTTCTGGAGCGTTATCGATTTCATTCACCCCGCGCATTTTTACCTTGTTGCCCGCCAAATTCAGGACGTGCAAAATGGCCGCGGTCAAAGTGGTCTTGCCGTGGTCAACGTGGCCAATAGTACCGACGTTCACGTGTGGCTTGGACCGATCAAATTTGTCTGCCATATGTTTTTTTGTCCCGTGGAAATTTATCTAAATTTCTTTACGGGATATAATTAACTTAATATTAATAATTAGTAACAAAATTTAAGCCCAGTCGGGCTCATCCCCCTTTTTGTTTATGGTGTTTACTTAGAGAGTCAACACCAAAAAGCTTACGCTGTGCGTGGAAATAATAATAACAGAAACAATAAAGGAGTCAACTATCGCTTAATTTACATCATCACAGCTGACACAAGAAGGATCATTTATAAACCTCCAGTTATTTGGCAGATTAACAGTAAAATTAGCGCAGACTGTTCCTGAATGGAGAAGTTTAGAAACAAGGTTGTTTTTGCTATCCATACAAGCAGACCGACCAGAACCATACATATAAAACAAGAAGATATAATCAGATGCTCTATTTATAACATCATTGCCACTATCGCAACCTGTTAATCTATATCTGTCGTTACCATAGAGAGCATCAATGGCTTTATATATACTGGTAGCATCAGCATCGCCACCATTGACAACATTGCAAGGTACTTTACCATCACTTGAGTTTGAGCGAACAAGTTCTAAACGCGTTCTCAATGATGTTAACTGTTGTTTTATCGCGACATCCTTAGCTTTCTGACGCGAAGTGTTAAGTTGGACTGAAACAATACCAGACAAAATGCCAATAATAGCGATTACCACTAATAATTCGATCAGTGTAAACCCTTTTTTCATAATCTAAGTATACACCAAAAAAATAGAATAGCTGTTGATAAAATAAAAATACCGCCACTTCTCATTGGGGGAGGGTGGTAGTGTCAAACACCCGGTGTTGGACACTTTTGTCGAAATAAGATAAAGTTAATTAGATATGCCTTATCGCCAAGTGCCCTTCGTCGCCGACGAATATTTTCACCTCGTAAATCGTGGAAATTTAAAGTGTGACATTTTTAGAGATGATGTCGATCGAGCCAGATTTTTATTCTATATTCTTTATCTCCAATCCCCCGAAAGTTTTGAACAAATAGGACGTCATGTTCAAAAATTCTTAAAAACCGGCAATTTTGGTTTTGATGAAAAAGAAATAAAAGAAATTATTGACCAACGTCTAGTAAAAGTAACTGCCTTTGCCCTAATGCCCAATCATTTTCATATTCTTGTTCAATCAACCATTGATAACGGAATTTCAATTTATATGCAAAAAGTTCTTAACGGTTACACCAAATATTTTAACGCCAAATACCAACAATCTGGGCACCTCTTTCAAGGACCATTTCGCGCTGTTCATATACAGGACAATGAGCAATTACTTTACACTTCCGCCTATATTCATTTAAATCCTAGAGAAGCTGGCTATGCTGGTCAGGAAACAAAATATCGCTGGTCCAGTTTTAGCGATTTCGTTGGTCAAAATCGCTGGAATAATCTTCTCGACCCAAGCATCATTTTAGACCAAATCATAGACAACGATGATAACTATAAAACTTGGGTAGAAAATAGCGGAACCAAAGAATTCAAAGACAGAGACGACGACACGGTATCAATGGAATTTGACTAAATTAAACCAGCCAAAATGTCGAACACCGAGTGTTGGACATTTACTCATCAGTTATTTCTTTATAAACCCCACCAAATTTCTCTAATCTTTTACCAAGAAGAATAAAGGCTAATTTTTCACCGACATAACGCATAGACAGCCTTAGACTTCGACTAAGATCATTTAGTAAGGGTTCGGCTTTTCTCTGATACTCAACTCTTATTGCACGATACTTGTTGCCATCATAACTTTCATTACTCTCCATCTCTTTGCCCAAGCTAGTAAAAAAACTTTTGTCCAACGCTTCATAAAACTTCTCCGGCAAAGGAACATTAAATTTTTGTAATTCAGCAATAAAATCTTCTCCTATAACCCTAACTTCTCCGTTCAGATATTGTTTGAACCCATAGGCATCAACCCCACGACACTCCGCAAACTTTCCATCTCTAAGCAATTTGATATCTCTATCTATCGCATAGGCTAAACCATAAGTAGGTGTCACGCTCACATTGATACCCTCATCTTTACCCCTATTTACTAAAGCTTGAAAAATAAAATTATTTAATGATTCAGTATTACGAAGGGTGACTTCCAAACTCTTAATTATTTCGGTGGCTTCAACCAATTTATCAATCGTCTCCTTTTCTACTTTTTTTTCAGTGGCAGTTTTAATAATATTCTGAAGGGTGTATACCAATCTCCCCTCATCTTCTACATGTTCTAGAGCCCTTGGTAAACCAGCTAAAAGTTTACTATTTTTAATACCTTGCACCTTTTCGGACACAGCGAGATCTTCTGCTGGTACCTGTTCTAAATTATTTTCCATATTATTTTTCTTACTTCTTGCTATCCCTCAATAATACCCTCCCCCGAGGAAAACTGACAAGGAATAAGTAAAGACTGTCAAACACCGGGTGTTTGACAGTCTTTACTTATTCAGATTTTAGGAACTTGTTTTACTTCCTTGATTCAATAATACCCTGAGCTACGTTGTTTGGAATAATCGCATATTCGCCAAATTCCATAGTGAAAGTGCCACGACCTTCGGTCATTGAACGTAAAGTAGTGACATACCCAAACATTTCCGCTAATGGCACCTTGGCCCGAATGGCTTTCAAACCAAAACGATCATCCATCGCTTCAATCTGACCACGCTTGGAAGATAAGTGACCGGTGATATCACCCATGAATTTTTCCGGCACAATCACTTCGATTTTCATAATTGGTTCCAACAGGACCGGCTTGGCCTTGCGAGCGGCTTCTTGAAAAGCCATCGAACCGGCCATTTTGAAAGCCATTTCTGACGAGTCCACTTCGTGATAGGAACCATCATAGAGTTCGACAGACACATCCACCACTTCGAAACCAGCTTGAATACCGCGGTCCATGGCTTCTCTCACTCCCTTTTCCACGGCTGGAATATATTCGTTGGGAATAACACCACCTTTGATCGCATTGATAAATTCGAAACCACCATCGCGTTTGACATTCTTGGCCACCTTGACGGTCTCATCGATATTCTTTTCGATCGGCTTGATACGCAGACGACAATGACCGTATTGACCACGACCACCAGACTGTTTGACATATTTGCCCTCGGCTTCGGCGCCGGCGGTAATCGTCTCTTTGTAGGCCACCTGTGGTTTACCAACATTGGCTTCGACATTAAACTCGCGCTTCATTCGATCAACGAGAATTTCCAAATGCAACTCGCCCATACCGGCAATGATCGTTTCCATCGTTTCTTGATCGGTTTTAATCTTGAAAGTCGGATCTTCATCAGCCAAGCGACGCATCGCCAAGCCCATTTTTTCTTGATCAGCTTTGGTTTTTGGTTCGATCCGCATTTCCACCACTGGCTCTGGAAAGTCAATTTTATGTAAAATAATCGGTCGGTTTTCATCACAAAGAGTATCGGAAGTGCGCGTATCTTTCAAACCGACAATAGCCGCAATCTCTCCGGCGTAGACTTCTTTTACTTCTTCGCGATGGTTGGCATGTAGACGCACAATTCGTCCCACTCGCTCCTTGACATTTTTTGTGGAATTAAAAACATAAGAACCGGCCGACAACATGCCAGAATAAACCCGAAAGAAAGTCAGTTGACCAATAAAAGGATCGGCCTGCAATTTGAAAGCCAGAGCGGAAAACGGTTCTGTATCGGAAGCCAAACGAGGGACTTCCTCACCAGAATTGGGATCAAGACCCATGATCGGTGGGATATCGAGCGGAGATGGCAGATAATCAACCACTCCGTCGAGGACCAATTGCACGCCTTTGTTTTTCAAAGCTGAACCGCAAAATACCGGGAAAAGTTCGTTGGCAATAGTTGCTTTGCGAATAGTCTTCTTTAAATCCTCAATCGAAATTTCTTTGCCCTCCAGATAATCATTCATCAGTTTTTCATCATTTTCGGCCACTTTTTCTACCAATTCCGCTCGATATTTTTTAGCATCCTCCAAAAATTCAGCTGGAACATCAATTTCTTTAATTTCTTTACCTTTATCACCCTCAAAAAGATAGCCTCTCATTTTCAACAAATCGATGACCCCGTTGTGTTGATCATCCACCCCAATCGGGATTTGAACACGAACAGCTTTTTTCGATAAACGCTCTTGAATAGTTTTAAAAGAGTGGTCAAAGGAAGCGCCCATGCGATCCAATTTGTTTACAAAACAAATACGAGGCACTTTGTATTTGTCTGCTTGGCGCCAGACGGTTTCGGATTGTGGTTCGACACCGGCCACGCCATCAAAAACTACCACTCCGCCGTCGAGCACTTTCAAACTCCGTTCCACTTCAGCCGTAAAGTCGACGTGGCCCGGCGTATCGATGATATTCAAACGGTGTTTTTTAGTCTCGTCACCATGAGCGTCGGTCGGTGTCCAAAAAGCCGTCGTCGCCGCCGAGGTAATCGTGATACCCCGTTCGCGTTCTTGATCCATCCAGTCCATAACCGCTTCCCCCTCGTGCACTTCACCGATTTTATGCGACACACCAGTGTAATACAAAACTCGTTCGCTAGTAGTAGTTTTACCAGCGTCAATGTGAGCAATAATACCGATATTACGAACTTTTTCTAAGGGATAGTCACGTGACATAAATTAATTAGATTAAAAATTAAAGATAAAAGATAAAAAATTGATAACAAACAGACACGAATCTAAAAACACAATATAAATTTAAAAATTTTTAATTTGTGTCTTTGATTTTTGATCTTTAATTTTTTATTTTCTAGATCCGGACCAAGCAAAGTGGGCAAAAGCGCGGTTGGCTTCGGCCATCTTGTGAACATTTTCTTTTTTCTTGGCCGCTTCACCTTCGTTTTTACTGGCCAAAACCAATTCTTCAGCCAAACGAGCAGATATGGGCATACCCTTGCGCGCCCGAGCCGCTTCGATAATCCAACGCAAAGCTAGGGCCAAACGACGCTCCGGCCGAACCTCGTGCGGAACTTGATAGTTGGCACCACCAACACGCTTGGAACGAATTTCCATCAAAGGGCCAATGATTTTTAAAGCTTCCTCGTAGATTTCCAATGGTTCTTTTTTGGTCTTTTCGGCCATTAAGTCAAAAGCCTTATAGACAATATCGCGAGCGGCATTTTTCTTGCCCCGCTCCATCAGATAATTGATGAGTTTCTCAACTTTAATCGAGTTGTATTTGTGATCGGGCTTGAGCCGAGTCGGTTTTTTTACTGGACGACGCATATTGTTAAATTAAAAATAAAAAATAAAAGATTAAAAATTAGGATAAGAATTTTATTTGATCGAGTCTCTGAGTTCTTACTTTTTATTTGCCGTTCCGGCCTTAGGACGTTTAGCGCCATAAAGTGAGCGACCTTGGCGACGCTTGTCGACACCAGCAGCATCCAAAACACCACGAACGATATGGTAGCGCACACCTGGCAAGTCTTTCACTCGACCACCACGGATAACCACCACCGAGTGTTCTTGCAAATTGTGTCCCTCACCCGGGATATAGGCGGTTACTTCCATCCCATTGGTCAGACGCACCCGAGCAATTTTACGCAAAGCCGAGTTTGGTTTTTTAGGTGTAGTAGTTTTAACTGACAAACAAACTCCTCGTTTGAAAGGTGATGGATAAGAAATTGGCTTGTTTTTTAGGGTATTGAAACCACGCGCCAAAGCCACCGATTTGGATTTCTTCAACAACGGTTTGCGTGGTTTTCGTACTAATTGATTGATTGTTGGCATTAAATTTAATTGAAAGTGTAAAATTCAAAATGAAAAATTATTTAGTCCTCACTCAAGTATCATGTCTAAAGACAAAACACCCCCTAAATAACAATGCCCGCTAATAAAAGCAAGCATCGCTACTTTAATACAGGTTGGTAAAAAAAGCAAGAACTAAGCCCCCAAAAGAAAGCGGGAAACCATAACCGTGACCGAATCGATCATCGAGCTCATAATCAAAATGACGATTAGGACTAGCCACAATTGATTTTGCTCTAGAAAATTTTGAACCCCCTTCAGGGAACGGGGCAAAAACGCAAACAAGATTTTGGAACCATCAAAAGGCGCCACCGGCGTTAAATTGAATATGCCCAAAGCAATGTTGATCAAGACAATTGAACCACAAAGAGAAACCATAGAAATTCCTCCCAGCTCGAGTAAGGTCGACGATCGAGCCAAAAAAGCAAAAACAATCGCTAAAAGGAAATTCATCGCTGGTCCAGCCATAGCCACCATCGCCGGGCCATATTTGCCACCCTGCAACATGTGCGGATTATAGGGTACCGGTTTGGCCCAACCGACAATAAAACCGCCCGGAAAAAGCGACAGTAAAAAAGGCACGACTAAAGAACCAAAAATATCCAGATGTTTTACCGGGTTAAGGGTCAAGCGACCGGCCAATTTAGCCGTCGGGTCGCCCAATAGATAAGCGGTAAAACCATGAGCCACTTCATGTAAAACTACTGAAATAACGAGAATCGCGATTGAAAAGATAATGGTAATTTCCATCCCGTTAGAGATAGGACGCGGACGATTGTCCGTTACCTATTTTAATTAATTTAGCTGTTAAAAATGATTTAGTCATATTGATCTATTTCTCGTGGCGCCCGCTATCTCTAACGGGATCCATAATAACTATTAGAGAAACCGGAAATCTGGACAAACTAATGTTTTATGATACCATACAAGGCACTAATATGAAATCCTGTCCCATCTGCGAAAAAACAAGTCAGCTAGTCGGCGGTTATTCCAACCGTGTTCGGGCGACAAAATATAATCCTATTCCTAAGCAACGCAAACAGCCGAATTTGCAGTGGGCCAAATTGTCCGATGGCTCCCGAGTCAAAATCTGCACCAAATGCTTGAAAAAAGGCAAGAATCTGGAAATCAAGATTGTCTAAAGTATAAATAAAAAATAATTATAGCCCCGAGAGTCAAACTCTCGGGGCTATTCGGTAGATCATAGCGGTTAATCAAGTAGCATTTTCAAGACCTTTGGAGTAATACGATCGGCTTTCTCTAGAGTATGGAGAACTTCTTCCAAGTCATACAAGACTTCGCCTTTTTCATCGACTCCAAAAGTCTGGTTCGAAGGATTACCGTTTTCATCAACCACCATTAAGGTTAAATCAACGAACATGTTTACCTCCCTTCTTGGTAGAGAAAAGCCAAACCAATATGGCCATACTTTCTACTAACAATTTTACTACTTAAAAGGGAAAATCTCAAATTTGACATAAATTTTAAATATATTAGAATAGTGAACGGATCCTTGGGCGGTGAAAAGCGGAGTTTTTGAGGCAATCAAAGGATGGAGAGCTGATAAAAACCTGCCAACACGAAAGGAAAGCTGATGTTTGTTGTTTCGACTGTGGTAGTAATGGCGTTAATCACCTTGACGTCACCAACACCACCCCGCTCTGAAAATGACCAGATCCGACTCCACACGAGTTGGTATGGTCCCGGGTTTCAGGGTAAGACGATGGCCAATGGCAAGCGCTTTAATGCCAGCGATCCGACGATCGCGGCGCATAAAGACTTACCGTTTGGCACTAAGCTGGAGTTGAAAAACCCCGACAACGACCACTGCTTGGTAGTTGAAGTGAAAGATCGGGGACCCTTTGTTGCTGGCCGTGAATTGGATATTTCCAAAGCTGCAGCCAAAAAACTGGGGGTAATAGAGGAGGGTGTTAGCACCCTCTTCGCTCGGGTAATTTTGCCCGAATAGTCGGAGCCGGAGGCTCCTAAACATAGGTCTTCAACCGCCCACGAGGGGCCCCATCTGGATGATGCGGGCCCCTTAATTTTTTATATTAAAAATCTAATCTGGTGTAATTTTTTAACACAGAAAATCCACCCTTCACCCTTTCATAACATCCGTTCACGGTCGTAAACGGATGTTATATGTTTATTTTTTGATTAAATTTTTCCCGTCACTCTCAAACACAATCGTCCCCTCTTGATCCGTGCGCAAAATTTCTGCTCCGACTTTTTTTAATCGCTCTAAAACTTCGACAGTCGGGTGACCATAACGATTATCAGCCCCAACCGAAACTACCGCGTAAGTCGGTCGGACTTGTTGTAAAAAAGCCAACTGGCTAGAAGTTCGAGAGCCATGATGCGCCACTTTCAAGACATCAACTTTTAACAATGAGCCGAGGGACGCCACCTCACTTCTCTCTTCCTTGGCAACAGCATCACCAGTCAATAAAAAAGTGGTTGAGCCATAGCGCAACCGCGCCACCAGTGAATCAACATTGTCCTTACTCTCTGTCTGTCCGCCACCTAAAATATCCAAATAAATCCCTGACTCTAAAACAATTCTGGTTCCGGGTGTCAGAAAAAATTTATCCGTCGACACTGATTCATTCTTCAACCAACCGCCACTTAAAACGTAATCGATATCGAAACGAGCGAGGATATTTTTCAAAGCGCCAGCGTGATCACTATCGCCATGGCTTAATAAAATCAGATCAAGCGAACGATCAAAAAAAGACATCTGCTTTGAAAGAGGAGGGAAAATATTCTTGCTTGGACCGATATCAAATAAAACTTGACGTCGATGGGGTGTCTCAATAAAAATCGCATCGCCCTGTCCCACATCCAAAAAAGCCACTGTCAATTTTTTAATTCCCGATTGCCACACCAAAATCCAAACAAACAAAGTGGCAATTATTAAAACAAACAAAACCAACCATTTAGTTTTTTTGTTGATCATTTTTTTAAAATTGTATCACGAAGTAGTCGAATCCGACTTTAATTGGTGTTGATTTAGAAAAACAATTAATCCTATAGCCAAATAACAACCAATGACGGCTAGAAACGAAAAATTTTTGACAGTGATAACCGACCAAGGAAGGTGAGAAAAGAAGCTGGCCACTTTCAAATTCCACCACAACAACCAATGAGTGAAGAAAGCTGGCAACCAAGCCAGAGGCAAATTAAACCAGCCTAAAACAATAGTCATAAATCCCAGAAACATGGTGAGCGAAACCAGCGGGACAACTAACAGGTTGGCCGGCAGAGCCACCAACGACCATTGACCAAAAGAGTAAGCCAACCAAGGTGAAGTAAATAAAATCGCACCCAAAGTAATCGAGATAATCTCTCGAATTTGCCACCAATCAGGAATAAATTTCAGCCAACGTTTGAAAAAGGGCGGACCATAAAAAACTCCCAAAGTCGCTAAAAAAGATAGTTGGAAACCCAAATCAAAAACCAACAAGCGCGGATTGAAAAAAATCATCACCGCCCCCGCTGTCACCAAAGCCAGACCACCAGCATAAGGCCGACCACTCGCTCGGGCTAGCGCCGCTAAAATACCCATAATCGTTGCCCGAATAACCGACGCTCCACTACCAACCATTAAAACGAATAAAATCAAACCGAGGACAGTCAGACCAAAAGCCGGCAGGGCGCCCAACCAACCGAAAAGAACCATCAGAACTCCGGCAACGATAGAGATATTTTGACCGGACAAAACTAAAATATGCGACAAGCTGGCTCGACGATAATCTTCCGCCACTTTTTTATCTAAAGATGAACGGTAGCCAAGCAAAATCCCAGCCAAAAGTGATGATTCCGGTTCTGATAAATAATGATTGATGGTGGTTAATAATTTATTTTTTGTCGCTAATAATTTACCGATCACCAATGAACCTCGATCATGAGCGAGAATCTCTATTTGACCACCACGAGCCACACATAAAATTTCATCTTTCAGTAAATAATTCTGGTAATCAAATTCCTGACCGTTATCGGTTAAAAAATTGACCGGTTTTTCGACTCGACCTTGAAATCTGATTTGATCACCATAATGCCAGACGTTTTTTTGATCGGCAAAAACTAGCACTTTGAAATTTTTATCGTTCGGTTGGACAATTAGACGCTGATTGAATTGTCCTTCGATCGGTTCAGCGACCACTATGCCGGCAAAACTATTGGGTAGCTGTGAACAAAGGCTTTGGTCAAAAACGATTAATTGACCAACTCTAATTTGTCCAGCTAAAAACCCGAAGCAAATCAAGCTCACCGCCAACAACCAAGTTCGAGACAGAGAATAAAACCAAGCCAAGAAAACAAAAATGACACCCCAAAGTGTCGCCATAGCCATAAAAACTTGATTACCGCTCGACAGATTGACGTCTAAAGCCACGCCGATTAGAAAACCTAAAATAAAAACAAAAAGGGATCGGCGCCAAAAACTAAGCGATGTTTCGTTTCTCAGCCAATTCAGCATCACGCAATAATTGATTGACCAACGTATCAACTTTTGATCTCTCAATCGGTGGTAAATCTACTTTTAAATTATGTAATTTATTAACATCACTAGCAAGAATTTTGGCCCCTTGGCGCAAAGCTGGCAATTGTTCAGGATCGATATCTAAAATAGAAACAACTGACCTGTCTTTTATTTTTTTTAAAAAAAGATCGGTCGGATCAATTTCTGGCCCAGTTTTTATTTCCGGACTAAATTCTCGTTCAGCCTCTTTGGCTTTATTGCCACCACCAGCTTCAGCTAAGCTGGCATTTTCTCCGCCCCAAAAAGAATTTTCTATGCCCATATGTTTTTTATGAGATTAAAAATCTAATAAACTGTTTTGATTGCTTTTATGACCATCCATCGCTTCATTGGCTAAACCATCAGCCAGACTGTTCTGCTCACGCGGAATATAAGTAAATTTAATCTTCGGGAAATCTTTGACTTGGTAATTCCAGATTTTAATAAAAAATGGCCAGAGTTTCTCTTCTCGCAATTGATAAGTCCCGGCCAATTGACTAGCCACCAATTGACTATCCATCCGCACTTCGATCTCGGCCAATTTTAATTTTTCGCCACCTAAAAGTTTTTTCAAAGTTTCCAAGCCTAGAATGACCGCGCGATATTCAGCCTCATTATTGGTTGCAACACCTAATGATTGAGAGGCTTTTTTGAGAACATTATTGGCGCCATCTGCCACAACCGCCCCACAACCGGCTATTCCCGGATTGCCTCGCGAACCACCATCGGTGTAGATAAGATATTTAATCTTAGACATTATGGGTATTGTAACAATAAAAGATAATGTGGCAAATTCCGTTAACTTTTTTTAACAATTGAGATTATCTACTATGCCAGATGTCCACAATCCTCAATCTAATCTCCTCTCGCCCGCGAAAATTACTTTTTTCAATCGAAGCCAAAAGGTCAATTTGTTGACCGGGGTCCAAAACCACTTCCGAGAATTTATGGCCGTTATGACCATCGAACTTTTCGGCAAAAAAAGTCGGTATGCACATAAAGAAACCGATGGCCGAAACTAACCGACGGTTGGTTTGTAGAAATTTTAATTCCAAATGCAAACCACTATTACCAAAACTGCGGACCTCGGCAATTTTTAAATTTCTAAATAAAAACACTGGTTTAGGATTACCAACACCAAACGGACCAAGAGCTAAAATCTCTTCGGCTAATGATAAATTAATATCATCAATCGCCAATTCAGCTTCAGCCACAATCTTCTCAATTTTTTCTTCCCGTGACACTTTCTCCCAAGCACCCAATAACCTGACGGCCAACTCTTCTTGTTTAGCCAAGACTAGAGAAAAACCACCGGCCATAACATGACCACCAAAATCAATAAAAAAATCTGGTCCAACGGCTGTCATTAGCTCTACCACATTGATTGTTCCATCAGAGCGACAAGAACCTTTGATCTCACCATTACCATTCTGACTCCAGAGAAAGACTGGCCGATCATATTTTTCTACCAGACGAGAGGAAGCCAAACCTAAAACACCCAGACCCCAATTTTCATTACCGATCACGATTATTTTTGGCAAATCACGACTTGCTAATTTTTCTGTTACTTCGCGAATGATTCGTTCTACCACCTCCTTGCGATCTTTATTTTGTTTTTCCAAATGTTCAGCAATCGCCCGCGCCTCCGCTTCATCAGACGTCATCAATAAATCGTAAGCTTCCGAAGCATTGGACATCCGACTGGCCGAATTCAGACGCGGACCAATCAAAAAACCAATATCATCTTCGGTCAAACTAGACTGATCGACTTTAGCGACCGCCAATAGATTAATCAAACCTAGACGCTTGGTTTTACGTAAAACTTTCAAACCATAAAACGCCAGTGTCCGATTTTCATCTTCCAAAGGCACCATATCGCTAATCGTCGAGATCGCCACCAGATCCAACAACCATTTTTCCCAACCGGCCGGCAAATCAAAATTGCCTTCTTTTGCCAAGGCCAAAACTAATTTAAAAGCCACGCCGGCGCCAGACAACATTTTAAAAGGGTAGGTATCGTCACCACGCTTGGCATCCACGACCGCAATCGCCAATGGAATTTTTTCCGGCGCCAAATGATGGTCAGTCACAATCACCTCCATTCCCAACTTGTCCGCCAGTTTTATCTCTTCAAAATTAGAAATCCCGCAATCAACCGTAATGATTAGTTTGACGGCCTGACCAGCAAATTTTTCAACCGCCGTTTTATTCAAACCATAAGACTCATGGTGACGGTCGGGAATATAAGCCTCATAATTATTAAAACTAATTTGTTTGAAAAAACTGGCGATAATGGCTGTGCCCGGAATACCGTCGGCGTCATAATCGCCAAAAATAATTATTTTTTCATTATGTTTGATGGCCAACAAGATTCTTTTGACTGCCACCGCCATATCTTTCAATAAAAAAGGATCGTGCAAGTTTTGGTCATAATCAGGATGGAGAAATCTCTCCGCCACCGCTTGATTTTTAATTCCGCGATAAAAAAGCAGTTTTTGGATCAAGACTGAATAGGCCGACAGATTTTTTAAGGCTCCCACTGTTGGTTCTTTGGCCAATTGCCAGTCTTTAGTCATAGTCGGACTATTATAACAGATTTAGTCTCCCAGTCTGCTTGAATTTTCTGTAAATACTACTTACTATTATATAGACTAAATCTTATGGACCCCAGACAGACAACGATATTGAAAGCCGTAGTCCTAGTAGATTTTAGATAAACATTACAAACCAAAAAACATTTTATATTTATGTCTGAAGGGGTAAACTGTATTTTTTGTAAAATCGTCGCCGGTGAAATTCCCGCTTATAAAGCTTATGAGGACGAGGATTTTTTAGCTTTTCTCGATATCAACCCGCAATCACCCGGTCATCTACTAGTCATCCCCAAAAAACACTATCGCTGGGTTTGGGATGTGCCTAATGCCACCAATTATTTTACTGTTGCCACTAAACTGGCCAAAGTTTTGCAAAAAAGTTTCGGTACCGACTCGATTTGGAGCCGAATTACTGGCGAAGAAGTGCCTCATGCCCATATTTGGCTCTTTCCCGACCCCAAAATTAGTGGCAACAAAAAAGACTTCGCCGGCAATCTGGAAAAAATTCTAAAAAATATCTAACTCAAAGCCTTGATCCCGGGCAAACTACCGGTCACTAAAAATTCCAGCATCGCCCCACCGCCCGTCGAAACAAACGACGGTTTTTTTAATAATTTAGCTTGTCGTAACGCCTCCACCGAATCACCACCACCCAAAACCGAGAAAGTGCCTTTTGGTAAAGATCGCGCCATCGCAATCGTGCCATGAATAAAACCTTCTTCGACTAAACCAAGTGGACCATTCCACAATATTGTCTTAGCGTCACTGATTTTTTCACCAAATAATTTGGCGGTCCGCGGTCCCAAATCGACAATTTTGTCTTTGGCGCTTAATTCATCAACTTTTTTTACCACCAGTTCGGACTTCTGACGACCAACAACCACAAAATCAATTGGTAAAATAATTTTTTTATCATGCGCCAATTTTTTAATCTCTGGCGTAATTTCATCTATCAGCGAAACTCCAACTTCCTGACCACGAGCCTTGATCAAAGTATTAGCCAAAGCACCACCCACACACATGACTTCAACCTTAGGTAAAAACTTTTTTAGGAGAGGAAACTTGGTTTTAAATTTGGCCCCGCCTAAAATAATAGCTAGGGGTGACACCGGTTTATCAATCTTCTTCAATTCAGCGATTTCTTTCGCCAAGCGCAGACCAGCATAACTGGGTAAAAATTTTGGCACACCAACAACAGAGGCATGCTGACGATGGCAAACCGAAAAAGCTTCATTCACATAAAGATCAGCTAAATCAGTTAATTTTTTAGCTAGAGCCGAATCATTTTCTTGTTCACCCGCCAAACGACGAATATTCTCAAACAAAACCAAAGGTTCTTTCGTCTTAGCAATCGATTCTAAATCATCAATAAATTTTATCTTAAACTTCAAACCCGCGAGATATTTAGCCACTGGTCGCAAACTAGATTGGCCATCACCACCCAAATGGCTAACCAAGATTACTTGAGCGCCATTTTTTAATAAAAATTTAATGGTCGGCAGAGCTTCATCGATCCGCATTGATTCCACCACTTTGCCATTTCTGATTGGCACATTAAAATCTACTCGCGCTAAAACTTTTTTACCGCTTAAATCTTTTTTAGATAAGCTAGAAATGATTTTCATAGAAAGAAAATTCTCACTTTACCTGATTAGCCAACTTAACTATTTCCAGAAAATTTTTAGCCGTTAAGGAATCTCGACCAACCAATAAGCCATCGGCTCCGCCCTCACGCAAAAAACTATCCGCATTTTTAGCTGACACCGAACCACCATACAAGATCGGGACTTTGATTGCTTCTTTGGGCCCTAAAATATAACTCAAAGTTTTACGAATAAAAATCATGTTATGGTTAAAACCCTCTGGTGTTTCTACTCCTTTGGCATCTTTGCCAATCGCCCAAACCGGTTCATAAGCAATAACCAGTTTAGAAAAAGCTTTTTTGGGTAAATCGGCTAAGCCGTCTTCGAGCTGACGTTTAAGTTGGGCTAAATAGTGGCCACTTTCATCACGTTCACCCTCACCCACACAAACCACCGTTGTTAAACCGTAAGACATAGCGGTTTTAACTTTCCAATTGACCATCTCGTCGGTCTCACCGAGAGCTCGCCTTTCCGAATGGCCAACCAAGGTGTAACCAACACG
>MHTH01000019.1:42367-43163 GCA_001823055.1 Candidatus Vogelbacteria bacterium RIFOXYB1_FULL_42_16
GATGTATTGCCAGTGCTAGCCCCCTCTTCTTTCCAGAAAACGTCTTGAGCACCTAATTGCAGTCCATTTTTACTTTTACTGTGATTGCTACTGGCTAAAATGCCCAAATAAATAGCCGGCGGACAAACAGCGACTGAAACATTGCGTAAAGTTCCGACTTTAGTTTTGACCCCTAAATAGATTCTCTTGGCCTCGGCGAGGCTGGTGGGGTTCATTTTCCAGTTGCCGATAATTAGTTTTTTCATATGGTAATTATTCTAACAAATTTCCCCCTGCACACCAATCAGGTCATCACGTCTTTGTTTTTAAAAAAGACAAAACCACTAACATTATTTAGTGTGATAAATTACTTAAAATCTGTCTAATTATTTTTTAGACGTAAAAACAATGACCTGATTGGTGTGCAGGTTATCGCAACTCTCGCCAAGAAATAACCTGATAATTATCAGTGGCCAGAGGCAAATATGGCGGCGGATTATAGAGCAAGTTGCCATCATAAATAATATAACGGTTGGCATAACCAGATTTTAATTCACCAGTCAAATTATCAACATAAGCAAAACCGTAACGTTGATTGGTGGCAATCATGCCATAAACAGTAATATCTTGACGATTATGAGTCCCGCAACTCGGACCATAATAATAACGTCCCACCCGACCATTTTTGGCAATCAGGGTAGCATCCAACCGAATCACATTTTCGGAATTTTCACCGATATTAATATTTTTTTGCGCAAAGAGAGCGGTAGCGTCTCGACCATCATAATTGGTGTAGAGTAAATTTTTATTGACCGTA
>MHTH01000019.1:43283-43454 GCA_001823055.1 Candidatus Vogelbacteria bacterium RIFOXYB1_FULL_42_16
ATGGGGTAGTTGCCGATCAAAGTCGATTTTTTAATTGACCAAGTGCCCCAACCTTCTTGATTGAGATCATTTTGGCAACCGCCACCAGGACTATCAATCGAATCAATCTTTTCCAGATCAAAAGTCCTATCGGTTTTTAAGATGACATTATAACCGGACTGACCTGAAGGG
>MHTH01000019.1:43517-47811 GCA_001823055.1 Candidatus Vogelbacteria bacterium RIFOXYB1_FULL_42_16
GCAAAATCAATAGATGGTACCGGAAAATAACGCCCGATTTCAAAAACATCAGTTCGCTCCGGCACCAAAGCTGGTGGGACAGGATCAACCGTCGTTAAATGAGTATGGACACCAAATTCATCACCACCTTCATGGTCCGGATCATCATATTTTTCTTTGGCACTAGTGACAATATTGTGGGCCAAACCGTCAAAGCGGATACCGCCATTGGAGTGAATCGGACCAAAAGTTTCCGTCCCTTCACCAAAACGAACATTGCTATTGACGACTAAAGCATAATTGGCCAGAGACGGTCGAGACAATTTGACTTCAATCGCCCGCGAAACGGTGCTACTAGCCACATGACCACGGGACAAGACGGTCACTACCGGCGAACTGCTGGTCGAGGTGGTGATCGTCAATTCATAAGTGCCAAGCAGGTTACCGTCCTGATCATAAAAATCGTGAACATATGGACCAGTGGTCATGGTGCCGTCTTGGAAATCTTGACCGTCGTGCGCCAAGTGCCAACGATAATACTCGATCCCCGCTTCGGCGATTTGAAAAGCTTTTTCTTTATCAGACAATTGAGTAACAGCTTTCCAATTAGTAATCAACCAGCCGGTCAAAGCACTAATCATCAAAATACCAATCGAACCAAAAACCAGTGCGGAGATGAGTAAGTAGCCACTATTTGATTTTAAATTTTGTTTGACCATCTTTTAGAGGCTATCTTTAAAATTTCTAAGCATCACTTGAGAAGTGATCCACATCGCTTCCAAAGGACGATTCGGGTTGGGATCCAGACCTAAATTAATTTTTATTAACTTGATTTTGGAAATATCGGTTGGTAAAGATAGAGCGGAGCTAGTGCCAGTATAGCTATTATCATAAAAAGAAAAAACAGAGCTGGTGCCATTGATCACATTATCAGCTACTATCCGCAATTGTTCCGCCGATAAATTATAAGTATAGGGTTGACCGGTCGGTTCCACTACTCCTTTTTTAAAGGTTTGGTTATCCAAAAAATATCTGACCCGCTCTCTCACATCATCACTGTCAATATCGCTATAAAAAATAATAGTGTTGGTCGCGACCGATTCCAAACCATAAGCGCCAGTTTGCGATGACGAGACTCCGCGCAACTCGCTCAAGATCTGTTTTAAAGTATTGCGCATCCCCTCTTCGGCGATCGCTCCACTTTGGATCATACTATTATGGACAATGACATCGCGCTGAAAAGTCGAAACGGCGAGCATAATAATTGTCGAAATGGCAATAACAATAATTATTTCCATGGCTGTAAAACCCGAAGTAAGTTTTTTATTTTTTATTTTATTCATTTAATAATTTAATTTCTTTCGCCTGCCAAGATTGATCAATCGTAATAGTGTTGGTTAAAAGTTGATAGCCGGCCTTGCTAATATCTAAAGTATAATTACCGGTCGCCAAACCATCAAAATAAACTTGACCGAAAGGCAGACATTCGGAACCGTAAGTAATATAGAAATCAGACAAAGACGGCGTCACCGAAAGATCATCGGTATGAAAAAACAAACGGTAGCGAATATATTGCTGATTATTAGCATTGGCATGAACCGTCGTGGTCGTCGCAGTATAAAAAGAATCACTCGTGCCATCCGGACCAAAATAATCCCAAGTGGTCGTGGCCGGATCATTACTAACAGCCAATTGAACCAAAATATCACCATAGCCGGTGCCAGCCGGTTGATTTAAGGGCAACCAACCGATTTGATAATAAGTCGTTGAAGCTGAACCGGTATTGAAGATCGACGATTCCAACCAGCCAGTTTGATTATAAACCCCCAAAGTCTCGGCTAATTTGATTTCTCCAGCTGGGTTAGTATCGGCCAAACCGCTACTGGCTGAATATTGACTGACATTTGACCAGAGGTCTTGGCCGGATCCACCCGACCAGTCACTTTGTTTCCAAAAACCGCGATTGGTGACCAGAGTGTCATCAAAACCATTACCAGATAAACGAACATTAGCATCAGCCAACGGTAAATTGGAAACACCATCTTTAACCGAAACTAATAATCCTTGTCCGGAGAGAGGGGTTAGGATCATCTTAATATCATTGTCGGACCCCGGTGCCACCGCCAAAGATTGGAGCGGTAGAGAACCGGCCAAAACATAGCCGGACAATTGCGGACTGAAACTATAAGTATCCCACTCCACACCAAGTAAGTTTTTTAAACCGGAACTGTCGGTATTAAAATCATCATCAATCTTTAAAACATTGGGATTGGTAGCTAACAATTTACTGCCCTGCCAAACTATCGGCACATTACCAATAGCGCCACAATACTTGTCCATGGTTTTCAAGCTGATGTTGGCTAAACGATCGATTGCCAAAGTCGTTTGAGTGACAGTACCGGCAATAACTGTGGCGTGGAGCAAGACTGGGTTGGCCAAACCGTTTTCTCCCGGCGCATAAGTCCGTTCGCTGGAATAACCGGATTTAGAGACAACTATTTTATATTCTAAAATTGCCGGATAAGTATTGACCAATTTGAACATTCCTTGATTGTCGGTTTTCTCCTGAATATCGAGCGACCGAGTAGTGCTAGCTAAAGTTATCCGAACATCAGCCTCGGTCACCGGCTGACCATTAGCGTCAATCACTTGGACGAACAAGGCGCCATTGCCGGTGTTATTCTCCAAATTAGTCGGAGCGACCAAAGAAGTGGCGGTAAAAGGTTGAAAATCGCGACAACCAACGCAAGAAATTTCTACCGCCACCCGCTTGTAATCATTAGGGGCCAAATCGTTCTTTGTCGAACTGCCAATCTGACCATCAAAAGGATCATCGATATCTTGGATCGAGAGACGAACCGAAAAATCAATCCCGCCTCTGGTGGAAGTGGCAAAACGAGGCAGAATGCCAACCGGCATTCCATCCACCAAACCCACACTGTCATAGGGAAGGTTGCGGGCGATTTCTAGTTGTTCATTGGCGAGAGCAATCGCCATGGTTTTGATTTTGGTATTAGTAACTAGACGCAACAGACTGACATAACCATCATAAACAGCGACGGAAATAATCAAAAAAACTGTAATGGCCACGAGGACTTCAATCAAAGTGTATCCGAAATCAACATCCAAATTTCGGCCATTAGATTTTCGGTTTTTTTTCATTGCGATAAGATTAAAAATCAAAGATAAAAAATTAAAAACACAAACTCTAAAATTAAAGACGAAAATCTATTAAAATAAACTTTTTGATATTTTATCTGTATTTTTGATCTTCTATCTTTAATATTTGATTTTTACTTAATGGCGCTCGACAGCGAATACATCGGACCTAACATCGAGATAGCAAAGAAGCCAACCGCGATACCGATCAAGATCATCAACACTGGTTCAATAATAGTGGAAAGATTTTTTGTTGCCTGATCAACTTCTTCTTCATAAAAAAGCGCTCCACGCAAAAGCATCTCTGGCAATTTACCAGTCTCTTCGCCCACGACCGTCATTTCACCAACAAACACCGGGAACAAGTCTTCGCGTTCGGTAAAAATCGATGAAAGCGTCACGCCTTTTTGAATTTTTTCTGTCGCGATCATTAAAGCCTCTTGATAAAAAACATTCCCAGTCACTTTTTGAGTAATAGACAAAGACTGGATCAAACTGACACCAGCGCTAATAAGCGAAGCAATCGCACGCATAATAATCGCCGAATTATATTCACGAGCCAAATTGCCAACAATCGGCAATTTCATAATTAGACGATCGAGTAAGCGCGCACCGGTCGGTCTCTTGCTAAAACGCCAACCACCAAAACCTAAAGCTACCAAAAACAACAAGCACCCTAGATAATTGTTGGCCAAAAAATCGCTTAGACCGATCACTAGCCGAGTAGAGAGAGGTAGCGCAACATTTAATTCTTTAAAGGTGGACGCTAGGGTCGGAATCAGAAAAATCAACATTAAGGTGCCGACAATAATAATCGCGGTAATAATAACCGCCGGATAAATCATCGCGCCTTTGACCTTGCGTCGTAAATCGTAACTTTTTGACAATTGATCGCCGAGAGTTTTCAAAGTCTCTGGCAATTTTCCAGTCTCTTCGGCGACTCCGATCATGGCCGTAAAAATTTCCGGAAAGTCATCAGGAAAGGCCATCAGAGCTTTACTTAAATTTTCACCCCGACCAATCGCTTCGCCGACCGAAGCCACAATTTGTTTAAAACGTTTATGTTTAGTTTGCCGACCAATCGCTCCCAAAGCGCGGGACAGGGGCAAACCCGCTCCGACCATTTGACCAAGATTATTTACAAACAAAATTTTCT
>MHTH01000020.1 GCA_001823055.1 Candidatus Vogelbacteria bacterium RIFOXYB1_FULL_42_16
TTTCGACGAACCGATTTCATTTTCCTAATTTTACAATGTTTTTACCCGCTTGTCGTGCTTAAAGGTGGATAACCTTTTGTAATTAAAAATGTAAAAATTCACCCTATAGAATAATTTGTTTACAAATTGGCTTTGCTATTCGATAGGGTAAAAAATGTAAAATTAAAAGATCGGACAAAACACAAAAAACAAAGACGCAATGCCACGATTGGTGTGCAGGTTGCTTTACTTTTTTGCTTATGCTAAAATAGCTTTTAGTAATGTCCGCCTTGACGCCGGACATTTTTTAGTTAAAAAGACATTAAAAGGCTTATTAAAGCCATATTATAAAAAAATAAATAAATTATTATGATCGACTTAAAACAACTCAAGGCTAGCCTCGATCAGCTCGAGGAGGAACGCCATATTCCTAAAGATAAAATTACCGGCGCCATCGAAGACGCCTTAACCGCTGCTTACAAAAAAGACTACGGCAAGCGGGGACAAATTATTCGCGCTAAATTAGATTTCGATACTGGCAAGACCGAGTTTTACCAAGTAAAAATCGTCGTGGACGAATCGACCGTTCGCTTTGTTGATGAAGATAAAGAAGAAACCGAGGAAGTTCTGGAGGGTGACGAGCGACCACGTTTCAATGAAGAACATCATATTCTTTTAGAAGATGCACAGAAAATTAAAAAAGGGGTGGAATTAGGCGAAGAATTGATTTTTCCACTGGAAACTAAGGATGATTTTGGTCGGATTGCCGCCCAGACCGCCAAGCAAGTTATCATCCAACGCATCCGCGAAGCCGAACGAGGGGCGGTTTTGGAAGAATACTCTGGTCGTGAAGGAGAAGTGGTCAGTGGTAAAGTCCAAAAGATGGAGCGAGGTAATGTTTTTATCGAATTGGGTCGCACCCTCGGCTTGCTAGGTTACGAGGACCAAATCCCCGGTGAATTTTATCGCCAAGGCGAACGTCTACGCGCCTATTTATATGCCGTCGAGGAAACTCCACGCGGTATTTCCCTACGCCTATCGCGATCACATCCTAAATTTGTCGAAGAATTATTCCGTTTGGAGGCGCCAGAAATCGCCAGTGGCGCGGTAGAAATCAAAGCTATCGCTCGCGAAGCTGGTTCCCGCACCAAGATTGCCGTTTTTTCCAATGATCCCAGTATCGACCCAGTCGGTTCCTGTGTTGGCCAAAAAGGTTCCCGCGTTTCGACTGTCATCAGTGAATTGGGCGGTGAAAAAATCGATATCATCGAATGGTCCGACAAACCGGAAACCTTGATCGCCAACGCTCTCTCCCCAGCCAAGATCCATTTGGTGACTTTAGAGGAGAGTATCCGCGAAGCGCGAGTGGAAGTAGATGCTGAACAATTCTCGCTGGCCGTTGGTAAGGGTGGTCAAAACGCTCGTTTAGCAGCCAAATTAACCGGTTGGAAAATTGATATCAGCGCTCCGGAATCTGAAGATGGCGCTAAAAATGTCCCCGATGAAATAGATGAGGGCTTGGTGGATGATGGCAGTGAAGAAGAAACACCGGTCATCGAAGAAAAAATCGAAGAATCAGAGTAAAACAGATTTTGTGTCCCATCCTCGCGGCAAGCCGATGAGGTATTTAACACAAAATACCGTGGCTGTTTTTTTGGAATAGGTTTGGCCCACCGGCCAAACAAAACACAACGCGTGTTTTCAGCCTCGGGGCAAGGCCCCGAAGTATTCAAACATCGCACTCCAATAAAAACTCAAAAACTGGCGCATGGGATGAAATCCACAGGCGCCAGTTTGGTTTTTAGCTGATTAGGTATATATTGAGTGAAAATAAGACGCTCTGATCGGCGTATTATAATAAAGCCCGGGACTTAATTCCCAATTTTATTAAATAATTATCAATAAAAATATGAAAAGAACTTCGTTTTTAATTGTTTCCCTCTTGGTACTAACCCCATTTTTGGTTGGCGCCCAAGGTCAACCAGATCGAGATGGACGCAATGAATGGCGCAACAAGATGAATGAATTTCGAGAAAAAGTCAAAGAAGAGAGACAAAATCTAAAAGATCAACGGCCAACCACCACTCCCAGCGCTAATCCTTTAAAAAAGCCGTTAATTCGTCCAGCCTTGGGCAATAGAGCGGTTATCAATAGTACGGAAAAATTGGGAATTTATGTTGATTCCCTCCTACAAAGACTGGAAAAACAAATTAACAATATCAACAACTTGATCTCAAGGACTGAAAAAAGAGCTCAAGAAATGTCAGCTAACGGCCAAGATGTCACCGCCGTCAACACCAAATTGACCGAAGCCAAGACCGCTTTGACTGGAGCTAAAGCAGAACTCGCCACCGTTCCAGCCAAATTGGTTGAATGGCGCAATACTTACCTAAACACCGCCAGCACTTCCGCCAGTTCAACTCCGGCTAGGATCAAAGTTGCCGGTATGGCCAAAGAATTGGTAAAATCAGTCATTAGTAAAATGAGAGACGCGCACGCCAAGACAGTAGAAGCGATCACGATGATTAAAAAGTTTAATAACCCTAATCAATAATTATGGATATTTCCAACAACAACGAGAGCCAAGGACCAATGATCGGAGTGATCTTGGTCATGGCGATTTTAATCGTCGGTGGAGTCTACATGCTCTTCACCCGTTTGAATCAAAATCCTCTTGGTAATCCGATCGACGCCCCTTCGGCCACTTCTGGCGATATCGAGCTGACCAGCACTTCAACCGAAATTAGTTCGATCGAAGCTGATGCCGCGAAGATTCAGCTGGATGCCATCGGTGCTGATGCTGACAATTTGGACAAAATAACCCAGTAATAAATTGATAGGAATCCCGACAAGACCCCGCTTTTAAGCGGGGTCTTGTCTTGCAAAAATGAATTTTTTCGCTATGCTGTCAAGATGTCAAATCAAAATTGGTCAATCAAAATCACTAAACTGCCTCAAGCCGAGGTAGAAATTGAGGTAGAAATTACCGAAGCATTTTTTTCCACTTACCGCTCTAAAGCCCTCAAAACTTTAAATGAAAATTTAAAAGTTGACGGTTTTCGCGCCGGTCACATCCCCGAAAAAACCATTGTCGAAAAAGTCGGCGACGAACATATTCTCTTTGAGATGGCCGAGCTGGTGATTAAAGATGTCTATCCTAAAATAGTGGCCGAAAACAATCTGGATGTCATCGGCCGACCAGAAATTACTATCACCAAAATCGCCACTGGCAACCCCCTCGGTTTAAAAATAAAGACCGCTATTGTCCCAACCGTTGAACTGCCTGATTATCAAACAATCGCGACCAAACTAAACACCGAACCCGCCGAAACGATTGAAGTAACAGCTGAAGATGTCACTAAAGCTTTAGAAGAAATTCGCCAACACACTAGCCATCAGCATCACGAGCACAATCCGCCAGCTGGCGGAGGAGACAAATTATCCGCCGACGCCAAAGGCTCTGGCGAGACGAAGCCCGAATTAAACGACGATTTTGCCAAATCACTGGGCAAGTTTGATAGTTTAGCCGATTTAAAAACCAAATTGCGTGCCAGTATCAAAATGGAAAAAGAAATGCGCGCCAAAGAAAAGCGTCGCCTAAAAATCGTGACGGAAATTCAACAAAAAGCTAAATTTGAATTATCACCGGTGCTGATTGAAAATGAGTTGCAAAAAATGATTGGCGAGTTGGAAATGCAGATTTCACAAGCCGGTCTCGCCTTTGATGATTATTTAACCCATTTGAAAAAAACCCGCGACGATTTGAAAAAAGACTGGCGCCAAGATGCCGAAAAAAGAGTCGGTTTTGGCTTGACACTGGAAGCTTTGGCTAAAGCCGAGAAAATTACCGCTCCAGAGGAAGAATTGCAAAAAGAAACCGACTTTTTAGTTATTCGCTACCCGGAAGCCAGCCCAGAACAATTACGTAATTACGCTCAAACCGTCATCACTCACGAAAAAACTTTCCAATTTCTAGAAAATTTAAAGTAGGTCGAAATAATTTTAATTTATATCTTTAATCTTTTATCTAAATATATGCTTATTCCTACCGTTATTGAAAAGTCTCAATTTGGCGAGCGAGCTTATGACATCTATTCGCGTCTGTTGCGCGAACGGATTATTTTCCTCGGTGGCCCGATCGACGACCACACCGCCAATATAATTATCGCTCAATTGCTATTTCTGGATGCCGAAGATGCCAAAAAAGATATTACCATGTACATAAACTCCCCCGGCGGTTCGGTCACTTCCACTTTGGCGATTATTGATACCATGAACACCGTCAGAGCCGACGTCTCGACGGTCTGTGTCGGTCTAGCCGCTTCCGGTGGCGCTTGGGTTTTGTCCGCTGGCAAAAAGGGCAAGCGTTATGCCCTGCCAAATGCCGAGGTGATGATCCACCAACCGCTCGGTGGCGCCGAAGGTCAAGCCTCTGATATTGCTATCACCGCTAAACATATTCTAAAAACTAAGGACAATCTAGTTAAAATGATGGCCCAGAATACCGCCAAACCAATCGCCCAAGTGGAAAAAGATGTTGATCGCGATTTCTATATGTCCGCCGAAGATGCCAAAAAATACGGCGTGATTGACGAAATCATCAAGGCCAAAAAATAATTTCTAATTGTCACAGAAGACGGTCTTATGCCTCACATGAGTAGCATAAGACCGTCTTCTGTTTTTTAGCATCAAGCTGTTCACAAACAAATGTTTTTGTTTCGTAAAAGACACTATCCCCTAAAAAAATAGACGGGGCACTAGTAAAAAGATATAAAATGGGGAGACCACTGTTCTTAATCTTAAAAACAAACAAGTTGGTTCACCAACTTTGGGGAGATCGGCCATGAGTACTGTTCACTGTCCAGCAAGGCGTTATATCGAGAAGATATTGGAGGAGGAATTGTCTCAAGCCGTTTGTTGTGGGCAATTGGAAAAAGCAGAAGAGCTGGCAAAGCGTTCTGGACGCAATTTTTTGCGTTATCCGGACGAATTGCGAGTGATCGCCGCCGTTGCCTACCTCAAGGGAGACATGGAGATGATGCGGACGATGGAACGACGTTTTTCCATTATCTTGCGATCGGAAGAGGTTGAATATCTGACCGAAAGGTTCAAACTCCAGGCATAACCAGCTTGAGTGGATAAACCGGCATTTCGCCTAGCGCGAAATGCCGGTTTACAATTTATCAACGTTTTGATATAATAAAAATGTCAAATTTTTAACAATTTTTAGTCTGAAATCGCTTAAAACTTTT
>MHTH01000021.1 GCA_001823055.1 Candidatus Vogelbacteria bacterium RIFOXYB1_FULL_42_16
TTTTAAATTCCGTAAAATTTTCATCAAGAATGGACTGGCGGATTTTTTTCACCAGATTCACAAAAAAATATAAATTATGAATTGAAGCCAATGTCCCCGCTTGCATTTCTTTAGCTCGAAAAAGATGGTCTAAATATGCTCGCGTAAAATGCTGACAAGTATAGCAATCACAACCTTTTTCAATCGGCGTAAAATCTTTTTTATATTGAGCGTTGCTGATATTGATTCGGCCGGATGAAGTATAAAGTGAACCATTGCGCGCTTCACGCGTCGGCGCCACACAATCAAAAGTATCAGCGCCATTTTCAATCCCCGTAAAAATATCTTCCACTGCGCCGATCCCCAGCAAGTGTCGTGGTTTGTCTTTTGGTAAATTCTCACAGACCCAGCACACGGCTGTCCCCATATCATCTTTATCAAATGAACCACCAATCCCAAAACCAGCAAAAGGCAACGAGCCGATAAACTGAGCGCTCTCTTGTCTTAAATCCTCATGTCGACCACCTTGGACGATACCAAACAATGATTGCGAACCACCAAGTTTTTGATGTTCCGCTAAACTTCTCTCTGCCCAAGCATGTGTCCGAGCCAAAGCTTCTTTTTGATATTCATAATCCGCCGATGGTGCCGTGCACTCATCAAAAGCAAAAATAATATCCGCACCGAGTTGATGCTGAATTTGCATTGATTTTTCCGGCGTCAAACGATGCTCCGAACCATCAAGATGTGAACGAAAAGTCACACCCTCGTTATCAATTTTAGCTAATTTCACCACCTCTTCCGTCTTTTCGATATCCAATCTCGAAAGATAAGGGTTTTTTGACTTGTCGCCCACTGCAAATTTAGTTAAGCCCCCTTCGCCGTATGCCGCGCCGAGTGAAAAAACTTGGAAACCACCGGAATCGGTAAAAGTCGGACCACGCCAATTCATAAATTTTTGCAGACCCCCAGCTTCGGCCACCAAATCGGCACCCGGTTGTAAATATAGATGATAAGTGTTGGCTAGAACTGCTTGTGCCCCCAAATCTCGCACCTGTTCTGGCGTCAAAGCTTTCACGGTCGCTTTAGTGCCCACCACAATAAAAGCCGGGGTCTCAATGACTCCGTGAGCTGTTTCTATTTTTCCCGCTCGGCCTAAACCGTTTGGTAATTCTCGTTCAATCTTAAAATTAAAATCGATCATTTTCTAATCCTAAAAGACAAACCGCCAATTAGCAATGCCAATCAGCGGTCTTTCGACTACGAATAGTCGTTACTCTGTTTATTTGTCCCTATCTGTCCCGCGGGCCGAGGCCTGGATTTCTCCTGCCCCTCGACCTTTCGTACTCGGGCGAAAAAGAGATCGGACGATTGGCCCCAAAGGTCGGCGACGTTTCTTGCTGGCCAAAACAATGTGGGAGCAAATCACGCAATTCGCGAATCGCAGAAGTGGCCGGATCAGTGCCGTGCCTTTCCACCTTGTTTATTGGTTTCCCCATAACAACTCTCCTTTCTGTTTTTTGCTCAACACTATTGCCGAGCTTATCCGTTTTTAATGGTATGCCAATCAGGAAAAAAATCAACCCTGCACACCAATTGAATCATGGCGTCTTTGTTTTTTATAAATTTTATCCACTAAATAATTTTTAGTGCTACAAAACATTTTAGTTAGCCTTCATTTTAAAGACGCAAAAAAAACGATGATTCAATTGGTGTGCAGGCAAGTCCCTTTCAATTGACCAAATTACTCAGCGAACCAGCAACAAAATTTTTGATATTATCGGCACTGGTATCTAAAATCCGTTTCAACGCCTCCCAAGTATTAAAAGCATTATGGGGAGTAACGATAACGTTAGGCATATCCACCAACAAATGATCAGCTAAAACCGCTTTCAAATCGTGGCCTTCCAACTTACCAGAGGTCAAAACATTGAGCTCGTCTTTGATCACTCCTTCTTCTTCCAAAACATCCAGACCGGCGCCAGCCACTTGTCCAGAACGCAAAGCCCCTACTAAAGCCATAGTATCCACCAAAGGTCCACGAGCGGTATTCAAGAAATAAACCCCCTTCTTCATCCGCTGGAAAGATTCGGCATCAATCAAATGATGACTAGCCTCGGTATAAGGCACGTGAAGGGTAACAATGTCAGCTTGGGCCAGAACATCATTTAATTCCAAATACTGATAATTCATTTTGGCGGCATATTCAGCATTTGGTTTCGGGTCATAAGCGATGACATTCATATTAAAGCCAGTGGCAATCTCAATCACATTACGTCCAATCCGACCCGTACCAATTACCCCTAAAGTCTTGCCTTTCAAATCGAAACCACGCAAACCATCGAGCGAGAAACTACCGGTTTCGCGAATACGGTCAAAACTTAAATGCACTTTGCGCGATAAATTGAGTAGTAGAGCAAAGGTATATTCCGCGACTGTATCCTCGCCATAGCTAGGCACATTGGCGACCGCCACTCCCCGGCTCTTGCACAAATCCAAATCAATATGGTCAAAACCAGTCGAACGCGTGACGACCAGCTTTAAGTTTGGCAGATGATCTAATACTCGAGCATCAATAATCGAATTCACAAAAACTGAAATAATTTCAAAATCATTTTCAGTTGGCAGATTTTCTGCCGTCAAAATACTGTCAATCATCGCCACTTCACCCAAAGCCGACATCTTGTCTGCCAAATAATCCTTTTCCCATTGTTCGAGCTCAAAAAATCCGATTTTCATCCCGTTAGAAATTAAACATCTTTATAATAATCGACATATTTTATTTAAGAAAATTATTTTTTATTTTCCAATTTCCCAATAATTTCAATTGTCTTAATCACCGAGTCCGGGTTGAGCGACATACTACTGATTCCCTCCTTAACCAAAAAATCAGCAAAATCTGGATAGTCGGATGGCGCTTGACCACAAATACCGATATATTTTTCTTTGGCTTTGCAAATCCGAATAATATCGACGATCAATTTTTTCACCGCCGGATCATTTTCGTTGGCGATACCACTGACAATACTAGAATCACGATCAATACCCAAAGTCAGTTGAGCGAGATCGTTAGAGCCAATCGACATGCCATCAAATTCTTTCAAAAAATCTTCGGCCCGCAAAATATTGGCGGGGATTTCGCACATGACATAAATTTTCAGACTCGAGTCCTTGGCACGGTCAAGACCAGCTTGGGCCATAACGGCAATCACTTTGGCGCCTTCTTCTGGTGTCCGACAAAAAGGAATCATCGGGATGACATTAGTCAAACCAAATTCTTCGCGGACTCTTTTTAGGGCTTGGCATTCTAAAGCAAAGGCTTCTTTAAATTTCGGATGGTAGTAGCGCGAAGCGCCCCGCCAACCGATCATCGGATTTTCTTCAGCCGGCTCATAGAGTTCACCACCGATTAACGTCCGATATTCATTGGTTTTGAAGTCGGAAAAACGAATAATAACATCGTGCGGAGCAAAACCGGCAGCAATCCGGGCGATACCTTCGGTCAGTTCATCAACATAATATTTAGCTTTGTCTTCATAACCGACAGTCAAAGCCTCGATATCTTGGACAATTTTTTTCACTGCCGGATCTTTAGATATTTTTAAATCGGCAAAATCCAGCAAAGCGTTCGGGTGAATTTTGATATAGGAAGTGATGATAAATTCCAACCGACCCAAACCTACTCCCTTGATCGGCAATTGATGATAACGAAAAGCTTCATCGGGCGAACCGACATTGATCATCAATTTGGTGGCAATCGACGGCAAGCGATCCAAACGATGTTCAATTTTTTCAAAATTTAATTTACCGTCGTAAACTAAACCTTCGGCGCCAGAGGAACAATCGATTGTTACTTCCTGACCAGTCTTTAAGATTTGCGAACCATTACCGCAACCGACAATACACGGCACACCCAGCTCGCGCGAAACGATGGCTGCATGGCTGGTGCGACCACCTTTGTCGGTAATAATCGCTGATGCCATTTTCATAATCGGTTCCCAATCCGGATCAGTCATTTCAGTTACTAAAATTTCTCCTTGTTTAAATTCCCCTAATTTATCAGCCGACTTAATAATCCGCACCTGACCGGAAGCGATTTTAGCCCCGACCGAAGCGCCTTTGACTAGAACTTTGCCCGTCTCTTTTAATTTATATTCCCAATAGGCATTTTTATCGGCAGTCGTATGGACTGTTTCCGGCCGAGCCTGAACAATAAACAATTCGTTGGTCTGGCCATCTTTGGCCCACTCAATATCCATCGGCTGGTAACGATTGTGTTTTTGAGAAAAATATTCTTCAATCTTTACCACCCATTTAGCCAACTCGGTAATTTCTGCATCAGTCAAAAAATACTTTTCACGATCAGTTGGTGGAACTTTGACTTGAACCGTGCCTCGTCGACCGTAGATAAGCTTTACATCTTTTGGACCGAGAGTTTTGGCTAAAATCGCATTGTGACCAGAAGCTAAGGCCGGCTTATAAACAATATATTCGTCCGGCGTCACCATGCCTTTGACGACCATTTCACCTAAACCATAAGAGCCGTTGATCACGACCACTTTGTCAAAACCGGTTTCCGTATCGATAGAAAAAGCCACCCCCGAACCACCAACATCACTCCGCACCATTCTCTGCACTCCCACCGACAAAGCAATATCAAAATGAGAAAAACCCTTGTCGACCCGATAAGAAATCGCCCGATCAGTAAAAAGCGAAGCGACACAACTTTTAATCGCTATCTGCAATTCTTTTTCGCCAACAACATTGAGATAAGTTTCTTGTTGACCAGCAAAAGAAGCGTCTGGCAAGTCTTCGGCAGTAGCCGATGACCGCACCGCCACATCAAGATTTTTTACTCCCGCCTGCTCGCTCAATTTGTTATAGGCTTCCAAAGCAACTTTTTCCAACTCAGCCGGCATGACGGTTTTTTCAATCAATTGACGAACAGTTTTTCCGCGTTTCTGTAAATCATAGATATTCGCCGTATCCAAACCATCGAGCGCTTGCTTGATGTTTTCTTTCAAACCGGTTTTATCCAAAAAATAACGGTAGGCATAAGCGGTCAAAGCAAAGCCATTGGGTACCCGTAAGCCCATTTGGGTTAAATGAGAATACATTTCGCCCAAAGCGGCATTTTTGCCACCAACCAACGGCACATCTTCGATACCTAAATTTTCAAACCACAAAACAAATTCCTGATCACGCATAATTAAAATTGTAAATATTATTTAGTATTAAAATGGTGATTTGATTATACTAAATATCGGCCTGCCACCAAAGCTAAATTAACTTGACTTTTGTCAAATAAAGATTTAAACTAGGAGTAGAGATTGTCTTTATTGTTTTTTGGTTGGCGCTCGTCCACGGCCGTCGCCTTTCGCGACACCTCCTTTCTGTGGTTAGTCTAGGGCGCTGGCCAAACTATCTCTTTCACTGGTCGTTTGCGGTTTGTTGTTGCGGAACCAGGGAAGAGTTAGGCGCAAAGACCACGCGCGTTCCTACCCGCGCGTGGTCGAAAAAAAACATGCCACACCTCGCTTCGCGCGGTGTGGCATTTCTCCTACCAACTTACCCCTTGATGGCAATAGTCAAATCGCCAACATTCAAACCAGTCGGACCAGTTTTAATTTCATCGCCGACCGTTTGGAAAAAATCGGCCGAGTTATTATCAAGCAAATACTTTTCCGGATCGAGACCCAAGACTTTAGCCTGATCTTTTGTTCGCGCGTCAATCAATGCTCCTGCCACTTCACCATTGTCTTGACCGTCAGAAGCGAGAGCGAGAAGCAAAGAATCTTTTGGTAAATGTTCCAAACCGGCCAAAGCCAATTCTCGATTGCGACCACCCTTTCCCCCGCCATGCACCACAACAGTTGTCTCGCCACCATATAACATCACACTCTTTTTAGGTGTCTGATTTAAAACCGAAGCAATCGTCTCGCCCGCTTGTCTCGCTCGACCAGTCAAATTAGCATTGCAAATCACCGGTCGATAACCGAGCTCTTTGGCTTTGTCAGCTCCTGCTTCCAAGGCTCGTTCGTTGGAAACCACCACCAAGTGTGACACCCGAGTAAAAATAGCCGGATCTTTTGGCGTTTCAATTAATTTATCGGCTTCTATTTTTAGATTGTCGCGCAAATCATATTTATCAATAATAAAATCAGCTCGATGATTATTTGACTCATCTGGCTCAAACGGACCCGAGGCGACATGACCAAAATGATGCCCGGGAATATCAGAAAAAATCAAAGTTACGACTTGGGCCGGATAAGCGTATTTGGCCAGCCAGCCACCGCGCGCCAATGACAGATGCTTGCGCACAGTGTTGATTTCTTGAATAGTGGCGCCTTTCTTGGACAACGCTAGAAAAATTTTTTGCTCTTCATCCATAGTCACTCCACCTTTTTTCGGTAAACAAAGAATCGTCGAACCGCCACCGGAAACCACAAAAATCACCAGATCGTCCGAGCGGACTTCTTTGAGGAGTGATACTAGCTCCAAAGTCGCTTTGACATTTTTCTCACTCGGCAGAGGGTGGGTGCCTTGATAGTAATTAAAATAATGATCTTGATCACTCACTTCAGTCCCAATAACTACTCCGCCATTTATTTTCGAACCAAGAATTTTTTCTATTTTTGTGGTCGCTTCCAAAGCGCACTTGCCGACACCACATAAAAAAATCCGTTGGTATTTGTCTAAATCAAATTTGGCTTCACCCAAAAAAAGATTGGTTTTATCCAATTTGACCACTCGCTCCAACGCTTCGGCGGTTTTAATTGCGTCCAAAGAAGCTTCGGCAATACGCAAAACATCCTGACGCATTTCCGTGCGCCCGAGAAGCGAAAAATTTTTAATCCATTTCGAAGACATAGATCTTCTAAAATAAATTAATTAGCTTTGACTTTTTTCGGCTTTTTGACCTCTTTTCTCTGATTTCTACCCTTGGCCATAAAAATTTAATTAGCTTTTAATTGTTAGTATTATACCATTAAAATAAATTATTTTAAAAAAACTCCCTCCACACCTCTCTCTGCGACACAAACTTTCTTGTGTCGCTAAAAAATATCGGCGATTAATCCGACTGTGCCATTTTGATCACAGTCAAAATGAGGTATATTCCGGCTAAACCGACGATAATATAAATTAACCGCGAGAGAGCGGTCATATCGCCAAAGATGGCTCCAACCAAATCAAATTGAAACGCCCCTACCAATCCCCAGTTTAGCGCACCGATGATACTAAGGATAACGGCGCCCCAATCAAAAGCATTTAGTCTTGACATAAGCATCTTTCGTTTTAAATGCTAAAGTCCGACCTTTAATTATCTGCCTCTATTTTACCATAAAAACAATCGGGTATTAAATATCAAATTTGCGAAATGGGTCAAAATCGTGTTAATATGATGGCGCTTTTTGACATTTAAATTATTGGGGAATCGTCTAATGGTAGGACAGAGGCCTTTGAAGCCTTTAATCTAGGTCCGACTCCTAGTTCCCCAGCCATTAAACAAACACCGCCATAACTTCGAAAGTTGTGGCGGTGGATTTTGGGTTGATTTCTCACCAATGGCTAGGGATCGAGCTAGTGCCCGCCGAAGCAATCTCTTCGGTCACGACCGATTCGCGCATTCTCTTTTGCTTGGACAATTCCACTTGGCGGTAGTACTCGAACTTGCGTCGATACTTTTCGTTCCAAACCCAAAACAAAAAAGCAAAGTAGGAAATAGCGACGCAAAAGATCACGACAACAGCACATATACCAAGTTTGAACACCATAGTCCTTTCCTCCCGCGACGCGCCTTCTGGCCCGCCAGTTCGACAACAAAGGCCAAGAACATATTCCTAGTCTATTTAACTACCTTCCGATAAAAAAGCAAAATTTGACTTAGGTATTATTTTCTTGTATTCTATTAAATACCGCCAGAGACCATTGCGGTTTTTTAATTCTTAAATTATGCAGATTAGAAACATTGCTATCATCGCCCACGTTGATCACGGTAAGACCACCTTGACCGATGCTTTAATGCGTCAGACTGGCGCGATGGAAGTGGGCGATTCCATGGATTCCAACACTCTCGAACAAGAGCGCGGAATTACTATTTATTCCAAAAACGCTTCGATTGTCTATCGCAACACTAAAATCAATATTGTCGATACGCCCGGGCACGCCGACTTCGGCTCGGAAGTCGAGCGAGTGCTCCGTTCGATCGATTCGGTTTTACTCGTCGTCGACGCCCAAGAAGGTCCGATGCCTCAAACTCGTTTTGTTCTGAAAAAATCATTGGAACTCGGTCTGAAACCGATTGTGGTCATTAATAAAATCGACAAGCCAGCGGCTAACCCCGATCATTGTGAAGAACAAGTGTTAGAACTTTTTATGGAATTGGGTTGCAACGATGCTCAGGCTGATTTTCCCGTCGTCTATGCTGTCGGTCGTGAAGGTATGGCCAAGAATAATTTAGCTGATGAATCCGCCGATCTCACTCCCCTGCTCGACACCATTTTAAAATTTGTGTCACCAGCTTCTTCGCCGGAATTATCGGCCAAACCACTTCGTCTGCAACCCTTCAACTTGGCCTACGATAATTTTCTCGGCCGCTTGGCTATTGCTCGTATTTACGAAGGCGAAATTAAAACCGGTCAAACTGTTTTAATTAAGAAACCCAATGGCGAGACCCGTCAAGGCAAAGTAACAAAAATTTTTACTTTTCAAGGTTTGAAAAAAATTGAAACGGCTAAAGCCAGAGCGGGTGATATTATTATGTTGGCTGGTCTACCTGATATTTATATTGGCGAAACCATTTGTGACAGCGCCGAAACTGAACCACTGCCTGCCATCGCCGTCGATGAACCAACGATCACTTTAAATTTTTTGATTAACAACTCGCCTTTTGCCGGTCGGGAAGGGACTTTTGTCACCTCGCGCCAAATCCGTGAATACTTAGAACGAGAATTGGAAGTCAATGTCGGTTTGCGGGTAGAATTTGAGACAAATGATTATTTTAAAGTCTCCGGCCGAGGCGAACTGCATATTGCTATTTTAATCGAAAACATGCGTCGCGCCGGTTACGAGCTCCAAGTCTCCCAACCGCAAGTCATTATTCATGAAATCGACGGCATCAAACATGAACCATTCGAGGAAGTCGTGGTTGACGCTCCCGCGACTTATCAAGGCACGATCATTGAACGCCTTGGCACTCGCGGTTTTGTGATGAAAGATTTGAAAACACACAGCGAATCGGTTCGTTTGATTTTTGAAGGTCCAACCAGAGGTCTGCTCGGCTACCGCAATCAATTTATCATCGACACCAAAGGCGAAGGGATCTTGTCGTCTCGTTTTATCGCCTTCAAACCTTATGCCGGCGACATCAAGCGACGCGCCGTTGGCTCAATGACCTCGATGGCCACCGGCAAAGCCCTTGGTTATGCCCTCTGGAATCTGCAAGATCGTGGCGTCTTATATATCAGTCCTAATATTGAAGTCTACGAGGGAATGATTTTAGGTAACACCTCAAAGGGTGAAGAAATGGTGGCCAACCCAACCAAGGGTAAAAATCTAACCAATGTCCGTGCTTCCGGTTCCGACGAAGCGATTGTCCTCTTTCCGCCGTTTGAATTGTCGATTGAACGTGGTTTGGAAATTATGGCTGAAGATGAATATTTGGAAATTACGCCCAAAAGTGTTCGTCTCCGCAAACAACTTTTGACCGAAAATGACCGCAATCGCTCGAAACGAACGACTTTTAAACCGGGAATAAATTAACTTTCGATTAAAAAATCTAATTGTTCTTTAGGGATTCCGATCGATAGACCATACTCGACAGCCTGAGTCCAGCTGGTTTTATCATCAAAATTAAATCGGAAAATTCTGTGTGAAAAAACGGCAATAATATTTTTTTCACTATCCCAAAAGTGCATATACCAACCATTCTCCTTGATGACTTCGGCCATTTTTTCGATTTGTTCCTCGGTCATTTCTACTTGATACATATGCCAACGATCGGCAGGATTATCATCCCGAGAAATTCTAACGCTTAAAATCTTTAAATCATTGATAATTAAATTATCTTTCAAACTTTCTTCAACGATTGTCCCAATGTATTTTTTATCCATACTATTTTTTTTCACTAATTTGTCTCACGATCGAAACTGTCGCTAATTCTAGAGCCAGAGCCGGCACCGCGAGCAAACCAATTTCACTATAGGCGGTCAAAAGTTCACGCAAAATGGCTGATAAAAATTTAGCATTGGAATGACTGGCTAATTGGTCGTAAAATTCTTTTTCATCAGCATCCACCGCTAGATATTTTTCACCCAATAATTCCGGCGCATAACTAGCAAACATTCCTCGACGCAATTCTTCCAGTGCTAAACGCAGAGTAACTTTCATCTCCACCCCCGCTCGAGTGAGTTCCGCCACGGTCACCAAAGCCTGACTACTATCGGCTTCCAATAAAGACAGTAAAAACTTTTTAATCAATTCTCGTTTTGGCGCACCAGTAATTTTTTCTACTTCTTCAATCGTTAATTTTTTATCAGCCGACGAGACCATTACTTTTTGTAAAATTCCCAAAGCATCACGAAAAGACCCTTCACCTAAAAGCGCAATCAGATGTGAGGATTTTTCATCGATGTTATAACCTTCTTTTTTCGCAATCTCTTTAAGGTGTTTTTGCAGGGCTGGTACCTCTGGCTGATGAAAACGAAAAGTCTGGCAACGAGAAATCACTGTTTCCGGCACTTTGTGTAATTCGGTAGTCGCTAAAATAAAAATGACATGGCGAGGTGGCTCTTCTAGTGTTTTTAAGAGCGCATTAAAAGCAGCATGGGAGAGCATGTGCACTTCATCGATAATATAAACTTTGTAGGATGAAGAAAATGGCAACGAGCCAACGGCTTCGCGCAATTCTCGAATCTCGCCCACGCCATTGTTGGAAGCACCGTCTATTTCATACAGGTCATTACCGGCACAACCCAGCTCACCGGCAAAAATTCTGGCCACACTGGTTTTACCCGTCCCGCGCGGACCGGCAAAAAGATAGGCATGGGTAATCTGACTACCAGCCAAAGCCCCTTCCAGAGCCCTGATGACCGGCTCCTGACCGACCACGTCTTTGAATTTAGCAGGCCGGTATTTGCGATAAAGGGCGATTTCATTCATAAGTCTCAACATCATAGCACTTAACCCTTTTTAAGAAAATCTTGGACGATTTTTTCTACTTCTTTGGCATTTTCGGTCGCCATTAGTTTAGTCCGCAAAACAGAAGCGCCAGCAAAACCGGCCACATAAGCTTTAAAATGTTTTTTCATCACCGCAAAATTTTTGGTATGACCGCCAAAAGTTTTGGTATTGAAATTACCCAAACAATACATTTTGGCAAAAAGTTTGGAATGTTTGACTAGGGTCTTTAAGGCCAATTTGATTTCAGCTTTTTTCGATATTGGATATCGAACATTTTTGGAGAATAACCATGGACGTCCAAAAACACCTCGGCCGATCATTATTCCATCTAAACCATATTTTTTAGCTAAAGTTTTGGCTTCGATAACATCGGCCACATCACCATTACCCATGACCAAGACCCCGCTACCTTTAGCCAAGTCAACAGCCAGGGGCGCAAATTCGGCCCAGTGCGCTTTTGGCTTGGACATTTCATTGCGAGTTCGAAAATGAACAGTGATCACCGCTGGCTTCATTTCCAAGATCCCCTTGAACCATTTGGTAAATTCTTTTTGATTTGGCTGACCCCAACCAATTCTGGTTTTAATCGAGATTGGCAAATTTGGCGCTCCCGCCTTGGCCGCCAAAATTATTTCACGCGCCAACTTAGAAGTCTTGATTAGCGATGCCCCTGCTCCAATTTTATTGACCGCCTTGTCCGGACAACCCATATTGATATCTAGGCCATCAAAACCAAGGTTTTGAATGATTTCCGCGGCTTTTTTAATTGTCGCTGGTTTAGCACCAAAAATCTGCGCCACGAGTGGTCGTTCGGCCGGAGTAAAATAAAGTTCACGTAAAAGTTTTGGTCGACCAGCCTCACTAGCCAGACCATCAGCCGAGACAAATTCCGTAAAAAAAACATCCGGCGTTTGAAAACCGGCAATAATCTGCCGAAAAGCCGAATCAGTCACGTCATACATCGGCGCTAAAGTGATAATCGGCTTTTTCTTTTTCTCTAATTTCTGCCAAAAATTTTTCATAGTATTTAAATTAAGTGGCCGATCGCAAGTAATGCGCGATCGGCCACATTTTTGTCTTCTGACTTACCCATCGACCCCAACTCTGTCGAGATCGCGGAAAAGATAGGGATCACCACCAATCACTCGAAGTTCTGGTTTTTCATCGACCAGATCTGTTTGATCCCAAGATAGCAGTTCAGCTCTTGGTGGCATTGAGACACCAATGATCTTGACCGCTTCGATAGTTGTCCCCACTCTACCGCACATAAAACAACGATGTTGTCCGTCGAGCAGATAGGTGCCTTGCGGACCCTTTTCAACGATCGGTGGCAGATAGTGAGAGACATAGAATTGTTGATCTGGTCCCTCACCAACGACGATCATGGGCATCTTCTTGGCGATACCATGAGATACATGGAAGCCCTGAAAGACATTGTCAAACCTCTCCAAGAATTCCACCAGTTTACGCCTCAAGACGAAAGTCTGGATAACACGCAAAGAGAATGGCGCCACCCGGTCGATCACCACCGCGGCATTGGCATAGGGATGGATGTTGGGAGAATCGACCAAGGTCACTCCCGCCAACATTTTTTTCAAGTATTCTTCCGGCATCATCGATACCGAAACAATCTTGACATCCATCCCCGATAATAGACGCAGGGGAACAATCTGACCTTCGACCGGCAAAATCCTTTCATCAGTAATGCCAGTGTTTTTTCTGAATTCAGCGATTGACAAATTCACGATCCACCTCCTTCTTGAGCGACAGTTTTTGTGTTAATATCCCAAAAAGACCTTTCTTATTCTATGACCAAGATAACAAAAGATTACAAAAAAACAATAGGACTCGATTTGGACGATACAATTATCAATCACGATCAAAATCGTCGGAAAATCAGCCAAAAATTAGGTTTACCGGAATCGGATCGCCAGGTTAAAAAAACCATCTACACAGAAATTTCTTTAAATTGTCCCGCGATCAAAGGCTCGATCGAAACAATCAATGAGTGGCTGAATAATGGCTACAAGGTTTTTATTGTTTCTCGGCGACAAGAAGACGGTCAAGATTTCGGCCGACAATGGTTGAAAAAATATCTGCCCAGAATTAAATCTGGTCATATCTTTTTCGTGAATAAAGACGAAGACAAATCAATAATTTGTTCTGAAAATAAAATGACTGTTTTCATTGATGACTCTTTAACAGTTTTAGAACATATCAGTCGACAAACGACCAAGATTTTGTTCGATCCAAAGAAGAAATTCATGACAAAGAATTACTCACCAGATATTGGGAGAGTAAACACTTGGAAACAAATCGAGAAAATCGTAGCTAAATTATCTTAAGCCACGATAATTTCTAAAACGAAAACACACAAAAACATATTTATAGAAGTTGTCAAAACTATACCAAATATACACGATCGTGTATATTTGGTATAGTTTTGACGGTTGAAAATTTCTATTTTATTATTTCAAAAAACTAAATCACACTGGGTGTAAAAGCGCTTTTGGTTTCGCGCGAGACATTGTTTGATAGAAAACGAATAATTTCGGCGATATCTTGTTTGCGATTTTCACTCTTGAGTAAGATCAGAGCGACCGTTCGATGTTCAAATTCCGATAGTGGCAATTCAAACAAAGCGACCAAGGTCCGCCCCGCTTCATCGGTATAGCCGTTTTTTCCGCCCAGATAATTGTCTAGAAGGTAAAGACTGTTAACGTTGCGCCATTCATGTTTACCGACCACTCGTTTTGGCTCGCGGGTAATGTCTAAAATATATTTTTTATATTTATAAATGTAGCGAATTTGTTTAAACAGATCGACAGCCGTCGAAACGTTGTTTTCTGATAAACCGCTTGGATCATCATAGATGGTGTTTTTCATACCGATCGATTTAGCTTTTTCGTTCATCGTAGCAATAAAACTATCTCGATTGTGATGTTGAGCTAAGGCTTCGGCTGACATATTGCTAGATTCCAACAAAAGTGGATAGAGGAGATCGCCAATTAAAATTTTTTCATTCAAATATAACCGACCGGTTTTACTATAAGTTTTATAAGCCTTCGGCTGGACGATAGTTTTTTCTGCTTGGTTTAAAGTTTCTAGAGAAACAAGAGCGGTCATTAATTTAGAAATAGAAGCGATCGGTAAAATACGATCTTTGTTTTTTTCAATCACCACCTCGCCCGTATCCACATCAGCGACCAAATATGATTCGGCCGACATCGGCATCTTGTCTGGATCTTTGAGTGATAAATAAGAGGAGGCCACCGCTGACAGGCGGAGGTTGGCCGAAACATTGGCCAATTGATCCATTTTTTTATCTGAACCAAAAACCAAGACGGTGGTGCCATTATCGACAAAGTCATACACTTTTTTAGCATCGACATCAGCCAGACGGATACAACCACCGGAATAAGTTCTGGCTACTGCTTTACCTTTACTGTCATAGGGCCAGCCGTGAATAAAAAAGTTGCCAAAAAATTGCAGACTGTAAGGCATCCAGACTTTACCGATAGAAGAAAAATGTTTTAATTCTTTGGTTTTAACGGCGTATTCGCCCACCGGCGTCTCCCATGGCGAACCGGGTCGACCCTTGGCTAAAATGGTGGAAGAAGAAACTAGTTGGTTATCCTGATACAGATAAATTATCATCGAACGCAAATCAGTGACGACAACTTTACCAGTCAACGGAATCTCCGGATTATCACGATCGAAATTAGCAAAACTAATCGCCTTGTTCGGATTTTTAAATTCAATGGCTTGAGCGGAAGTGCTAGAAGAGGCGTGATAGACTTGAACCCCTAAAATCGTGGGGTTGGGCAAAAATCTGGAAAAAGCCGAGACAGACCACATTGAGCCGACACCGAAAAACATTGCCATCGACACCCAAAAAATATAACGAAAAAGGTTTTTCGACGATGACATTAAATCCAGTTTACAGTTTTTCTCCTAAAATCGTCAACTGGCCGGTTTGGGACTCAAGCTGAAAAGCGACACTCATCCCATGACTCAATTCACCAGCAATCAATTTATTGGCAATCGGTTGTTCGATTTTATCTTGGATATAACGCAACATTGGTCGCGCGCCAAAAATCCGATCAGCGCCATTTTTGGCGACATCGGCCGACAAATCGTCAGTAATCTTTAAAACCAGACCTCGTTCTTCCAATCTTTTGGCTAATTTTTTCAATTGCAATTCGGCGATTTTTAATAATTCTTGATCACCGAGAGGTTGAAAAATAACCGTGGCATCAAAACGATTTAAAAGTTCCGGCTTAAAAAGACCGCGCCCAACAATATCGTCAAGTAGAGCTTGGCGAGAAAATTGTTTACCATTTTCAAACATCTGCCAAATAGTATCGGCACCGGCATTGGAAGTGGCAACAAAAATAATGTTGCGGACACTCACCCGACGACCAGACATATCAGAAAAGAAACCTTCGTCAAAAATTGGCAGAAAAATGTTTAAAGCGGACGAAGAAGTCTTTTCAAATTCATCCAACAAAATAACACCGTAGGGATGTTCTCGCGCCATCACGCTTAAAATCCCTTGCTGGCCAGTCGCAAAAGAGCCGATCAATTTGTCTGACGCATCACTCCCTTGAAATTCAGACATGTCGATCCGGCGCATTTCATTCTCGCCACCAAAAAAAGTGGCCGCCAAAGCTTTAGCGGTTTCGGTTTTACCCACTCCGGTCGGACCCAAAAAGAGAAAAGAGCCAATCGGACGATTGGGATTGCGCACACCAGCTCGCGCCCGACGAATGGCACTGGCAACCACATTAATCGCCTCTTTTTGGCCAATCACTCGCCCACTTAACAGACTTTCCAAATTTAACAATTTATCTTTTTCTTTGGCAGTAACCGCGCCCAGCGGAATATTGGTTTTAGATTGAATAAAAGCTTGAACTTCTGACGCGCCAATGAGAGACAATTTGGCTCGTTTGGCCCAAGGAGCAATTTCAATCAAAAGATCAATCGCTTTTTCAGAACTAACACTATCAGTGAAATAATAAATAGCCCCAGAAGCAATTTCATTGACTGCTTGATAAGTAAAAAACAAACCAAAATCATTTTCTATTTTCCAGACCGCTCGCATCAGAGTTTCAGCAATCAATTCATTCGACAACGACTCAATTGTTACTTTTTCAAAGCGCGACATTAAAGCCATTTTAGCTTCAATCAAACGATGAAAATTATCGGTATCACATAAGGCGATCACTTGCAAAGCACCGCTGGCTAAAAATGGGTCTAGCAGAGAAACAACATTAGTTTCAAAATGTTCGCCGGTTAAAAGTAAATTGGCCAAATCATCAATCACCAACAAAACATTACCGGCCCGCACCGCCTCTTCCAAGATTTTTAAAATAGTCTGTTCAAAAGTATTTTTGTCCTTTAATGCTGATGATAACATCGCCACTTCCAACAAAACCGCTCTTTTACCAGCCAACGCCGGAACCGATTGACCATCTTTGATCATTCGAACCAAACGATAAATGGTTTTGATTTTATCCGGTCCAGCCGGACCAACTAAAAGAACATTGGCTTCACGACTGCGAGACAAAATGGTTTCGATTTGAGTAATTTCTTTCTCATAAGCAGTGGGTAAATTTTCCAAACTAGACACTTCTTGATCTAAAACCAAATCACGACTGTATTGATCTAAATAATATGTACCACCATAAGCCCAATCGCGTGCCAAACCAGGCGTTCGCGACAAGTTATCTAGAGTCCACCAGCGTCGCGCATTTTCATAAGATTCAATTCCTAAAATCACCCAGCGAACTGCACCCAAAAATTCCGTCTCTTTGACGTTATGAGCCAGCAAAAAATCTCGCCAAGCTGGGCTTTGGGCAAAAAGATATTTTGCCAAATCACGCATTTTGATCACCTCATTATTGCTTGGCTCTAACAATAAAGCCGAAACCGGCGCCGGTTCTGATTGAAAAAAATTATCGATATCAGCGACCGAAATACCAAGCCGGCGCATAATTTGCAAGCCGAGATCCGATCTTAAAAAACCAACCAAGAGGTCATCACTGGTCATGGAATAAAAAATCCGACCGACAGAGATAGAAAAAATATCTTCTCGGCGATAAAGATTTTTAGCCACTAATTCCAAATAGTAAAAAGAAGAAAAATAAAATTCCAACAACGTCATCAATGAAAAAATACTCAACAAAATCAGCACCAAACCTAAAATTTTATTTTTAAGCAATAAAAGAAAATAAAGATTTTGGGTTACGACAACCGGCAAAATATCGGAAAGCAGAAAAAGCCCAAAGATAAAACCGAGAACAACTAGTAGATTCCGACTCCAGTGGAGCAGGGCTCTTCTTTTTCTAATAGAAATCAAACTGTCCAAAACTAGGATGGGATAAAGTGGGCTAGACTGAAGTTTTTCTTTGATGGAGTTCATCTTATTTGAAAAATATTAAACCCAGCCCCAGTAAAAATAAAAAGATAACGAGAAACGGCGCCAATAACCAAATCACTAAAATAATAGGAAAAGAAATAATGAGCAGACCGATAAAAACTAGCCCGAGTGTGATGATAATTGTGCGCATAAAAAACCCGACCGCGCGCATTAAGAGATTGAGAATAAAAACACTGGCCCAAGCCTCGAGATCAATAATGTTTTTGGGATATTTTTCATCCAAACGGCGCCAGGGCGAGAACCAAGTTCGAATCAAAATCGGTAAAGAGAAAAAATTACTGAAAAAAACAAAGAGATTGCGGTATAAACCAAATAAAGACAGCACAGCCGTGCTATAGTGCCAAACTAAATAATTTATTAAAACTGTAAGTATGCCCATAATAAAAAGAGAGGTTTACTCTATAGGATAAATAATAACACAAACCGATAAAATTTAACTAGTTAAACTTGTAAAAAACTTTTTGTTTAAAACGTAAGTCGATTTGTTTTAAATGTTGACTGATTTTTAGATCTCGCCTAAAAGATTCTGAACCAAGCAAGGCTTTCAGATTGGCGAGAACTATCTTTGGATCACTAGACCGGCTGATTAGCACTAGCCAATTATCACGGCTAGAAACAAAATAAAAGATTAGATCATCTTTTTCTACCAACTCGATATACTTCAATGAGACGGGGACCCGAAAATCATGTTGAAAAATGGATAGTAATTCATTTTTCAACAATGCCGACGTGGCTAAAGAAAAATCACCTAAAGGTTTTTCATACAAGCGAGCCGAACTAGAAGCGGAATAAAACTCAACCATTGACGAATGAGAAAAAATCGGCGCCGTCGAAACGATGGTGCCAGTTTGATCTAAAAAGAAACAATCTCTGTCATCGTGACGACCCTGGCACCATAAAGCCACCGGTTGACGTTCAGCCACATCGACAATTAAAATTTGACCTTGACGTTTGAAGGTTATCTCACCCACGCGAGATGAAGCACCTTGGGCGATTTTGGCCAATTGTTTTTTAGAATAGAGAAAGATACTGGCGCGCGGAATCAAACAAGGACATTTTTCTACTAAAGCCAAGCCAATCGCCTCTTTAATCTTGACTTGTTCATAGGACGAAGCGCCAGTCACTCGCACCTCGGTCAATAAAAACTTGGGGGCACGTAGTAGTAAAATAATTTCCACTAAAAAAATTAGAAAAATGATAAACCAAATAAAAACCAAGCGATCATAACGATGGCGTTGTTTTTCTTTACCTTTTAAAAGAATATCGCGCTTACTAACGGCCATAGTTTTTGTGTCCCGCTTTCCGCTAGGCAAGGCTTAGCGGAAATTACCTAATCACTTCTCGTCCACCCAAATAAGGACGCAGGACTTCTGGCACAATTACCGTCCCATCGGCCTGTTGATAATTTTCCAACAGGGGAACAAGAATTCTGGGCGAAGCTAAAGCGGTGCCATTCAAAGAATGGGCGAGGCGCGTCTTGCCTTCCTTATCGCGATACTTTAAATTTAAACGTCGGGTTTGAAAATCATGAAAATAAGAAATGGAATGAGTCTCACGGTATTTGTTTTCGCTTGGCACCCAAGCTTCAATATCATATTTTTTGACCTGACCTTGCCCTAAATCGCCAGTGCAATTAACCACCACCCGATAAGGAATTTTCAAGCCCTGCATGATCTTTTCGGCATTAGCTAAAATCGCTTCATGCCAGCGCACACTTTCTTCATGATTGGCCTCGCAAATCACTACTTGTTCCACTTTATAAAATTCATGGAGACGAATCAGACCCTTGGTGTCTTTGCCGTGACTGCCGGCTTCGCGCCGAAAACAAGGCGAAAAAGACACATACTTAACTGGCAAATGTTCAAAAGGTAAAGTCTCATCCATAAAATAACCCATCGTCCCGACTTCGGCCGTGCCAGACAGGAAATCGCCATCTTGAGTTTTATACAAATCTTCCTCACCTTGTGGTAAATAGCCAGTACCAAAAAAGGGATCCGGTCGCACCAGCGCTGGCACCATCATCGGCTGAAAACCTTCTTTCATCACCACATCATTAGCATATTGCCAGAGGGCATACGACAAAAGCACGCCTTCGTTTTTCAAAAAATAACCGCGAAAACCAGCTACTTTGATGCCTCGATCCAAGTCACCTAAATGTAAAGTCTGCAATAATTCAATATGACCTTTGGGAATAAAATTAAACTTTGGTTTCTCGCCCCAAACTTTATGTTCAAGATTTTCACTATCATCTTTTCCTTCCGGCACCGAAGCGTCAGGGATATTTGGCACCAAAATCATTAGCGCCTGCCATTTTTTGACCAACTCTTTTAACTCTTCTTCTTTGATCTGCAATTCATCCTTCAGTGTTTTCATCTCATCGATCAAAGAGTCGCGATTATCCCCCGCTCTGGCGATTTCTTCGGACACTTGATTTTGGCGAGCACGCATTTGCTCGACTTCGGTCAAAATTTTGATCCGCTCCTCGTCGATTTTTAAAAGCTCGCTAACATCCAACTTGATTTGCTTTTTGCGGGCCGCTTCGGCCACCAAATCTTTGTTTTCCCGAATGAATTTGATATCTAACATAGTAAGACTATCTTACAAGATTAAAGATAAAAAATCAAAAAGCAAAAACACAAATTTAAAGATATTAAAATTTAATGAGGAAACCAAATTTTTGATTTTTAATCTGTATTTTTAATCTTTTATCTTTAATTTTTAATTTAAATCGCGGTATAATTAAAAGATGGAAAAAATAAAAAAGAAGGATTTTCCAAAAATACTTCAACCATTGTGGGAAATCCCCGAGCCACCGGAATTTTTGTATGTGGAAGGGGAGTGGCCAGCGCCAGATAATGTTTTGTTGACGGTCGTCGGCTCACGTCGTTTGAGCACCTATGGTCGCGAAGTCTGTGAAGAATTGATCGCCGGTCTGGCCGGCTATCCGATCACGATTGTTTCCGGTTTGGCACTGGGCATTGACACGATCGCCCACCGATCAGCTTTAAAAGCTGGTCTACCCACTATCGCTTTTCCCGGCTCTGGCCTTGACCCTAAAGTCCTCTACCCCGCCTCCAATCAAAATTTAGCCAGAGAAATTATTTCCGCTGGTGGCATGTTAGTTTCCGAAGCCGAACCAGATTTTCGCGCTACCCCTTATTCTTTTCCGCGACGCAACCGCTTGATGGCTGGTCTAGCCAAATCCACCCTCATTATTGAAGCCAATAAAAAATCCGGCACCTTGATCACGGCTCGGCTGGCGCTTGATTATAATCGCGACGTCTTAGCGGTCCCTGGCAGTATTCATTGGCCTAATTCTTATGGACCAAATTGGCTGATCAAACAAGGCGCCACCCCGATCTGTTCCAGCGCTGATTTACTAGAAGCCCTAGGCT
>MHTH01000022.1:0-3489 GCA_001823055.1 Candidatus Vogelbacteria bacterium RIFOXYB1_FULL_42_16
TGATCTCTGGAAATTCTAGCTGTTTTTGACCAAAAATTCAACTGCTTTTCCTCATTATGATAATCGTGCAGATGAACGCAAATGCTAAACTTTTTTTCGTCTATGTCGAAGCCATCCCTCAACATCTTTAAAAACAATACGATCATATTAGGATCAGAATTAGTAAAACTTAAAACGCTTCTTGGCCCCTTACTCCCCTCGCAAGCATAAAGTAAAGAGCAGACCAATTTAGCCATATTTTTATCAATTTTAATTTTTTTTACTAAATCCAAAGCATAGTCTTTGGCTATTTTTTCTTTCTGTCTAGTAATTTCATGATGCGTTTTAATCGACATTTCCTGTCCTTTTGTCAGTTTTGATGCAATTATTTTTTTTGCCTTGTTTGAAAGTTTTAAATCTTTCACCCATAAAGAAACAGTACTCTTGGATACTCCTACAGCCTGACTAATTTCACCCATAGAAAAACCTTTTTCCCTTAACTTAATTGCTTTATTTTTTTCTTCTAATTTCATACCAGAACATACGGTTATGTAACTTATATTCTACCACAAAAAAACACCAAAAGAAAAGCCCCGTAAAGCTCGTTTCGCTCGCCACGGGGCCCGCCCAGAGGACTATTTCTTGATTTCAGTGTGTTTGGTTTGTTTTTTGCACCATTTACAATACTTTTTGAGCTCAATCTTGCGCTCAACTTTTTTCTTGTTTTTACTACTCCAGTAGTTGATGCGCTTACAATCCTTGCAAGCCAGTTTAATGAGAAAATCTTGGGACATATTATTTATTTTTTAGCCCTGCAAATATAACCTATTTAGGCTAAAAAAGCAAGAAGTAGCTGATTTTGTGCGTAGGGAGGGACTCGAACCCCCGAAGACCAAAGGTCAGCAGATTTACAGTCTGCCCTCGTTGCCACTTGAGTACCTACGCATTGATAAACTTTTCAAACCTCTGCCAATGTTTTTTATTGGCCGGATTAATTTCTTTAAAAAATCTTATGACTTCCGGTCTTTTAGTCACATAAATTTTATGGGAACTAATCTCCGATGGCTTATATAATAGCTTTTTTAACATTGTCTGTAAAGAGTTTAAAATCGGCAGAGAAAAATTTATAAAGGCAATCTGGATGCCAAAACGAAGGCGGTAAACTGAACCATCAGTATCAAAAAAACCTTTTAAAAATCTTCGCATATAAACTTTTTTGCTAAAAATCCATTTTGGGACATCAACTTGATTTTTAACTTTATTAAAAACTAAACCTTCTTTTTTAAGCCAATTTGTTAGCTCCACCGAACCAATATAGACATCTTTATAACCACTACCACGAATAGCAATTCTAGCCGAAACACCAAATATTTTTTCCATCAACCTTGCTACATATTCAGCATAGGACATTTCTTTTATACCCAAGGTCACCATAGTTTGAAAATGAGACAAACTACCATCACCAAGCATGATGCCAAAAAATTCAGCCAGATCTGGAAAATAAGTCTTCGGGATAACTATATCACTGCGCCTATTTTGATATTTTTTCTTCTGTTCTGGACAAGTTTTTATATCTAACCTTAACAAACGATCGTAAACGGTTTGCGGTTTAATTTTTAAGATTTCAGCCACTTCGTTAATGGTTTTGTTTTGAATGATATATAAATCATAAAGTTCCTGCCGATATTTTTCTTCTTCAAATTTATTCCATTTTCTAGCCATATAGATATTATAATTCATCAGATATTATTTTGCAATTGACCACTCTGGTATACTGGCGAAATTTAGTATCAAAAAAATCGCTATTAAGCGATTTTTTTAGTTTAAGCTTTCGTTCTACTTCTGGTCAGCAATCGTCGACTGCCGTTACTTTTTTTCAACTCGATCACCGGTAGACCATCTTTCATTGACACTGCCACCACACCCCCCTTTTCTACCTTACGGGCGATAATAAACTCCGCCACTGGATTTAAAATCTTGCTTTGAATCAAACGTTTGAGTGGACGCGCGCCATATTCCGGACTGTAACCCTCCTTGGCTAAATAAGTCAAAACTTCCGGTTCGGCTTGTAAAATAATGCCCTTGGTCGTCAAACGAGTGCGGACGATAGCCAGTTGCAGATCAACAATTTCTTTAATTGTTTCCTCACTCAGAGGCTCAAACACCAAAATCTCGTCCAGACGATTGAGAAATTCTGGTCGGAAATGGTTCTTGAGTGTTTCCATAATTTTGGTTTTGGTATCTTCAAAACTTTCTTTTTGATTAGCACCCTGAAAACCGATCTTCTGAAAACTATTGATAAAATTGCTACCGAGATTGGAAGTCAAAATAATAATCGTATTTTTGAAATTAACCACTCGCCCTTTGGAGTCAGTCAGTCGGCCGTTATCCAACACTTGCAACAAGATATTAAAGACTTCGGGATGAGCCTTTTCAATTTCGTCAAACAACAAAACTGAATATGGTCGGTGACGGACTGTTTCCGTCAAAGAGCCACCCTCTTCATGGCCAACATAACCCGGTGGCGAGCCGATCAATTTCGACACTGAATATTTTTCCATATATTCGGACATATCGATTCGCACCAAAGCCTTTTCGTCATTAAAAAGAAAAGAAGCCAGCGAGCGCGCCAACTCGGTCTTGCCGACACCAGAAGGACCGAGGAACATAAAAGAACCAATCGGCCGATCGGGATCGGCGATACCGGCGCGCGAGCGTTTGACCGCTTCGGCAATGCGTAAAATGGCATCAGCTTGACCTCGGACTCGTTGACCGATCAGCCACGGCATTTTTTGTAATTTATCGGCTTCTTCTTCCAACATCTTTTCTACCGGAATGCCGGTCCAACGCGAGACCACTCGAGCAATATCCGATTCATTGACCTCTTCTTTCAAAATTTTTCGGCCAGTCTGCAGACGTTTCAGCTTTTGTTCTCTGACCTGCAAAACTTTTTGCGCTTCTGGAATCTTGCCGTAACGAATTTCGGCCGCTTTAGCCAGCTCGGCATGTAATTCGGCTTGATTGGCGGCGAGACGCAAGATTTCCAATTGTTTTTTAGCTTCGCGAATTTCATTAATAATCTGTTTTTCGTTTTTCCATTTGAGCTCCAGTTCGCCAGTCTCTTCACGCAATTCGCCAATCATCTTTTCTATATCTTTGAGACGATTTTTAGTCTCGCGACTGTCGCTCCCCGCCTCGACTTCTTTACGCAAAGCCTCTCGTTCCACTTCTAGACGCATAATTTTTCGCTCACCGTCTTCCAAAGCGGTCGGTTTATTTTCCAACTGCAAACGCAGAGCCGAGGCCGCTTCGTCGATCAAATCGATCGCCTTGTCCGGCAAAAATCGATCGGCAATATACCGACTAGACAAATTGACCGCCGACACAATAGCATCGTCGGTGATATGGACCCCATGATGAACTTCATAGCGATCTTTCAAGCCCCGTAAAATTGTGACCGCATCTTCGATGGTCGGCTCTTCGACCAACACCGGCTGAAAACGTCTGGTT
>MHTH01000022.1:3503-5248 GCA_001823055.1 Candidatus Vogelbacteria bacterium RIFOXYB1_FULL_42_16
TTCAATATATTTTTGATACTCTTTAATGGTGGTAGCGCCAATCGCCCGTAATTCGCCTCGAGCCAGCGCCGGTTTTAACATATTGGAAGCATCGATCGAGCCCTCGGCCGCGCCAGCACCGACAATAGTATGAATCTCATCGATAAATAAAATAATCTGACCGTCAGCTTTTTCGATCTCTTTCATAATGTTTTTCAGACGCTCTTCAAATTCTCCGCGAAATTTAGTACCAGCCAAAAGCATCCCCAAATCCAGCGAAACCAATTCTTTGTCGCGTAAAGATTCCGGCACATCACCTTTAGCAATCCGATTGGCCAAACCTTCGGCAATGGCAGTCTTTCCGGTCCCCGCTTCACCAATCAAGACCGGATTATTTTTAGTTCGGCGCGATAAAATTTCCATAATTCGGCGAATTTCACTATCGCGACCAATAACCGGATCCAATTTATCTTGACGCGCTAGATCAGTCAGATTTTTGGTGTATTTTTCAATCGAACGATTTTTCTTTGGCGAATCATTTCCAATCTGATCAGTCTCGCGCAATTCCTCGACAATCCGCATAATATTTTCGGCCGACACTTTAAAGCGAACTAAGACTTCTTTGGCTGGGCTGGGAGTATCAATCAAGGCTAGCAATAGATGCTCGGTAGAAACAAATTCATCGCTCAAACCTTGGGCCACTTTAGCTGAACTATCAAAAACTTTGACCAATTCTGGTGTTAAGTAAATTTGATAGGAAGGGGTCATGGTCTGACTACCACCGGCGTTTTCGATCATTTCCAACAGATAATCGGTCAGCATCATAGAATCGATTTCTAGACGTTCAATAATCGAAGGTACTGTGCCTTCTTCTTGCAACAATAAAGCCGTCAAAAGATGAATCGGATTGACTTGATTTTGGCCACGCTCCAAAGCCAATTCGTGAGCTCGACGAATAGCTTCGCGGGCCTTAGTTGTAAAGTTTTGAAATGGAGGCATAGATTGTAATACTAAAAGGCTTACTTAAGACTGTCAATCAAAGTAGAGACGCTATTGACGGAGAGAATGATACCCGGACCGACAACCAGACCCACCAACTCACCGTCGATGTTCAAGACCGGGCCACCCAAAGTATCGGCGTTGGCAGCATTAGTCCGGAAGAAACTAGGATTGGTCGAGGTGGCGTTGTTGCCACCGGCGCTCAAAAGAATGCCAACCGACAATGGCCGATTGTCCGCGCCATCATTGGCACCCAGACTAACAACTGTTTGACCTACCACGACCGCTTTAGCGATACCTAAATTGGGAATCGTCTTTAGTTGAGCATCAAGACCAGTTAACTTAAAGACGACCAAGCCTTTTTCCGGATCCAATAAAGCTAGAGACATTTTTAATTTAGTATCTTTATCGAATTTCAACCAATAAACACTATCGCGAGAGATATTTTTAGTGGTGGTAATAAACAGACCACGATCAGCTAAAACTATTCCGGATTCCAACGCCAATTCTGTGCCATCGTTTTTATCGGTAAATAATTTGAAAATAGCTGGCGAGACTTTGTTGATCGCGGTGACAATTTTCTCGCCTTCATTGGTCGGCACAGCCACTTCTTTGGTAATCGTTTGAATAATTGTTTGGGGAACAACTTTTTCAATAGTCCGTTCTACCACTTGGTTGATCGATCGAGAAACATCTTGGGGATCATTGCTATTAATCAGAGAATTGGTCAAAATCCCCGTAGCAATAGAGGTAATAAAGCTCACCAA
>MHTH01000023.1:0-16182 GCA_001823055.1 Candidatus Vogelbacteria bacterium RIFOXYB1_FULL_42_16
AGTAATTGTCAGTTAATTCTTGTTTTAGAGTGTTAAATTGTGGATCTGCTGGTAAATCAGCCAGATTTTTGTGTGCACAGAGCCAGTGCCAATATTCAATGCCGGGAAAGTAGTATTTGTCGCTGTAGGTGGAGATGAGATGTTCGGCCACTTCAGACAGTTTTTTACCATTGAAAGCGGAGAGGTCGGGTATGAAGATAGTGGCGGTTTCAAAGTCGAGAGTTTGAGTTTCGGGGTTAAGGGTATATTCACCGGCCTTAGTGGTATCAATGTCTTTCTCTAGGGTTGGATAGTCTTTAGTGGTCAGATCTTCTAGGGTGGCTTGGATTTGTTCGGTGGGAATAGCTTGGGTCCAAGATTTGAAGGTGTCAGATATGAAAGCATCGTGTTGGGTTAGAGTTTCGGGAGATAGCGGGGTTGATTCAGGATTAGTGAGACCGAGTTCAGTTAGTTCTTCGGGGGTAAGAGGACGATAATTGGCTTTAAACTCATCGGCGGGGACAGTGAAGAGTTGGTTGTCGTTGGGATTAGTGGGGTTTTCGGGGGACATGGGGATATTATATGTCAGGGGAGGGAGAAAGACAAATGAAATCTAGCTACTACTTGCGACTTATACACATTAGATTAAAAAGGATTTTTTGCTCCGTGAACCTCAAAGTGTAAATGGGGGCCAGTGGAGCGACCAGTGTTGCCAACCGCGCCAATAGTTTGACCGCGCGCGACAGTTTGACCGCGCGCGATATTGATTTGACTCAAGTGACTATACAAAGTCTGAGTGCCATTGGCGTGACGAACAATAATATAGTTACCATAACCACCATTCCAACCACTTTTAGCCAAAAGAACAGTTCCACCAGCCGAGGCATAAACCGGTGTGCCGACAGAAGAAGCCAAGTCCACACCATTACGGCCATGAATCCCTTGGGAACGACGGCCACCAGCAATCGGTCGAAGGAAATAAGCGCCAGTGTCTGGACCAGTATAGCGATCGGCCAAACGAGTTTTCGGTTTGGCTGGTTGACCCGGAACTACCACCTTGCCTTCGGGGATAATAATCATATCGCCAACTACTAATTCCGCTTCTGGATTGATATCGTTATAATCGCGAATGTCATCAATATCGCCCCTATATTTTTTGGCAATACTGGCCAAAGTTTCGCCTTTTTTCACGGTATGGATGACACCATCAACCGGCAAAATAGTCAGGACGTCACCTTCTTTGGGTACATAACCTTTGGTCAAGTCGTTGGCCCAGAGAATAGTATTGACTTCCACGCCAAACATTTTGGCCACCGCCGACAAACTTTCACCACCTTTGGCGACATAAACACTGATTTGGCTACTGTCTGGTCGGTCTTTGATGTCAACCGAAGTGCCATTGGGGCCAGTTTCCGACAAAATAGCCGTCCCACCGACTGTGGTCAAATCACTACTAGTCGCCTTGACCGGATCAGGATCGAGATTGGTCGCTGCCTGAAGCAAGGCCATATTTTGCGAATTATCAAGAGTAGTTTCTACTTTTTGACTGACCAAACCCAGCCATTTGGTCACCGAAGAAAAAAGACTGGCTTGGGCCGAGCGGGCGCCAAAAATTATCCCCAACAAAAACAGGGCTGTCAAAACCCGCGCCGAGCGTTTCGAGCCAAAACGAAGAAAGATATGAGCCAAACCAAGGAATTTAAAGTAGGGTCGGCTTTTTAAAAAACGTTTGAAAATAAGCCTTTTATTTCGCTAATCATCGAAAATGAAGAGTCGCTCGACCAAGCAGGATTAGCTAGATAATTATAACAAAAAAATTAATATCGGGAATAGCAAAAAACTAGTCTCGCAACCGATGAACGATATCTGTCTCGATTTCAGCCAGATCGCGCCCATAGGACAGACGGGAAAGCTCGCGGATTTTTTCCGTCAACTGATCAGAGCCACCAGTCGGCCAAGTGAATTTAACGCCAAACGGGACTGATGGTTCACCGCGGACCATAATTTTGACAACCGCAGTAAGATTTTCCAAACCAATCAAATCTTTTTGATTGAAAGTCGGTTCAAAGAATTTGGCCAATTTTTCACCATCAGTGTCACCGACACGAAAAGCCACTAGATTACCAACGTTGCCAAATACCGCTTCGCGGATATTGTCTTTGAGTTGGGCAATAAACTGGTGGGCGATGGTCAGGTTGAGACGATACTTGCGGGCTTCGGACAAAATCGTGGCAATCGAATCGGTGGTGTAGTTTTGGAATTCATCAATATAGAGATAAAAATCTCGACGGGTTTCGGCCGACATATCTTCACGCGATAGAGCCGAGAGTAGGAGACGGCCGGTGATAATCATTCCGAGCAAAGCCGAATTGATATCGCCAACTTTACCTTTCGACAAATTGACCAACAAAATTTTCCCTTCATCCATCACTTGGCGAAAATTAAAAGCCGATTTAGTTTGACCGATAATTGGACGGAGATAATCGTTAGAAATAAAATTATCAAATTTGGACGTAATGTAGGGACCCATATTGGCTAAACCTTGCTCGCCAGAAGTCTTGGGCGCTTCTTTGGTCCAAAAATCAATCACCATTTGGTTGTTGATCCGCGCTAATTTCCGCTCACGAAAAGTTTGATCAGTAAAAACCCGCGGAATTTCCATGATCGTCGCCGGCTCATTGACGGCGTCTTCCATTAAAAGCAACATGGCTCCGCGCATATATTTTTCAAACATTGGCCCCATCGTCTCTTTCAAGAAAAGCTGATTAAAAATCGCCTGCATCTCGTTGACGATAAAAGTTTTTTCTTGCGGTTTAGTCGGATCAAATTCCAACATATTAAGCCCGAGGGGACGAGAGAGGTCGCCCGGGTCAAAAACAATTACATCCTCGGCGCGCTCCGGCGGAACCAAGGCCAAAATTTTACCAACCAAATCACCGTGCGGATCGATAACACAGAGACCCTTACCTTCCTTCATGTCTTGGACGGCCAGATTGAGCATCATCGTCGATTTACCAGTCCCAGTTTGACCGATCATATACAGGTGACGACGACGATCTTCCTCGGCCAGGCGAACATCCCGAACATCACCCCGAAAAACATTCTGACCCAAGACCAAACCCTCGGTTGGCAAACCAGCCGGCGCCGGCGCTTCTTTGGCTCGCGACAAATTGAGTCTCGGCACTTCGGTCGTTTTGGTTGGAAAATGAAAAACACTAGCCAATTCTTCGGCATTTAAAATCATTTTCTCTTCGTAATTAAATTCGCGAAAAATATAATCAAAAACCAAACGTCGAGCTGGTTTGGGACGATTCAGTTTCATCACCTTGAAACTATTGCGATGAGGTGAAGAAAAACCACTGAAAGCATTGCTGATTGACAACATCAAATCGTCGGCGCGCTCGTTGTTTTGAGCGGAAGTAATCAGGCGAATATTGGTATAGAAAAGCGGTTTGCTGATTTTCATTTGGCCAGCCTTGATCGCTTCTTCGTCGATCTTTTTCGGCTCGGGGATTGCCGGTTCTCCCTCGACAGTTTTTTTATTATCAAACAAGGCTTTATAGACATCTTTGGCCGACACGCTATAGTCGCCATCAATGACCGCTTTGGCCGATAAACCCTGACGCAGACCGTCGAAAGCTTTTAGAGCCAGTTTATGTTGGCGCTCACCAGCCGGCTCGATAATAATTTGCAAAGCCGCCCCTTCGGTTTTTTCTTCAATTTTGGAAAAGGCGTTTAAAATCGGCGCAAAAGTATCCACACCGGCTTCGCGAAAAGTATTGATAGGAAAAATATAGGGTCGCTCCAGTGACAAAAAAGCTTCGGCATGGCTACCACTGGGAAAAAAGATAGTGTAATCGGCTTCGGTTTCCACCTTGGCCGTCGGGAAAAAACCTTGAATTTGACGAGTGGCAAAATCGACGAAAGCTTGCGGAACCGCCACCACAAAACTAATCGCTTCACTATCGTGTCTCACCGCCACCTCAAACACCACCGGCCGTTTGATAGCCGAGAGAGAAGAAATCAATTGTTCCGACAAATTGATTTCTCGCTCCCAAGCGCCAGCTTGATTTTGGTCACCCGACTCTACCTCGCTCCTAGGCAAAGTAACGGCCAGAACTCGATAATCGAGAGAATTTAATTTTGCTCGCTTATTCGTAGCATAAACTCGAGCCAAAATATAAATCAGTCCGCCAGCCAGTGCTAAAAAAATAAGGAGGGAAAAAAGATCGGGCATAATTTTTTATTTTAAATAACCTTGCGAGACCAGTTCTTCATAAAGCCGATTGACCAGCGCATCATGTAAAACATCAAGGTAATACGGATTCATTTCGGTCGCCAAGGCAATGGTTTTCTGTAAGCCAATGACCGGCAACTTGGCGATCAAACTATTGATGGTTTCGGTCGTGGTTTCGTCTAAATTATCCAAATAATCAGAACTGCTGGGATTGGAATTAGTGTTTTTTGTTTGATCTTGATCGGAAGTGACAGACGTCAGTGGCGCTTCTTCTGTGGCCGAAATAATGCGGTCTTTGACTACCGCCGAAACAGCTTCGCGATCTTCAATAACCAGACCTTTTTCTTGTTCCAAGAGACGTCTTTTGGCTTCGATCTGACGCGACAATTCGGCAATTTCACTTTCTAAACCATTATTGAAATTTGTTTCAGACATAAAATTTTGATTTTAAGATTATTGCGTCTATTATACCCTTATACTTTAAATTTCAAAACTAATATTTGTTTTTAAAAGATATAAAAAATGTCTAATTATCTCGACCAATTAAATGCTCCCCAAAAAGAAGCTGTTACTCACCGAGACGGTCCACTCTTGATTGTTGCGGGTGCAGGTGCGGGCAAAACTCGAACCATTACTTATCGTATTTTTCACTTAATCGAACAGGGAGTAGATCCTAGCTCGATTTTGGCCATCACTTTCACCAATAAAGCGGCCGCCGAGATGCGCGAGCGGATCACCAAATTACTGGCGAGCCAACCTAATCGGCCTATCGGTACCCCTTTTACCAGCACTTTTCACGCTCTCGGCGTCTATATTTTGCGCCAATCCGGCCATTTACTCGGCCTGCCGAAGTTTTTTTCTATTCTTGATCGCGATGAATCAATGAGCAAGATCAAACAGGCGATGCGTTTGGCCAGCATCGATGAAAAACGTTTCGAACCCCGCAAAGTCCTTGGCGCCATCTCGCGCCACAAGGGCAGTGGTCAGACTGTCGACGAATTTACGTCTGAAGCTCGCGATTATTTTCCTAAAGTGGTCGCCTCGGTTTGGTCTCACTACGATGCGATTTTACGTCAAGAGCAAGTACTCGATTTTGACGATTTACTCTTGCGTTCAGTCAGTTTACTGAAAAATCATCCCGAAGTTCGGGCTCACTACCAAAAACGCTGGCAATATATTCATATTGATGAATACCAAGATACCAACAATGTCCAATATGAAATGAGTCGACTCTTGATTGGGCCGGCCAACAATATCTGTGTCGTTGGCGATATGGATCAGTCGATCTATGGCTGGCGGGGAGCTGATTTTACCAATATTCTTCATTTTGAAAAAGATTATCCCAAGGCCAAAGTCGTCCTGCTTGAGGAAAATTATCGCTCCACGCAAACCATTTTAACTGCCGCCAATGCCATTATCAGCAAAAATCGCCAGCGCCACGACAAAACTTTATTCACCAACAACAAAGATGGGAGCAAAATCAGTATTTTCGCCAGTCTCGACGAAATGAGCGAGGGTCAATTTGTCGCCAAAAAAGCCGGCGATTTGATCAACAAAGGCGCCGACCCGAGCCAAATTGCTGTTTTGTATCGGGCTAATTTTCAATCGCGCGCCCTCGAAGAATCATTTTTGCGTGAATCAGTGCCTTATCAGGTCCTCGGTACCCGCTTTTTCGAACGCAAAGAAATCAAAGACCTGCTGGCTTTTGTCCGTCTAGCTTTAAACGAAAACGATCTGGAGGGTTTGAAGCGAGCGATCAATGTCCCACCAAGAGGAATAGGTAAAGTTACTCTTGATAAAATTATCGCTGGCCAAGAAAATGAATTGCCACCAAAAATGCGTCAGAAAATTGCCGATTTTAGGAAATTACTAGGCGAAATTCGCAATATTATCAATACCAAAACTTGCTCCGAAGCAATTAAATTTATCCTCAATCACACTGGTATTGAAAAAGAGCTCAAGGAAAATGGTGAGGAGGGGACAGAACGACTGGAAAACCTACGAGAATTGGTCTCGATTGCTACCAAATATGATTTTCTACCAGCCGGTGAAGGCATGATGGATTTAGTGACCGAAATGTCACTAACTTCTGATCAAGATTCACTCAATGAAAAGCGTGACGGAGTAAAAATGATGACGGTCCACGCCGCCAAGGGCTTGGAATTCGATTATGTTTTTATTGTCGGTCTAGAGCAAGATTTGTTCCCTCACAAGGGTTTTGGCGAGGAAAAGAAGGATATGGAGGAAGAAAGAAGGCTATTTTATGTCGCCGTCACTCGTGCTCGAGAGAAACTTTTCCTGTCCTATGCTCAAACTCGGCTGATTTTTGGCTCGCGCCAAGTCGGCATGCCGTCGGAATTCATTTTTGACATCGACGACAGCCTGCTCGAAGCAGAGACTGGCGAAATGACCGATACCATCCACTTTTAGTCTTGTTTTGCATATGACCGACGTATGAAAATGGCTTGGTTGAGCTATATTTTTAATGTCAAGGTGTCACCTTGACATTAAAAATGAAAAATTGTTTGACAAAATTTGTGATTGGTGTATAATAACAATTAGACAAGGTGTTCAAGTTGTAGAAGCCAAAAAACAACAAGAGGAGACCCAAGATATGAATGTGCTTTTCTCGTCCTCCCGATCCAATTATTATTTTTTGATGTCTGACGACGCGAACACGGCTCCATCCACGGCGTAGACCGCCGGCACGGGCGCCAACTTTATACCCGGTACTTAGTTCACCCCATCAGCGGCCAAAAGGCACTCGCGCGGGGTCCAGCTAGCACCGGGTTCTTTTTTTGAGAAATTTTATGCTAAAATCGATCCTATAGGAATATGGCGCAATAGGCGCCATAAAATCTTTAGAAGATTTTAATTCCATAGGATAAATTATGTTCGCTAAGAAATCATTGGGACAAAACTTCTTGAATTCACCCAGCGCCTTGCAAGCGATGATTGAAGCTGGACGGGTGGAAAAAGGGGACACAGTGTTGGAAATCGGTCCGGGCCGAGGCGTTTTAACCGAAGCTATTTTAGCTACTGGCGCCAAAATAGTAGCCATCGAAAAAGATGACCAACTCTTTGAATTCTTGCAAGAAAAATTTGCCACCGAAATAAAAAACAAGAAACTAATTTTAATTCACGACGATATTTTAACCATCCCAACCCACCAAAATTTTTTTTCAAAAAACTTAGGCGGGCAAGCCTACAAACTAATCGCTAATATTCCATACAACATCACTGGCCAAATCATCAGAAAATTTTTGAGCGGACCGACCAGCCAACCAACTTTGATGGTTTTAATGTTGCAAAAAGAAGTGGCCAAAAGAATTGTCGCTGATGACAAGAAACCCGCCAAAATTTTTGCTCCGCAAAAACTTAAGCGGGCAAAGGAAAGTTTATTATCAATCAGTGTGAAAGTTTTTGGCGAACCAAAATATATCAAAACTGTTCCCGCCGGCGCTTTTCGACCGGCCCCAAAAGTTGATTCAGCGATTCTTTTGATTGATAAAATAAATTGCAATAATTTTAAAAAAAATAAAATCAAAGAAGAAAAGTTTTTCGATATTCTCCATCGCGGTTTTACTCAAAAAAGAAAATTATTAGCCAGTAATTTAAAAATTACTCCGACAATTTTAGTCGATTGCCAAATAGGGGAGAAAGCCCGAGCGGAAAACCTCACCGTCAAAAATTGGCTCTGTTTAGCCGTAAAAATCTAATGTCTGTCCCCCTAAAAATTTTCTTTGGGTCTTTGATCGTCTTGGTTATTTTTAATCTTTGGCGCACGGATTTTATTTTTTCTTCGGCCAGCAATGCTCCAAAAGAAACAGTTAACTTTGCTAAAACAGAAATAAAATTGGGCGGAAATAAATTGATAGTTGAATTAGCAGAAAATAAAAAACAACAAGAACGCGGGCTGTCTTATCGTCAAAATTTAGCGGATCAAGCGGGCATGTTATTTATTTTTTCTCGACCCGGCAAACCGGGCTTTTGGCTGAAAGATATGAACTTTCCGCTCGACTTGGTCTGGATTGACGCTGATCAAAACATTGTTCATCTCACTAAAAACCTGACACCAGACACTTACCCTAAAACTTTTTCTTCGCCCCTACCAATCAAATATGTTTTGGAAATTAAAGCCGGCCAAGCGGATCAATTGAAACTGGCTATTGGCCAACGCTTAAAATTCAAATACTTGAATTTATTCTTTTTCTAGACTATTCCGAGGTGCCGATCATGATGATCTTTGGCGCCACCACATGCTTGTAAACCAGATTACAAACACTGGGCGTACTGGCAATGCCGAGGATATGTTTACCGGAAGAACCGGGAACTAATTTAAAATATGGATACAACCGACTGGAACTTGGGTCAAAAATTAGTTTTTCCGGTCCAGTCACTGGTCTTTGAGTGACTAACAGCACGCCATTAACACAAGGAATGACGGCTAATGTCACCCCACCAAACGGCACAATAGTGCTTTGGGCTTTAACGGGAAACAAAACAAAAAAGAACAAAAAGCTGAACAAGGCGACGCCAACCAATAAAAGAAAAAAGATTTTAAATTTCATTAAGAAAAGTATAACTCCTAATTAAAAAATTATCCACTGTTTTAAGCTATTTAAAAGCAAAACAATGCTATAATTTTCTTAAGCTATGTCCGTTGGGGGAAAAATAAAATTAGCGTTGTTTTTGATTGTTATTTTAACGATTGTCGGCTTTTGGTATGTGGGCAAAAAAGACAAAGAAAAAAAGACAGTAGACCAACAAAAAATATATGCCGATATTATTCGTCGGGACCAAGAGCTGAAGCTTCTCGTTGCCAAATCAATCGCCAATGCCAGCACCAGCCAGCTGGAAAGCTTGGCCCAAGAAAGCTTGCCTAAATCGCTCAATATAAAAAACTTAAAAATCAGCGCCGACAATTCTTCAAGCACCTTAAAGGAATACGGCTTGACGATAGCTTCCATCCTTAAACCATACGAAAAAGTTAGGGAGAATGAGGCGGAGATTACCCTCAAAGCGTTGGAGAATCAAAGCCAAATCTCTCTCCAAAAACTCTCGACCATCAAAGGACTCTACGAGACGACATCAGCCGAAATGCTAAAAATAAAAGTGCCAAAAGGATTGGCCGATTACCATATAGAGATAATCAATAGCTTAAAAAATATGGCGGTTCTTTTAGACAATATGCGGATGGTCCTAGACAAGCCATTAGTTGGTCTGCAGAGCGCTGAACTCTACACAAAAGAATTATCCGCTTTTTATGCATCAATCAATAAAATAAGTGATCAACTCAAGCAAGCCGGTATAAAATTTGAAACGGGAGAGGGAATTAATATCTATATGAATACCTAAAAATGACATCGGGTCGCTCAAAAACCAATAACCTATTTTTAACCGCCATATTAACAGCGACAGTCATTTTGTCTTTTTTGCCAATTAAAACGGCTTTCTCGGTTGAGGGAGAGTGGGCTGGTCAAGAAGATGGGGCACCAGATCCAGCCGAAGAAGCCTATCAACAAGCTCAAGCCGCCAAGGCAGAAGAAGTAAAAGCGGTTGATAAAACAAATACCGAAGAGGTAAAAACTAGAACCCAAAATGATCAGGAGTCTTTCAAGGCCATGGTAGAAAGAATAAAAACATTACGAGAAGAAGACCAGAAGACTTGCGAGGATGTGGCTGGAAAAGACAATTTTAATGAGAGAAAAAATGATTCTAAGGGGGCCGATAGTGGTTCTTTTGTGCCGGTCATAGAACAAAGCGGGCAACTTTTAACCTTTACCAAAAATACCAGTAATGACACCGATTATACCCGCAAGTTAAACATAGAAATTTGCCGTTATATCAAAACCATCAAACGAGTCCAGCAGATGATCGAATACAAAGAGTTCGTCGCTGACCCGGACGCTCGGATGCAAGCCGCGACTGAAATCGAAAAATATAAAGCGGCTCAATATAAATTTGTTAACGAAGGTTGGGATAGCGATGGCACTGGTGACAAAAAAATGCCCCTTTATCCACTCAATTATTCTGATCACTATAAAAACATTGCCGACGAACAAACTAATGTTCTAACCGCAGAAATACAAAAAGATGCGGGCGAAGAAAAAGGAAAAATTCTTTTTAGTGATGATATAAATCGTATCGCCACCAAAGAAATCCAGAATCAAAAAAATGATCTCAAACGATTACAATCAACTATCGGCAAACAAGATATCACAAATTTTTTGGATAACAAAAACAATGATCCAAGCAAAGATGCTGTGGCTTTCAGACAGATGTTGAGACCAGAAAATAACATGATCGGCTCTTATTACTTAAGAAAAGAAATTCTGGCTTCACGTCAAGTAGAAGCGTTATCTAATGCTCAACAAGAACTGTCCAACAATGGTGGGTTTATGTCAGTTAGAAAATGTGCAGATGATCAAATAATTGAACAAGATGGAAAAAAATATTGTAAAAAGTACGAGACAATTACCCCGGGTGCGATTGTCCGCAATAGTGCCGAGAATGCTAATAGTGCTCGCATCAACCAATACATTCAAGCTCGAGAGGTTGGCGATGTTACCCCCGGCAACGAACCGATAATCTCGGAAACTCAAGAGTTCAAGCCGGCGATAATTGACAGCACCGGCAACGGTGGTGGAAATAAAATCCCGCAAGAATCGGGCCTGGGCGACCAATTATCTATCCCCGGTTTCAATCTCGATAGTATTTTTAATCTAGGTAATAACGAAACGGATGATTTTCTTAGTAATCGCAATATCGATCAATCATGGCTAGAAAGTTTAAGTGCTTGGATTGGTCAAATATATCGCGTCATTCAAACAAATACCGATGAGGGTAATGGGGGAGAAACAAATACTTCTAGTGGGAGTGGGGCGCCAGTCATTATCAATCTGACTAGAAAGAAAAATGTCCTCTGGAATCTTGGTATTTATAAATCTAAAATAAAATGGGAAATTACCGGCGCCGATTCTTGCTATGCTAAAAATAATTGGCTTAGCAAAAATCAAAATAATGACAGTAAATTCGACACCTTGTTTGAAAAAAACACCTTAATCTCGATGAGCGGTGATGTGGATACTCTCTATCCACTACCGAAAGCCAAGACCACTTTTAAAATCTATTTCCAAGACGACCCACAAAACCCGACCGAGAGACCAGACATAATCACCAATGACCAGACTCGAAACAACGCCCATATCGCCAAGCTTGCTTCCTATGTTATTTTTAATACCGACATAAAACCCGGTGAAAGATGGGAGTTGATTTACAATGACAGCAACATCAAAGCTTCTTATGTTACCAAGGACGGAGATGATGTGATTACGGCTATTACCAATTTTATCGGCGAAGCAAAAAACACCTTACCGGACTTAAAGATCACGGCCAGTTCGATTTATGACGGCAATGCTACTCTGGATGTCAGCCTGAACGCCGATATTGGTATTGAGTGTAAAAACGCCGACGGCACCACATCTAGTAACAGTATTAGTATTTAAATTCTGACAAAACAAAAAATGATCGAGACGTTGAAACAAAAAATAAATAAACTATCAAAAAATAAAAAGTTGTTGACTTTAGTTTTAGTTGTTGTTTTGTTTGGGCTATTTTTGCCAATCTACACAAGAGCATTTAGTTTAAAAGAAGCCGCGGCTTTTTTGGGCAATCTTAGTCTTTCTGGAGCAGTAACAGCTACAGGATACAGTTTAGATGGTCAGGCGGCTGCATGGGCCTCAGTCATAGCACCAATAGCGGCGGTGTTTATACCGCTAATGGGTATGCTGATGAGCGCAGCCATAGACATCTCGATTAATCTAATAGGACCATTTTTGGAGTCATATGGTGTTCTTTATATTTGGAAAATCTCTCGTGATTTATCAAATGTAGTGTTGGTTTTTATTCTTCTCTATACAGCCATTAATTTAGTCATAGATCGAGCTGTTGGTGGTGACCCTAAAAAAATTATTTCTGGAGTTATTGTAGTGGCAATGTTAATAAATTTTAGCGGTTTTATCGTCCGCGCTTCTGTTGACGTTTCCAACACTATTGCCTATGAATTCTACAAAAAGGTAAGTAATGATAATCATTATTTTGCCATCGGGATGAATTTTGTTAAAAATTCCCAAGCCGGTTCAGGTATCTGGGGATTAATAGTTAAACCAGTAAAATGGGTAACCGGTAATAGCGACCCGGCTAGCTATGATCCGCCAAGCGAGCCGGGGCAATATGCGGTGCGGGTAGTCGGGCAGGCAATCTTTTTTGTTGTGTTATTTCTGGTGTTTTTAATTATCGGCTTATTATTTATCTTCCGAACAGTAGCAATCATTGGTCTTTTTATTTTTTCTCCTTTTGGAATTTTATCTTATGCCATACCAAATGCCAGTAAAAAAATAGCAGGTTGGACCGACTCTCTAATGAAGCAGTTGTTTTTTGCTCCAATTATGATGTTTTTACTTTACGCTGTGATGAAAATAGCGGAGCAAGGTAATGACATTTTAACCGCCATCAACCAACAAATTGACAAAATGGATACCAGTTATTTTACCGATATGGCTTATATTGTGGCCCTCAACACGGCTGGACAATTGTTATATTTTGCTATTATTGCCGGACTTTTAATTAAATCTATTAGCTGGGCCAAAGATATGGGAGCGATCGGAGTAGATTTTGCTAAGAAATATGCCAGCGGAGCACTCGGACTAGCCGCTGCCGGTGGTATTGCCATTGGTAAATATGGTGGCAAAAAAGCCCTAGAAACAAATACCGGCAAAAATATTGCCTCCAAGTTTAATTCTAAATTCAACAACTGGTATGGTGGCACTAGTAAAACTGCCAGACTCACCAGAATGATTGATCGAACACCGGTAGGAGAAAAGGTGCGGGCTTTCGCTAAAAATCCAATTTTGGGTACAGCAGGAGGGGTTAACAAGTTTTCAGCTGGATTGCTTGGTGACGGAAATTTTGTAGACGAAAAAATGATCGAACAAATGTCTAAAATAGCCGAGACATCTAAAAAGTCCTATGAAAAACAGGCGGAGGAAAGAATTTTTGGAAAAGATGATGCTAAATTCAGCGATGAAGAAGTATTGTTGAATTTCCTGCGAGCAGAAGAGTCAGCCCAAAAACACGCTTATAGCAAGATGAATGATAAACAACGAGGCTTGGTTGAACATTTATTAAATAACTCCAAAGATGAAGGCAATCGATCGAGAATAGTCGAGTCAATTATGAAAACCAGAAAGATGGATACAGCCTCGATCGATCTGGTCACCGACGAAACTAAAAAGAAAGCTCTCCAAGACAAGGCGAAGGAAACGAGAGATGCCTTAATTGCGAATCTAAATTCCAGTTTAGGAACTATTGATCAGATTCACGAAGCAGAGTTTAGAACAGAACAACGTGCCGGCACTGAAGAAGCCAAGGAAGCGGTCAGAAAAGCGCCAGTCATCGGTTTGAAAGCTAAAATCGCCATTCTCAAAAATGAATTGACCGGAAAGGAAAAAGGTGAGGTCAGAAAAGCCGTTATTTCTCAAGAGAATAAAATCCAATCAACAGAGTCTAAAGGATTTGTTGGAAAAATTATTAAGGGAGAAACAACAATCAACCCTGATAATCCTTTGTCAGATATTGCTAAGATCAGAAATGTTAATGGTGATCACATTGTAGAATTATTTGAAAATGACGATAGAAAGTTCCTAACATCCGACATTGTTAAATACTTAACAGCTAAACAATTAGCCACCTTAGCGCCGATTCTAAATAAACAACAAGGTAGTCAGATAGAACAAACCCTAAGTGCCCACGAAACAAGTTTGGGAGGTAGTGGAAACCACACGGATAGGGATTTGGCTGGTTCTCTTAAATATATTGAACGACACAGAGAATTATTCTAAAAAAATAAAAATATGGACAAGGAAAAAGAAAAAAAATATTATCAAATCTTACCAGCCGAGTTAAAAGAGATTTATGATGATCCAGAATTGTTAGATCAGATTTATGAAATCTGTCTAAAAAATAATGTCAGACACCTTGACCAAGTTGGGACTATTCAAGATATTGTTTATGATTTAATTCTTGGCCTCTTAAAACCAGCTGATTTTGTGCCGACCATCGTCAAAGAAGCGGGGATTGGGGAAGATATCGCCAACCTGATCACCCACGAGATAAACGAACAATTATTAAAGCCGATCCGAGACAAATTGATGGCCTACCATCAATCGCTTGAGCATGGCCAATTGCCGGCTAATACCGAAAAGGCTGATTTAGGTGTTTCGTCTATGCCTTATCCGGACCACCAAGAAAACAGTCAAGAACAACTGGCCATTTTAGATGAAATCGAAAATCCGTCTCCAGCCACTGTCGTCACCCGTAATGTTTTTCAGGAGAAAAAAACCGGTTTAGCCACTTCAGAAAAAACCAAGGAACAAATAGATATTTCCACCGAGAAACCGGCTATTACCAACATTAAAAAGTCTGATCCTTATCGAGAGTCGTTAATTTAATTCTTTGTTTTATGAATTTTCAAGTCCCGCAATTTATTGAAATCGAAGATAAAGTCATTGGCCCTTTGACTTTTAGGCAGTTTATTTATTTGGCTGGCGGTGGCGGTTTAAGTTTTTTGTTTTACGCTTGGTTTGGCCTTTATTTAGGAGCAGTTCCTATCGCTTTAATTGCTATCTTTGCTTTAGCGCTGGCTTTCTATAAAATAAACGACAGACCGTTTATTTACGCCGTGGAATCTTTTATTCGTTATGCCGTTTCCAATAAACTTTACCTGTGGAAAAAAAGAGTAGCCAATCTGACCGATAAAAAAACCGTTCCCGACGTAACGCCAAAAATCGACAATAAAACTTATGCCAATTTGCCGAAAAATCGTCTACACGAATTAGCTTGGAGTTTAAACATCAAAGAAACAGGAAATAAAAATCAAGAAAATAATCCATAATGCCTATTAGCGCCAAAGCCACTCAAGATTTTATACCAATCAAAGAGATTCGCGACAGTATTGTGATTCTCAAAGATGGTTCCATCCGAACCATTCTTTTAGTCTCTTCGACCAATTTTTCTCTCAAATCGGAAGACGAACGGAAAGCGATTTTATTACAATATCAAAATTTTTTAAACTCACTCGATTTTCCCATTCAAATTTTCGTCCAGTCCAGACGACTGGATATTCGACCCTATCTGCAGACCCTAGATGAAGCTCTGCGCACGCAAACAAATGAACTCTTAAAAGTCCAGACCAGAGAATACATCGAGTTTATTAAAACTTTTGCCGAGGATTATAATGTCATGCAGAAATCTTTTTTTGTTTCTATTCCTTATCATCCGCCGATTGTTAGTGGTCGAGAAGGTTTTTTAACTGGCATTTTTGGTAAAAAAAGTCAGACCACTATCGATCAGGATTTTTCCGAATCGCGCTCGCAATTAGAACAAAAAGTGGCCGTCGTCGAACAAGGCTTGCGTCGTTTGGGTCTGCAAACCGTCCCCCTCGGCACCGAGGAGTTGATCGAATTATTCTTTAAATTATTTAATCCGGAGGAAGGTGATGCCCCACCGTTTAACCAAGGCCCCAACGAAAAACAATAATATGCTCAACCCGTTAAATCTGATGCCAAAAAGAAAAGAGGGGGTGGAAGAAAAAGCCTTGCCGATTCTTCCTCGTGATATTTACGAAACCAGTGTTTTAGAATTGAACGATATTATCGCACCATCGGCTTTGAGAGTCAGTCCTAAAAATATCAATCTCGGCGAAAAAATCGCTCGCACCCTATTCGTCATTTCCTACCCGCGCTTTTTGACCGAAGAATGGTTTTCGCCGGTTATCAATCTGGATAAAGTCTTTGATGTTTCAATTTTTATTCATCCGATCAACACCGCTGAAGCCCTGCGCACCCTGCAGAAAAAAATCGCCGAGGTCCAAAGCCAAATTCGCGTTCGCGAAGGCAAGGGAATGG
>MHTH01000023.1:16198-35082 GCA_001823055.1 Candidatus Vogelbacteria bacterium RIFOXYB1_FULL_42_16
CGGCTTTCCAAGATATCGAGAGCCTGCGCGACCAACTTCAACAAGCCCAGGAAAAGATTTTTGATGTTGGCCTCTATTTGACGATTTATGGCGACAATGAAAACGACTTGGACAAGATCGAGAATGAATTGCGATCAATTCTTGATTCAAAAATGATTTATTTAAAACCGGCCCATTATCAACAAATCGAAGGTTTTTTGAGCACCGTGCCCTTTTGCGACGATCAGTTAAAAATCAATAGTAAACTGAATTCTTCGCCCTTGTCCAGCCTTTTTCCTTTTATTTCTTATGATCTAACCTCCAACAAGGGTATTTTGTTTGGCATCAATATGCAGAATGCTTCGATGGTCATTTTTGATCGCTTTTCAATGGAAAACTACAATTCGGTCATTTTTGCCAAATCCGGTTCCGGTAAATCTTACGCCACCAAACTGGAAATTTTGCGTAGTTTGATGTTTGACACTGAAGTGATTGTTATTGATCCGGAAAGAGAATATGAATATTTGGCCGACGCCGTCGGCGGACGCTATTTTGCCATTTCTCTCTCTTCCGAACACCATATCAACCCTTTCGACTTGCCACCACCACGTGAAGACGAGTCTTTGGCCGATATTTTGCGTTCCAATGTCATTAATCTCGTCGGCCTGTTCCGCATCATGTTGGGTGGACTAACACCAGAAGAAGACTCGATTATCGACAGCGCGATCACCGAAACTTATGCTTTGAAAGATATCACGCCAGATACTGATTTTACCGGCAAACCGGCCCCACTTTTGGCTGATCTGGAAATGGTTTTATCGGGGATGGAGGGAGGGGAATCATTGGCCCAACGCCTAGCTAAATACACTCAGGGCAGTTGGTCTGGTTTTATGAACCGGCCGACCAATGTCGATATCAATAAAAAATTCGTCGTTTTTTCGGTTCGTGATATGGAAGATGAACTAAAACCGGTGGCGATGTATATTGTGATGCATCATATTTGGAACACCGCCCGACGCAATCTGAAAAAACGCCTCTTGGTAGTCGATGAAGCTTGGTGGATGATGAAATCTCAAGACACCGCTTCTTTTCTCTTTTCTCTGGCTAAACGTGGCCGAAAATACTATCTCGGAGTAGCGACAATTACTCAAGATGTTGAAGATTTTTTACGTTCCGAATATGGCCGACCGATTATTAACAACTCTTCTATCCAGCTCTTGTTGAAACAATCACCGGCGGCCATTGGCGCTCTGCAAGAAACCTTTAATCTGACAGATGAAGAAAAATATCTCTTACTCGAATCTGGAGTAGGGGAAGGAATTTTTATTGCTGGTTTGAAACGCGTGGCTTTAGCGATTAAGGCTTCTTATACGGAAAATCAAATTATCACTTCGGATCCATCGGAAATTCTATCAATCAAGAAAGCCAAGCAAGAATTTTTGGAAGCCAACGGCCCTAAAACCGAAGCGGGAGGATAATTACATATTATGAAAATTGGTATTTTTGAAGGAACTTGTTTAGTTTTTATTTCCATCATTTTTGATGTTATTAATATCGTTTTATTGTTGTTTGGTGTTGGATTGTTGGCGAACACTTTTGTTAACATTATTTTTGGTTTAGTTTTTGTTTTTTGGTTTTTAATTCGAAAATTATTAATAGACGATGTCGAAAGCGATTATGAGGAAGATGTAAGTGAAAAATCAGAAAAAGTAAAGGAAGAACTAAAAAAACAACGGGGGAAAACTGAATTAAAAATGGAAGGGGAGCGGGAAGTCGGCACAGAAATTACCGCGAGAGAATCAGTAGAGACAACAGAAAAAATAGCTGAAAAAGAAATAATTGGCACAGCCGAAAGAGAAGTGGCACAAGTCGCAGAAAGAGCTGGTGTCAGAACAACAGCCGGTATTGCAGAAAAAGTGGCGACCCAAACGAGCGAAAGACTGTCGGCTAGAATTTTAACCAGAATTCTTAGCGCAACAATTGCCGCTAAAGTGATCCCGGGAATTAATATTATTTTTAACCTCATACCTTTATGGACCATATCCATCGTGTTATTATGGAGAAGAAGTATTAAAGATCAACATGCTAAAGCTACTGCTTAAAATTGTCATTTTTTGTCTTTTGTTTTTACCGACAATTTCTTTTGGCTTTCAAAAATCCATAACTGGTGGTGATGTTAGAATCATTGCCACCCCCGAAAATCCGGGACCCAACCAAGAAGTCAAACTAGAACTTCAAAGTTTTTCTGTCGATCTTGACCATAGCAATATCTCTTGGTCCAAAAATGGCAGAGCAGTGGGTGCTGATTATGGCATTAAGACTTTTACCTTTCGCACCGGCAATACCAATACTAAAACCGAGATCAAGACCACGATCACCCCCTTTGCCAACAATAGCCGAGAAGTCATCATTATTTCCGTTTTTGAACCGGTAGAAGTCGAATTGATTTGGCAGGCCAATAATTACACTCCCTATTGGTATAAAGGCAAAGCCCAACCCACTTCCGAATCAGAGATTACAGTTTCGGCCTTAACTAGAATGCTCGACAATGACGGCGTAGAAATTCCATTTGATTCCTTGGTTTATCAATGGAAAGTCGACGGTAAAAATTTAAGCGCCTCTTCCGGTGTGGGAAAAAACAGTATCACTTTCAGAGGTGGAAAAAGGGGAGAGGTAAATAAAGTTTCGGTTGCAGTCAGTAATGTCAACAACAGCTTGACGACCAGCGCTCAAACAACCATCCAAATAAATGATCCGGAAATTGTTTTTTATGAAGATCGACCGTTAGTAGGAGTAGTTTGGCAAAAAGCCTTGGGTGCCGAAGCGGGAATCGTCGATCGAATGATCATTCGTGCTGAACCATTTTTCTTTTCTGATAAAGATAAATTGCATTTTGTTTGGAATTTAAATGGCGATCAAACTAAACCGGACGAAACTAATCCGTCCCGCATAATGTTACAGACTGCTAGTAAAAATATCTCCAGTCGGATTGGTCTTCTTCTGTCTCATCCCAGTAAACTACTACAAGAAGCCAGCCAAAATTTAATTATTAAAAGCGTCAGTAGTGCTAGTGGTTCTTTCTAAAACATGCCGACTCGCTCTAAAATTCTCGCTCTTGGTCTAAGTTCGGCTTTTCTTTTTTTACCGACCGTTGTTTTGGCTGAATACAAATTATTAGAGCCAACGATTGTCGACCGAACTGGCGATGTTTCTTCTCCCGGTTTGGGAATATATTTGGGTTGGCTTTTCAATGCCTTTTTTGCCGTCGTGGCGATTGTCACTTTTATTCAAATAATCATTACCGGGGTCAGCTATGTTACCAGCGCTATTCCTCAAGTCAAAGCGGTAGCTAAAGATAAAATGGGACAAGCTTTGTTTGGTTTTGCTTTGGCTCTTGGCGCCTGGCTTATTCTAAATACTATCAGCCCCGGCACTTTTACTAACATTGACTTAAGTCTGGAAAATGTAGTCCAGACCGCCACTGGTGGCGGATCATCGACACCAACTAATCCACCTGCCGACCAAGATAACGACAATTCGGAAGGAGAAGGGGAACCGACTGATAATAATAATGGTGAACCGGGGTCAACTAATCCCAACGAACAAGTGGTCAGGGATAGGCTATCTCAATCTAATATAAAAGTGAGTGGGACAGAAGGGGGAACGCCCTGTGCTCCAGGACAAACAAGTGGCTGTACAGATGTTGGTAATCTTAAAGAAACAACTATCACTGGTTTAGAACAAATAAGGGAAGATTGTCCTGATTGTGGCTTGTTGGTAACAGCCGGGTCAGAAGCCGGTAACGGACATGTTGGTGGTTCAGGCTATACTCATGAAAATGGCTATAAGGTTGATTTGCAGCGAGGAGCTAATTTAAATAATTATATTGGAACCAATTTTCAAGAAGTAGACCCTATATATTATGACGGGCAGTATTGCCCAACCTATGTTGGCACGTTAGAAGATGGAACGAGGGTGAGAGCGATGGATGAATCCGCGACAGGTAGAAATATTTGGGACATGCAGTTTGTTAAATAAAAAACCATTTATGCAAAATAAAATCACCATTATTGCCGTCATCGTCATCATCCTATCTCTAGGAATTATTTCGGCGATTGTCTATAAACAACGCGCCACGATTATCGATAGTAGTTTAAAGGCGGGGCAAGCTATTATTGAATTTTTTCCTTTAGGTGAAAGTAAAAAACCAACATGGTCGTCAACCTCCACTAAAGATGGTTTGAGTCCGAGTTCCGACAACACCAATACCGGTTTCGACAACAGTAATATGTTTAATAAACCCGCTTGGGAAAAAATCACCAATTTGCCGATTGTCGGCGCTAGTGTTCTAAATTTATCCCAAGCCTCCAACACCGCGATTTATTTGGAAAAAGAAACCGGTAATATTTTTATGTTAAAAAATGGAGTAGGGGAACCGATTAGAATTTCCAATGTGACGATTTTAGAAGTCTTTGACGTTTATTTTGGTCTGAATAAAAATAAAAACATCGGCGCGATTGTGCGTTTTCCTAAGGACAATCAACTGGAATCAATCCTGCTAACTATTGATCTAGGAAAACAATCAAACAGCACCACGAGTGATTCTCTGCCAATCATTACCAAACAGGCCTTAAAAACCAGTATTATCGCCTACACCGTCTCACCCAAGAAAGATCAAGTGTTATATCTGGAAGATTTGGGTAATCGGGTAGCGGTTTATGTGACCGATTTTAGTTTTAAAAATTCTCAAATCATAAAAGTTCTACCTTTTAAAGATTGGGTTATTTCTTGGCCCGAAGAAAATACGGCGGTTTTCCAGACAAAAACCAATAGCCAGTCTGTTGGTTCACTCTATTATCTCAGTCTTAAAAATAAATCTTTCCGTCGAGTAGGAAACGGGATTTTAGGCTTTACAGTCAACGCCAACCCCGATGTCAAAAAAATCGTCTACAGTGTGAGCACCGGTAATTCCTTTGATTTTATTTATCGCGAGTTGGCGAGTGGAAAATCCAACACCTTCACCCCCAAAACTTTACCGGAAAAATGTTTATGGTTTGATAGCCAAGCTCTCGTTTGTGCCGTTGCTGAACGCCTACCAAAAGCAACTTACCCCGATGATTGGTATAAAGGAAAACTATCTTTTAAGGATAACCTATGGATTTATTACGGGGAAAGCGGTAAAAGTTCAAGACTTTATGATTTGGTTGGAGAAAATTCTAACCTAGACCTCTTACCACAAGCTAGAGACGGCTTAAACAATTTCTATTTTACCGACAAAACAACCGGTATTTTATACCGATTAAACGGGGGGCGGATTTTTGAGCCTTAAAAATTAGGGCTACAAAACAGTTTTCTTTAAGTGGCGACGATAAAACAACTCCAAAGCAATCGAGAGGGTATTACTGGTGATCCAGTATAGGGAAACTGCCGCCGGCAAGGAAGTGGCAATAAAAACAATCACTACCGGCATAATATAAAGCATTTGCATATTCATACTTCGGCCAAATTCCTCGGCAAAGCTAGGTTGACCGTCTTTTTTTTCTTTGGCCACAGGCGATTGAGCCGGTAAAGTTAATTTAGTTTGAAAAAATTGAGTGAGACCAGTTAAAACGGCAAAAAGATAGTTTTTGGAATCATAAAGGTTAAACCAACCCAAAAATAGATTATTGGAATCGGTCGGAGCTGAGACAAAAGAGTAAAGAGAATCAAGATGAACCCCAATATCACCACGAAAAACATAAAATAGGGTCAAAAATATCGGAATTTGAATTAAAATAACCAAAAAACCACTAAACGGATTGATGCCGTTTTTTTTATAAAAAGCCATTATCTGTCGCGCCTGTTCATTTTTGTCGTTTTGATACTTCTTTTTTAATTCTTCGATTTGGGGATTAGCCTCTTTAAGCTTTAGATTGGTAATAATGGCTTTTTGATAGAGAGGATAGATCGCCACTTTAATTAAAACAGTTAAAATAATGATAGCTAAACCTAAATCGTGCCCAGGAATAATGTCTACCAAAAAAACGAAGGCGTTGTAGACCGGATTAAAAAATATAGTTTTAAGCATAGGTTGATTTTATTTTAGGTTAAAAGTAAGTTGGCTTCTCCTAGGAGTTCAAACACCTTTTGTTCAAAATCTTGATATTTTATCTGAGACAAGTCTTGTTTAAGCCAAAAAGCGATGCAAAAGCCCGGTTTTATCTCTGCCAATCTCTTAACTAAAGCATATTTTAAGCGTCTCTTCAAAAAATTTCTAGTAACCGCTTTGGGAGCAGTTTTTTTGGCCACCACTACGGCCAATCGGCTAGGTTTTTGATCAGTAGTCTTAAAAGCCCGAATCGTAAAAAGGGGGGATTGAAAAGAGCGACCGGAGCGGATCAGCTCCGCTAAGTCGCTCTTTTCAATTCTCCGGCTTTTAGATAGCATTTTAGGAGGTTAGACCGCCAATTTAGCTCGGCCCTTGCGACGGCGACGAGTTAGAACTTTTTTACCAGTGCTGGTGGCGGTTCGGACCAAAAAACCATGGGTCTTGCTACGCTTTCTTTTCTTAGGTTTAAATGTTTGTGACATATAGGGTAATTATAAACCATTATTGTCTATTTTTCAAGCCCGAGTTTAACTATCCACTTTTTATTAACATCTCTTCAGGGTTTGCTATAATTTAGCGGAATAATATAATTTGGCTATTATTTTTTGTTATCTTTTTTCGCTATGATCGAAACTAAACAACTTTGGGACGGGGTATTGGCGGAAATGGAATTGGAATTATCAAAAGCAAACTTCAGCACTTGGTTTAGAAATACCGGCATTGCCAAGAGAGAAGAGGGAACTATTTTTATTAATGTTCCCAATACTTTTGTCCGTGATTGGTTGATTAATAAATATCATAAAAACATTTTGCGAATTCTTCGCAATCTCGACCAAGAAGTCCGAGCGATAGAATATTTGATTTCCAAAATCGAATCCCGAGAAGAAAAAACAAAGGATTTGACTTTTGCCAAGCAAATTAATGTTTCCAATCTCGGTTTAAACGATCTCTATATTAATAAAGAAAACAACTTAAACCCAAAATATACTTTGGATAATTTTATTGTTGGTTCTTTTAATGAAGTGGCTTATGCCGCGGCTCTGGCTGTAATGAAAGAGCCAGGAGTAAAATATAATCCGCTTTTTATTTATGGTGGAACTGGTTTGGGTAAAACCCATCTAATCCAATCAGTAGGAAATTATTTTAAAAACCACACTATTAGAAAAAATGTTTTTTATATTACTTCGGAAACTTTTGCTAGTGATTATATAAATTCAGTTATTAATAAAAAGGCTAATCTGTTTAAAGAAAAATATCGTAAATACGATGTTTTAATTATTGATGATATCCAATTTGTTTCCGGAAAAATAAAAATTCAAGAAGAACTTTTTCATCTTTTTAATAGTTATTATGAGACCGGAAAGCAGATTATTTTTTCCTCAGATAAACCACCAAAATTCATCTCCAATCTAGAGGAAAGATTGCGTTCTCGTTTTGAGGGGGGAATGATTGTCGATATTTCTAAACCAGATTATGAATCCAGACTATCAATTATTAAAAATAAGATTAAAAATAATAATTATTCGATTACTGATGAAGTGGTGGAATATGTCGCCTCAATTATTCAAGACAGTATTCGTGAATTAGAGGGGGCAATCAACACTATTCACTGCCAAACCCAAGCAAAAAATAGGAATTTAACTATTCAAGAAATAAAATTATTACTAAAAAACAGTATTAAACCACAAAAATCTGTTTCTATAAATGATGTTATGAAGGTTGTGGCTGATTTTTATAGTATTGAAGAAAAAATTCTTTATGAAAAAACTAGACGAAAAGAAGTAGTTAAACCCCGCCAAATAATAATGTATTTATTGCGGGAAGATTTTGATACTTCTTATCCTTATATTGGTCAAAAATTGGGCGGTCGGGATCATACAACTGTTATTCATGCATATGAAAAAATAAAAAGAGATATTATTAATGATAAAATTTTAGTTCAAGAATTAGAACAAATTAGAGGTTTATTATATAACACTTAAAAAATCTGTTGATAGATTGTTGATAATCTCTGAAAAAAGTGTTTATTAAAAGATATTTAATAGTAATTTTAAAATAAAATGTTAATAAAAAATAATAAAATTAAAAAATATTGTTATTTTATAAACAAATAGTAATTTTAAAATATATTGTTAAATAAGGATAAAAAAAGATTTTCCACCTATCCACACCCTAATAGTAATAATAAATAAAAGATATATGAAATTAGAATGCTTAAAAGAAAGATTAAAACAGGCAGTATTACAAGCTGAGAGAATAACAAGTAAAAATTTAACTTTACCAATTCTTAGTACTGTTCTTTTGGAAACAACAATAAACCGATTAATCATTAAAGCTACTAATTTAGAAGTTGGTTTAGAAATAACTATTCCAGCTAAAATCGAAATAGAAGGTAATACCGCTATTAGTGCTGGTGTTTTAGGTAATTTCTTAACTAATAATAATGAAGAAAAATTAAAAATCGAATTAAATGGTAATAATTTAATTGTTGCCACTAATTCTTCAAAAACCACTATTAAAAGTCTATCTACTGAAGATTTTCCTATTATTCCTTTAGTTAATGAAAAAGAAAGTGAAAAAACAAAAATTGAAACTAAAGAATTTATTTCCGGTTTAAAATCAGTAGTTTTTTCAGCCGCCACTTCTGATATTAAACCGGAAATTTCCAGTGTCTATATTTATTCTCAAAATGGTTATATTTATTTTGTAGCAACAGATTCTTTTCGTTTATCAGAAAAAAGAGTTTTAATAAAAAATTCTTCTGATTTTCCTCGTTTGATTATACCACTTAAAAACGTCTTAGAGATTATTAGAGTTTTAGAAGGAGTGGAGGATAAAGAAGTTGATATTTTAGCTGATAAACACCAAATATCGATTATTAGCGCTAATATAAAATTGACCTCTAGGGTGATTGACGGTGTTTATCCTGATTATCAACAAATAATGCCAAAAGAATCAAAAACCGAAATAACCCTTCATAAAGAAGAGTTAGTCAATTGTCTTAAAATGGCTAATATTTTTTCCGACCGCTTCAATCAAATTGAATTAAAAGTTAAATCTCAAGATGAAGAATTGGTTATTGAATCGCATAATCAGGATGTGGGAGAAAATGTAATTTCCTTAAAAGGAAAAATTACTGGTCCAGAAATAGATTTAATTTTAAACGCCAAATATATTCTCGATTGTCTGCCAGTGATTGATAATAATATTATTGAATTCAAAATCAATGAAAAAAACAGACCCTTGTTAATAAAAGGTCCCACTGATGATTTCAAATATATTGTAATGCCTCTCAATCGCTAAGTGTTTGTATGGATAAAATAAATTCTTTTTTAGATAAATATCAAAATATAAAATTAAAAGATTTTGAATTAAAAGAATTTTTTTCTAAATTAGTAAAAGAAAAAACAGGATTGGAGATAAAACCTAAAGACATTAGGGTTAATAATTATCAATTGAAAATTATTTCTAAATCTCTTTATAAAAATGAGATTATCTTAAATAAAAGATTTTTTTTAAAACATTTAGAAAGGTTTAAAATCAAAGATCTAATTTAAATTGAAACTAACTGCCTTTTCAGTTTGTTTGCCAGAGCTGTCATAAACAATTACTTTTAAATTTTGTTCTGTTTTGTTTAAATCAAGATCATCAACTTTTATTACAAAATCAAAGGGTTCGTTTTTAGTGATGCCGATCAATTTATCATTAACAAAATAATTGACTTGGTTGATCGGTAATTTAGATGTTATTTCAATATCAATAATTATTGGTTCGGTTTTTTTATAGGCAACACTCTCGATCGGGGAGATTATTTTTAATTCACTACCGAGATTGCTTTCATTTTGATTAATAACAATTGGCGTCGGATTGGTGTTTATTGATTCAACTACTCCACCATTTCCCAACCATCTTTGGACGGCGTATTCCCAATTGTTATATTGTGGGTCACTGGCCGGAAAGATCGGATTCAAGCCATTAGGATTGTTTTTGTTGACCCAATAAAGGATATTGTGAACTACATCGTTATTATCCCAAACTCCTCTTAGAATCGGTTTAATGTCTCTTGGGGTGTCACTGGGAGCGACGAAGTGTTCATCGGTGACTTGCGGTAAAATTTCTCTCATAAAAGCATTCCAAATCGGCGCCACAATATAACCCGCCACCTTTTTTTCCATCGGAGTGTTATCATTATTTCCAGACCAAATACCAACAGCTAAATTGGGGGTATAACCAACAATCCAGGTATCGCGATAATCGTTGGTCGTGCCGGTTTTGACGGCGATTTGTCGGCCCGGAATATTTAAAGGCGAGTCGGCTCCGTAAGATGGAATTCGGGCTTGATTATCAGATAAAATACTGGAAATCTGACGAGCGGTATTTTCCGGCAGAACTCTAGTGCTGTCAGCTTCATATTCTTCCAAGATGTTGCCGTTTTTATCTTCCACCCGCAAAATACCATCAATAGAGTTTCTAACACCATCGTTAGCAAAAACACTATAGGCGCCGGTTAATTCCAAGAGAGTAACTTCACCACCTCCTAAAACCAAAGTTAGACCATAGCGACTCTTGTCTTTCAGGGTAGTAACCCCCATTTTTTTGGCGGTTTTCAAGGAGTCACTGATACCGGCCAAATATAAAGCTTTGATGGCTGGAATATTTCGTGATTGGGCCAAAGCGTTACGGATGGAAATCGGACCGACAAATTTACTATCGTAATTTTCCGGTCGGTAACAATCACTAGCCTTCATGCCAAAACCGGGTGTGCCATCGGGGTTGCAATTGCTATTAAATTCGGTTTGAACGTCGAATAAAACTGTTTCCGGATAATAACCTTTGTTAAAAGCTGTGGCGTAGACAATCGGTTTGAAGGATGACCCCGGCTGACGTTTAGCGGTGGTGATGTTGTAGTTGCCATCATTTTCGATATCAAAGTAATCTCTTGAACCGACCATGGATAAAATCTGGCCGGTTTTTGGATCGATCGCCACCAAGGCGGCATTGCCAGCATTGTAAGTTTCTTTATTTTTTTGACCGTAAACCTTAATGATATTTTCCGCTTTTTGTTGAATTTCCCAATCAATAGTGGAAATGACCCTTAAGCCATCGTTTTCCACTACTTCCTGACCATATTTTTCTTCTAAATACTGTTTAATATAAAAAACAAAATGAGGCGCCTTAATGCCGTGATTTTCCACCGGTGCAAAAATCAAGCGATTTTTCTTGGCTTGTTTGATTTGAGCTTCATCAATCCAGCCTAATTTAAGAATCTGACCCAAAACAAAGTTTTTGCGGTCTTCTAATTTTTCTCGATTATTACCATAGGGTGAAAAAAAAGTTGGTGCTTGAGGTAGGGCCGCTAAGTAGGCCGATTCGGTTAAATTTAAATCCTTGGCGTTTTTGCCAAAGTAAGCAATCGAAGCCTCTTCCACGCCGTAAATATTTCCGCCAAATGGTGCGATATTGAGATAAAGTTCAAAGATTTGATCTTTAGTCATATTGCGTTCGATTTTTATTGCCAAAACGATCTCTTTGATTTTTCTGGTAATCGTCCGGTCATTGGTCAACAGAAGATTTTTTACTACTTGTTGAGTAATCGTGGAACCACCCTGACGGACTGAACCAGCACTCAAATTGACCAAGAAAGCTCTCAAGATGGCGGTCGGTTTAATTCCATAATGGCTATAAAATTCAGCGTCTTCAGCGGCCAAGACCGCCTTTTTCATATTATCGGAGACGGCATTGAGGGGAACGACGGTTCGGCGAATATTGCCGTTGACATCATAAAACAAGATTTTGCCGGTCCGATCATAAATCTTGGTGGAATTACTTAATTTTTTTTCTTGTAGTGACTCGTTGAAATCGGGGATAGGAATCGTAATCAACCAAATTAAAATTACTCCGGCCGAGATCAAAGCGAAAGCGGTCAATAGAGAAAAAGATTTGGCAAACTTATGACCTAATTTTGTTTTTGTTTTTACTAACATCGTCAATTCATTATATAACAGATAAGACAATCTAAAAAAGAAATTTCTTTTTTTGTTTTGAATCCGGCAAAATTGAGAGGGTAAATCTTTCAAAAAAAACCGGTTTATGTTAGATTGACCGTATGTCCAAGACTAAAGATGAAATCATTAAAGTCTTTTTAAGTCGGGGGATAGAACAAATCTATCCTTCGCCGGCTGAATTTACCTCGTATTTAGCTCAAAGTCAACCTCTCAAGATTTATTACGGTATTGACCCTACCGGTCCAACTCTCCATCTTGGTCACTTGTCGGTGATGCTCAAATTGAAGATTCTCCAAGATTTAGGCGCGGAGATAATTGTTTTGATCGGTGATTTTACTGCTCAAATCGGTGATCCGACGGACAAGGGTGAAGCTCGACAAGTTTTAACCCACGAGCAAGTCCTAACTAATTGCCGTTCTTATAAAAAACAAATTGGTAAAGTTTTGGATCGCCAAAAAATAAAATTTGTCTACAATAGCCGTTGGCTGGCCAAATTAAATTTTTCTCAGCTTATTACTATTGCTTCGGAATTTACTTTAGGCCAAATGGTAGAGCGAGATATGTTTCAAGAGAGAATTAAGGCTGGCCGACCAGTTTTTTTGCATGAGTTTTTTTATCCCTTGATGCAGGGTTATGATTCGGTTCATTTGGGGGTGAATGCCGAGATCGGTGGCAATGATCAAACTTTCAATATGTTGACTGGCCGGACGATGCAAAAAAAACGTGGTCAGGAAAAATTTGTTATCGCTACTAAATTACTCGTTGATCCTACTGGCAAAAAAATGGGTAAGAGCGAGGGTAATATGGTCACTTTGGCTGATGAACCGAATGACGTTTACGGCAAGGTTATGAGTTGGCCGGATGAAATGATTATGCTCGGTTTCGAAATTTGCACGGAAGTCGATTTGACTGAAATGGCTAAATTGAATAAGCAAAATCCACGCGACGCCAAAATGGTCTTGGCCCGAGAAATTGTCAAAATTATTCATGGCGTCAACAAGGCCGTTCGCGCTGAAAAATATTTTATCAATACTTTTCAAAAAAGATTAGTTCCAGATGAAGCCATCGAGATTCCCGCTCAAATCGGTGAATTACTGTCCGAAGTTTTAGTTCGCGCCGGTATTTTATCTTCCAAAGGAGAATTCAAACGATTGGTTGATGGAGGTGGAGTGTCTTTTGAAGGCGGAGAAAATGTGGCTGATTTGTACCAGAAAATAATTAAGACGACGGTTTTTAAAATCGGCAAGAAAAAATTTGTGAAAGTGTTGGTTCCCGAAAATTAAAATATCAAAATTTAACCCCAAACAAAAACTGCACTTCATCACGAAGTGCAGTTTTTGTTTGGGGTTAATAACTTTCTTCTTCGGTCACATCCGAATCAAAATCCGGACCATCCAATTCGTCTGGCCCCAAATCAAATTCTTCACCTTCGACTTCTTTATCATCCTCTCCGGGAAGATCAACTTCTCCGTCGAGGTCTTTCAAATCTTTATCGTCGTCCATTTTTGTAAATAAAATTTTTAATTTATTTTCCGCTGGTTAGCGGATACGACCTAAGTACAATTTTGACTTTTTAACATAATGGATTTTTTTTGCAAGTCTGGCTAGTTTTACTTGTGGATAACCTGCACACCAATCAGGCCATTGTTTTTTGTGCGTCTTTAAAATAATTAGTTTAGTTTGAATAATTATTGATTTTAATATCTGATTTGTCTACTTCTGTTTAAAAAACAAAGACGCGATGGCCTGATTAGTGTGCAGGGATAACCTTATCAACTAACGCCAATTTCCTTTTGCTAAATAGGTGAGAGCCACTGCCATGGCGTCATATTCATCATCAAATTTTTTCTTAGTTTTTATTTTTAAAATTTTTTCCACTAATGAAATCATTTGTTTTTTATCAGCTTGACCGTAGCCAGTCAAACAACTTTTTATTTCTAAGGGTGAAAAATCGTTGACAGCCAGTTGGTATTTAGCCGACAGATAAATAATCATCCCTCTGACCTCGGCGACGGCCATAGCGGTTTTTTGATTGACGGTTACAAACAGTTTTTCCATGGCTACGACAGTTGGCCGGTGTTTTTTTATTATTTTTTCAATTTCTTTTCCCAATTGCCATAAGCGTTGGGAAAAATCAGCTTTTTTATCACTGGTTAAACAAGTGGAAAAAATTAATTTTTCGCCCCGAGGATCTTTTTCCATAATCGCTATCCCTAAACGATCATAGCCTGGATCGATACCCATAACTCGCTGATTGGTGATTTTCATTTTCTTTAAAAATTAAAGATTAAAAATAAAAAATCAAAAACTTCAGCACACTTATTTTAGATTTTCTATTTTTGATTTTGACCCGCATTGGTAACAACATTTTTTATATCGTCGTGTTCCTCAAGGTTCTCAATAATTTCAGTCAATTTTTTCTTATCATTTTCCGCTAGACTAATCGTCGATTTTGGCTTTAGTTCACCAGCAATTTTTTCAAAAGCCCACATGGCTGAACCTTGTCCACCTAAAGCCAAACCTTGTTTGGACAGTAAATGTTTGATCTCCGGCGTAGTCCGGTTTTTATTATCGGTTATACCCTCAATGACGATGGCGACTCCGCCTGGTCCAAAAGCTTCATAAATAACATTTTCAAATGATTCAGCACCGGCGCTAGTCGCCTTGCTAATTGCTCTTTCAATATTGTCGTTGGGCATATTGGCTTCCTTGGCGCGAGTCACCGCTCCTTTTAGACCGGGATCTTCGCGGTTGCCACCGGCTCGCTTTGCCTCAATCGTGATTTGTCGCACCAACATTGAAAAAAGCTTACTGCGCTTGGCATCCTCGGCGCCTTTTTTCTGTTTAATTTGCGACCATTTATTGTGACCACTCATTTACCCTATTGAATAAATTTTAAATTAATAATTTAACTTAATAAGATTATCTTAATATAAAAACATTGTAAATAAATTAGTTTAAGTGATTTCCTCTAATTTAAAATTTATTCAATAGGGTAAAAAAGGAACCCCGAGAAAACACTAGGTTTTCTCGGGGTGATTAGATGCGCATTTCTCGAATCAAATGGCGAAGCGGTCTGGTCAATTTCTTGAACCAGCGCTTGAGTCGCTCTCTTGAACTCGAGGAATGCCGATGACGATGGTGGCGGTGAGGCCTCGCCGTTTGGTTGGACATCGGTGAACTCCTTTTCTAGGCACAAAGTTCCGTTTCTAATTTAAGTCTACTCTCTAAAAAAAGTAAATCAAATCTCTTTAAAGTAGTTTGGATGATTGATCGGTCGGCTGATCAAAACCTAAATGTTCATAGGCTTTGCGCGTGACGACTCGACCGCGAGGCGTTCTTTCCAGCAAACCCACTTGAATCAAATAGGGTTCATTGACGTCTTCGACCGTGGCATCTTCTTCCGACAAGGAAGTCGCGATCGTGTTTAGACCGACTGGTCCACCGTTAAATTTTTCAATAATGGTTTCGAGAATTTGTCGGTCGGTTTGGTTTAGGCCAAGTTCATCAATACTCAATAAAGACAAAGCGGACCGAACCGTTTTTAAACTGATCGGTTCACGGGCAACTTGAGCATAGTCACGACAACGCTTGAGCAGATGATTAGCGATCCGAGGGGTAAAACGACTCCGCCGAGCAATTTCTTTGACGGCCTCCGGTTCAATCTCGATGCCTAGAATTTTAGCCGAACGATCGATGATTTGACCGATTTCCGCTTGATCATAAAATTCCAGACGAAAGGTGCCACCGGAAAAACGGGAACGCAAAGGAGAAGAAATCAGCGCCACACGCGTAGTAGCTGATATCAGGGTAAAAGGGGGTAAATCGAGCTGGATGACTCGAGCGCCCGGCCCTTTGCCAATGATGATATTGAGGGTGCCGGACTCCATGGCAGGGTAGAGGACCTCCTCGATCATTTTGTTGAGGCGATGGACTTCGTCAATAAAAAGAATATCACCGGCCGATAGGTTGGTTAAAATCGAGGCTAAATCGCCAACCTTGGCAATGGCCGGACCAGAAGTAACCTTGACTTGCGCCCCTAGTTCTTTTGCGATAAGATAAGCTAACGTCGTTTTTCCTAGGCCCGGTGGGCCATAAAAGAGCAAGTGCTCCGGCGGGTGATTTCGTTCTTTGGCAGCTGTCAGTAAGATTTTGAGGTTGTCTTTTATGGTCTTTTGGCCAATGTATTCGTCCCACAATAGGGGACGTAATGATTTATCAAGAAAAGAATCATCGCTATCAATAGTGGTGTTAGATTTTTCTTTCCGAATCTTATCACTTGACATATTTTTGTGTTTATGCTATACTCTACAACAGAGTAATCAAGCTCATAAACCTCTAAGCAATTTAGACCGCAAGGTCTAACGGGTTCTTCTTAAAGGACGTAATGGCACTCTAGCTTGAACTAGAGAGCGCTGCGACCATCCTTTAAGATTTTCCTAACTTAAGTAGCACTACCTAAGGGATTGCTTAGAGGTTTATGTTCTTGATTGTCAAAGGAGGTTCCGACCACGGGGTCTTTTTTGTTGTCCGCTGAAAACCGAGTTAAATTATTTCTCCCGTCAAATCAACCACTCGACCTAATTCAGTAATCGAAGTTCGACCGCTTAAAACTTTTAATATGCCGTCCTGACGCATTTCGAGAATACCTTGGGGTCGAGCCGCCAGACGGATTTCTCTTTCGTCCGGATTTTCATTGGCTACTTTACCGATCGCTTCATCCATCAAAATAGCTTCAAAAATACCTTCGCGCCCTTTGTAGCCGGTGCCATTGCAGGTCGGACAACCAACTGGTTCGTAGATTTTGGTGACGGGCGGGACTTGGATATCAGAGCGTCGAGCCTTGATTGATTCCACCACTTGTTCCAAAAATTTTTTTGTTTCCGGCTCTGGCGCTACTTTCTTTTTGCATTGGTCGCACAATTTGCGAACCAAACGTTGAGCGATCGAGAGAGTCAGCGACGAACTTAAAACTTTGGAATTGACCCCCAGATCAATAAAACGGGGAATGGCGCCGGCCGCGTTGTTGGTGTGGAGAGTGGAAAAAACCAAGTGACCGGTCAGAGCGGAGTTGATAGCGATCTTGGCGGTCTCGCTGTCGCGGATTTCACCGACCATAATAATATCCGGATCTTGACGCAAAGCGCTCCGTAAACCGGACAAAAAAGTATAACCTTTGGCGCGATTGACTTGGGTTTGATTGACGCCCTCCAAATGATATTCAATCGGATCTTCGATGGTGATAATCTTGCTTTCGGTAGAATTGACTTCTCGCAAGAAAGCATAAAGAGTGGTGGTTTTACCGGAACCGGTTGGTCCGGTCAGAAGCACTAAGCCGTTTGGCTTTCTGATTTCTCGAGCAAAGATATCGTAAAGTTTTGGCTCCACCCCCAATTTTTCAAAAGTTAATTGAATTGTTTTGGGGTTGAGAACGCGCATGACAATCGACTCGCCGTAAGCGCTGGGAATGACCGAGGTGCGGATTTCAATCTCTGTTTTATTGGCGCGAATCGTAAAGCGTCCGTCTTGGGCCGACAACTTCACATTAAGTTTGAGGCCGGAAACCAATTTGATCCGGGCCAAAATTTGACGATAAATTTTTGGATCCAAATCGACAATATCGAGAAGGACACCGTCTAGGCGATAACGCAAACGAATTTGTTCATCTTGCGGTTCAAAATGAATATCGGAAGCATCGGTCGCTAGGGAGCCGGCCAGAATCATTTCCAAAATTACTGAAATGCCACTACCTTTGACCGCGTTCATGTTTTCCGTCGTTAGGGCTTGGCGGATTTCATCCAGAGTTTTAAATTGGCCAGCCAAATCGCTGATTTGGGTATCGGAAATTTTAATCAAACCGGCATCAGAAGCGGCCGAGGCGGAAATTTCACCATACATATCCCAAGCGCGAGCTAGACTACTGGTTGAGGCCAAGTAAAGATTGACGGTAAAATTTTTATTTTTTAAATCTTCGACTATTTCTTTTATTTTGTCGTTGGTCGCCGACATAATCGCCACGTGGACGATACGACCGGTGACACGAAAAGCGGCCAGACCGGCTTCTTTGGCTTCGAGCATCGGCACTAAACGAAGAGCGTCGGTGTTGAGAGAAAGTTTTGAAAGATCAATATAAGGTAGTTGATGGCGTTCGGCCATGACTTGAGCCAGCTTTTCCGCTTCTTGTTTATAGAGTTCGTCGATCTTTCGATCGCGTTTCTCGTCGAGTTGATCGTCCATATTTATTTATATTCTAATCTTTCTATCTTTAAATTACAAAACTCTTTATCGTCAGCAAACTTTTTAGGGTACGGATTTTTCGAAGCTTGAAAAATCCTGAAGCGTTCGTTTCGTCAAACTCACGACCCCCTAAAAAGTTTCTGCCTCAACAAGTTTGGTAATTTAAAGTTCGTTCTTTCCCAAGCAAACAGTGGCAACAATTTTTTTATCGTTTCAGTATCTGCTCTCATTACTAGCATGAGTGAGAGAAGTTACAATTAAAAACTGTGGACAACCTGCACACCAATTGTGGCATTGTTTTTTTGCGCCCCAAAAAACTTAAACCAACTACCTAATTATTACCCTCTTTTAAGAGAAAAAATTTAAAAATTATGAAAAACAAAGCGCGATGCCACGATTGGTGTGCAGGGACAACCCCAGCCCATTAAATTTTACCGTCTCAGTAAAGTAGGGGGTGAGTTTGGACACATTTTTCAGCTATTGACAAAATAGACAAATGGGTGTATAATATAGGGTAGACAATGATTGGAATGACTCTGTTGGCGGATGGTCCGCTGGCAGTAAAAAGGTTGAAA